>CAZSCC010000069.1:0-4170 GCA_964604905.1 uncultured Planctomycetales bacterium
CGCTGGCCGAGAGCCTTCCGATCGGGACCTGGTCCCCCGCCGTTCCGGTCGCCTCCTTCAACAAGGGGAAGTTCCCCGCGAAGCTCTTCGTGACCTTCATGGTCGGCCGTGGCGGGAAGCTCGTCCGCGGCGAAGGATCGGACGGATTCCACCGGACCGAGGGGTATTCGACGGACGTGGAGGTGGAGTTCGAGTTCGCCTGGAAGGGGAAGGTGCTCAAGAGTTTCAAGGAGTCGGGGCCCGACGGCGGGACGGTGGGGATCGTGATCCCCGCCTACTGCCTGGCGGGCGGCCGGACGCCCGACGATGCGCGGTTCGTGAAGGAACTCTCGGGGCTCCTCGACTACGCCCGGCAGCGGGCGGCCCGGGTGGAGGCCCTCCTGGGATCGAGCGCGCCCCGCCTCAAGCGCTTCGGGGTGACGACCAACCTGGGCGGCTACGGCAGCGGCAGCTATTACGGCACGCGCTTCACGAACAAGGCCGTCCTCGAGGCCGAGATCCAGACCCTCCGCCTCCTGGGCGTGAACGGCTTCGTGGGCGGCCCCCGATTCCTCTCCGAGTCGAAGGACTTCAACCGGATGCTCTACGCCCAGCTGGGAGGCTATCCCGTCCCCGCGGCGCAGAAGGGCCGGGAGCTGCCCGAGGCGGGTTGCCCCTTCGCCCCGGGGGTGGCGGCGCGGACGAAGGAGATGATCGAGAAGGGCCTCGCCGCCGCGCTCACGATGCCCGTGGAGGAGGTGTGGTGGCGCACGGAGGACGAGATCGGCTCAATCTTCGACCGCGCCCCCGAAGGCAAGGCCCATCCCGCGACCTGCGCGAACTGCGCCGAAGGGTTCAGGACCTATCTCAAGGACCGGGGGATCAAGCCCGGGGACCTCGGAAAGGCGGACTGGACGGAGATCCGGCCCGCCGACCTGACGGCGAAGCCGGCGGCGACGGGGCTCGTGGCCTATCACACCGCGATGTTCCAGAACCACGCGTCGGCCCGCCTCTTCACGCCGGTCCGGGACGCGCTGGCGCGGGCGAATGCGGAGAAGCGGAAGGACCCCTCCCTCAAGCAGCCGTTCGTCTACTCCTTCGCCCTCCGAGGCAACACGTTCCTCATGGGCGGCCACAGCCTCGACTTCTTCGACTACTACCGCGCGGCGGACAACGCGTTCGTCTACGAGACGTCGAACCGCGACGCGCGGATCTGGGGCTGGGACAGCTACCTTTGCGACGTCGGCCGGACGGTCGGCGCGCGCCAGGACCTGAAGCTCGGGATCTACGTGAAGCCTCACCGCGGGGCCCCGATCCAGCGGGCGCTCTCGGCCGCCGGCCGCGGCTTCGGGATGATCTACTGGTACACCTACGGCCCCGAGTACGCGAAGGGGGACACGTTCGCCTCGAGCGACGAGGTCCTCGTGAAGACCGCACGGGCCGCCTCGCTCCTGGCCCGGAGCGAGGAGGTCCTCTACGGAGCCACCTGGGCGGTCCCGGCGGAAGTGGCGGTGGTCAATCCGCGCTCGTCGGAGATCTGGGCGCGCCTCGCCGGCGGCTCGCCGGCGGCGTATGAGAACGCCAAGTGGATCTACACGGCGCTCGCCCACGCCCACCTCCCCGTCGATCCGCTCGACGAGGGAATGCTCGCGACCGCGGATCTCTCCCGTTACAAGGTCATCTACATCAGCGGCGCCCACCTAACCGCGGCGGCCGCCTCGAAGGTCGCCGATTGGGTGAAGGCGGGCGGCACGCTCTGCACCAGCGCGGGCGGCCTCGCGCGCGACGAGGCGGATCAACCGCTCGCGGCGATGGCGCCGGTCCTGGGCCTCGAGGTCCGCGCCCCCGTGGATCTGTGGGCCAAGGTCCAGGCCTACGGCGCGACGCGGCTGGAGGCCTATCCGGCTGCCGCCGGGGCCGAGATCGAAGGCCTCAAGCTCGTGGTGGGCCGCGAAATCTTGAAGCCCGCCGCGGGAACGGAGGTCGTCGCCCGCTTCGCCGACGGAGGCGCGGCCGTCACGCGCCGCGCCTTCGGGAAGGGCGAGGCCTGGGTCGCCGGGTTCTTCCCGGGCCTCGAGTACAGCGCCGCGGTGCGCGCCGAGGAGTTCGACATGAGCCGCGATTTCGACACGGTCCGTCGCTTGCAGGTCGCCGGACCCGCCCTCGCCCGGACAAAGCCCGTGGTGGACTCCTCCCAGCCCCTCGTGGAAGGCGTGCTGCTCCGGAACGGCGGCCGCCGCGCGGTCACCCTGATGAACTGGGCCTACCGCGTCCCGGGCAAGGGGAAGTCCCCGGTCCTCCTGCCCTTCAAGGATCTCAAGGTCACGATCCGCGGGGCGGGCGAGTTGACGCGCGTGACCTCCACGGCACTCCAGCAGCCTCTGGCAATCGAGCGCTCGGGCGATGCCGTGACGATCACCCTGCCGCTGCTGGAAGAAGGCGACGTCCTCCTCCTCGACTGAGCGTAGGATACCCGTGGCTCCTCGGGTGGCGATCGGCGGCGTCTGGCACGAGACCAACACCTTCGCCGCCGCGCCCACGACGCTCGCCGACTTTGAGGTCAAGGAAAGCGCCGCGATCGTGGACGCCTTCCGCGGGACCCGCACGCCGCTCGGCGGATTCCTGGACCACGGGTTCGACCTCGTGCCGATCCTCTTCGCCTCCGCGACCCCCTCCGGCACCGTGGCGCGGGCGGCCTACGAGGCGACGGCCGGCCCGCTGGTGGAGCGGCTCGCCGCCGCGCGACCCGACGGCATCCTCCTCGACCTCCACGGGGCGATGGTCGTGGACGGCATCGACGAGGTCGAGGCCGACCTGATCGGGCGGATCCGCCGGAAGCTGGGCACGATCCCGATCGGGGCGGTACTCGACTTCCACGCGAACCTGCACGCGTCGTTCGTGGAGGGCATCGACCTGTTCGCCGGTTACGACACCTACCCGCACGTGGATCCGTACGAGCGGGCGCGCGAAGTGGCCGGGCTCATGTCCCGGATGCTGGCCGGCGAAATCCGCCCCACGCGCGCGTTCGCGCAGCCTCCCCTGCTCACCGTGCCGCAATCCCAGAGGACGGATGCGTCGCCGATGAAAGACCTGATGGAGAGGGCGCACGAGGCCGAGCGGAGGCCCGGCGTGCTGAGCGTGACCGTCGCGGGCGGCTTCCCGTACGCCGACGTTCCCCACGCGGGGATCGGCGTCGCCGCGACGACCGACGGCGACCCCGCGCTCGCCCGGCGGATCGCGGACGAGATTGCCCGGGCCGCCTGGGAGGCGAGAGACCGGTTCCGGATCGCGAATCTCTCGCCGCGGGAGGCGGTCGCGCGCGCCCTTCGCGAATCCGCTGGGCCGGTGATCCTCGTGGACCAGGCGGACAACATCGGCGGCGGAGGTCCCGGCGACGGCACGGCGCTGCTCGCCGAACTGCTCGAGGCGAAAGCCGTGGGGGCCGTCGTCACGCTGACCGATCCCGAGGCGGTCGCCCTCGCCCGCCAGGCCGGGGTGGGGGCGAGCCTCGAGTTGCCGGTCGGCGGCAAGACCGACCGGCTGCACGGAGCGCCGCTCCGCATCCGGGCGCGGGTCGCGCGGCTCGGCTGCGGGGACTTCTCCTACAAGAGCTCCTACATGACGAACCGTCAGGTGCGGGCCGGCGCGTCGGCGGTCCTCGAGGCGGACGGCGTCCAGATCCTGGTCCGCGAGCGCAAGGTGATGCCCTTCGATCGGCAGGAAATCGAGGTGATGGGGATCGATCCCGCGGCGTGCCGGATCATCGTGGTCAAATCGGCGCTCGCGTGGCGCGCCGCGTACGGCGACCTCGCCCGGGCGGTGCTCGAGGTCGACACGCCGGGGATCTGCACGGCGCGGCTCGAGACCCTTCCCTACCGGCGCGTGCGGCGCCCGATCGAGCCGCTGGATCAGGGTGTCGAGCGTCTTCCGCGCCAGAGCCAGTAGACCGGGAAGCCGGCCATGGCGATCAGGAGCCCCCAGACGGGCGACCAGTTGCCCTTCTTGATACCGTCCCAGACGATCGCCGTAAGGCCCACGACGGTGCCCACGAGGAACAAGAGGGGAACCCACGGGTAGCCCGGGGTCTTGAAGGGCCGCGGGGCGTCGGGCATCTTCCGTCGGAGGACGAAGACCGCCCCCACCGAGAAAAGGAGCGCGAACCACTCCACCACGACGAAGTAGGTGGTCAGC
>CAZSCC010000070.1:0-8810 GCA_964604905.1 uncultured Planctomycetales bacterium
CGCCGCATTCAAGGCCCCGCTCAGCCCCAAGTTCAGCTACGGCTGTGCGGTGTTCCTTGACGCCGACCGGGTGAACTTTCAGAAGGAAGGCTACTCCAGGGAGGGACCCAGTACAACCTCGCCGCCGTGAAGGCCCAGGTCGACTACATCAAGGCGCGCGTCCCCGGCGCCGCCGTCCGCGTCCATCCCCGTCCGCGCGGATGTGAACGTCGTCGAAACCGTCGCCCACATGACCGCCGCCGTGAAGTACTGCGGCGAGCTCGACGTCATCTGCGACATCGGCGGCCAGGACATCAAGGTCCTCTTCATGGTCAACGGCGAGATCCGCAACTTCCGGCTCTCCAACCAATGCTCCGCCGGGAACGGGATGCTGCTGCAGGCGATGGCCAACCAGTTCGGCATCCCGGTCACCGAGTACGCCGATGCCGCGTTCAAGGCCCCGCTCAGCCCCAAGTTCAGCTACGGTTGCGCCGTCTTCCTCGACGCCGACCGCGTCAACTTCCAGAAGGAAGGCTACTCGAAGGAAGAACTTCTGGCCGGGCTCGCGATGGTCCTTCCGCGCAACGTCTGGCAGTACGTGGTCCAGATCCCGCGCCTCGCGCAGCTCGGGACGCGCTACGTGCTTCAGGGCGGGACGCAGTACAACCTGGCGGCGGTCAAGGCCCAGGCGGACTACATCAAGGCCCGGGTGCCCGGAGCCGTCGTCCGCGTCCACCCCCACCCGGGCGAGGCGGGCGCGATCGGCGCCGCGCTCGAGACGCTCCGAGTGGTGAAGCGCCGCGGGAACTCGACCTTCATCGGCCTCGACCAGGCGATCAACCTCGGCTTCACGACGAAGAACGACGCGGAGACCGTCTGCCACTTCTGCCCCAACAACTGCTCGCGGACCTTCATCGACACGAAGACGCCCGACGGGCGGACGAGCCGGTACATTTCCGGCTTCAGCTGCGAGAAGGGAACGGTCGAATCGCTCGACGCGCTCAAGGTGCTCGAGAAGAGGCGAAAGGACCTCAAGACGCGGTATCCGAACCTCGTCGACTACGAGGCGCGGCTCGCGTTCCGCCACTTCACCACGCCTCAGCCGATCCCGCCCGAAGGGACGCTCATCGACGACGTCGAGGTGAAGAAGGGCCTGCTCGGCGGCATCAAGCACAAGCCCATCCGGCGGCCCATCCGGCGCTCGGCGGGCTGCAAGGGCGTGAGGATCGGCATCCCGCGCGTCCTGAACCTCTATTCCTCGGCGCCGCTCTGGAGGACCTATTTCGAGGCGCTCGGGGTGGACGAGACCGACGTCGTCTTCAGCGACACCACGTCCGAGGAGATGTGGGCCGAAGGCTCCAAGTACGGCTCGATCGACCCCTGCTTCCCCTCGAAGGTCGCGCAGGCCCACATCCACAACCTGATCTTCAAGAAACATCCGCAGAAGAAGCTCGACTACATCTTCTTCCCCTGCATCACCCACATGCCGACGTTCGTGGCGGGCACGCAGGACTCCACGAGCTGCCCGATCGTCGCGGGCGCTCCCAAGGTCATGCGCGCCGCGTTCACGAAGGAGATCGACTTCTTCGCGAAGAACGGGATCGAGTACGTCGACCCCGCGGCGACGCTGAACGAGCCCACCTATTTCGCGCGGCAGATGTTCGAGACCTGGGGCCCGCGTCTCGGGATCACGGAGGACGAGAGCGACCACGCCTGCCGGGAGGGCTGGAAGGCGCTGAGGCTTTTCGACGAGGAGATGGAGCGGCGCGGCCTCGAGCTGCTCGAGAGGCTGGAGGAGGAGAACAAGATCGGCGTGCTGCTGCTGTGCCGCCCTTATCACCTCGACCCCGGCCTCCACCACGGCGTGCCCGACGAGTACCAGGCCCTGGGCTACCCGGTGATGTCCATCCGGTCGATCCCCAAGGACCCCCAGTGGCTCGCGCGCTGGTTCAAGGACGATCTGGACCGCGGGTTCGTCACGACGCCGCTCGCGGTCTCGGATGTCTGGCCGGAGAACTACTCGACGAACAGCGTGCAGAAAGTCTGGGCGGCCAAGTTCGCGGCGCGCCACCCGAACGTCGTGGTGCTCGACCTCTCGAGCTTCAAGTGCGGCCACGACGCGCCGACGTACGGGCTGATCGACAACATCATCAATTCGAGCGGCACGCCGTCGTCGGCGCTCCACGACATCGATGCCAACAAGCCCGCCGGATCGATCAAGATCCGCGTCAAGACGTACGCCCACACGCTCAAGCGCTTCGAGGAGGAGCTGGCCGACAAGGCGTCCAAGCGCAGCGAGCTGGAAAGGCTCGTCGAGGCGAAACGCCGCGAGCTCCTGGCGGCCCGGCGCGCCCAGATGCGGCCGGAGCCCGCGTTCGACGCGGCGTACCTGGCCTACCTGGAAGAAGAGCCCGTTGCGGTGATCGAAGCGGACATCGCCCCTCTTCCGCCCGAACAGGCGGTCGTGCTCCTCAAGAGGACCCCATGAAAGGAATCGCCGCAGAGCCGCCGAGACCCAGAGTCTCCCCGGAATCGAAGGAACGAACCTCTGCGCCTCAACGGTTCCGCGCTTATCTGGAGGTGATCTCGTGAGCAAGGAACTGACCGACTACGCCGAGATCGAGGCCGAGCTCAAGGAGTTCGAATCGCAGGAGCGGCGACGGCTGGGGCTCGAGGAGGAGAAGGTCGAGCACTGGCACGACCGGAACCCGCAGGCCTTCACGCGCGAGGAGCGCGGGACGACGACGATTTTGCTGGGCGGCCTGACGCTCGCCCACGACACGCTGGTCAGCGGAGCGCTCGCGGGCCTGGGTTACAAGGTCCAGGCGCTGGACTGCCCCGACACGGAGGCGCTCCGCTTCGGCAAGGAGTTCGGCAACCGCGGGCAGTGCAACCCGACCTACTTCACCGTCGGAAACCTCATCAAGCAGTTGACCCGGCTCCGGGACAAGGAGGGGATTCCCGTCCAGGACATCATCCGCGACAACATCTTCGTCACGGCCGGCGCATGCGGACCGTGCCGCTTCGGCACGTACGTGACCGAGTACCGCAAGGCGCTGGTCGACTCCGGATTCGAAGGATTCCGCGTCCTCCTCTTCCAGCAGCAGGGCGGCCTCAAGCAGGCGACCGGCGAGGCGACGGGGCTTGAAATCAACACGGCCTTCTTCAAGGGGGTCCTCCAGGCGGTCATGGCGGGCGACTGTCTCAACCTCGCCGGCTACCGGATCCGCCCCTATGAGAAGACGCTCGGGCAGACCGACGCGGCGATCGGGGAGTGCACGACCCTCCTTCAAGAAACGCTGCGGCGGAGAAAGAGCGTCGTCGCAGCGCTCCTGCGCTGCCGGAGGATTCTCAACAGGATCGAGGTCGACCGCCTCCAGCCCAAGCCGAAGGTGTCGATCATCGGCGAGTTCTGGGCCATGACGACCGAGGGCGACGGCAACTACCGCCTCCAGCGGTTCCTCGAGAGCGAGGGGGCCGAGGTGGACATCCAGCCGATCACCGCGTGGGTGCTCTACAACATCTGGGAGCACCAGCACGACACGCGGAAGCGCCTCGAGCTGCGCGGCGCGGACGAGGGGATCGTGGGGCTGAAAGGCAAGGACGGCCGGAAGAAGCTGGCGCTCCTCTGGGCCGCCGAGAAGGCGGTGCGGGCGGTCTTCGGACTCTACGCGCGGGCGATCGGCCTGGGCGCGTATCACCTCCCCTCGATGGACGAGGTGGCCGCGATCTCGCACCAGTACTACGACAACCACCTGCGCGGCGGCGAGGGGCACATGGAGGTGGGCAAGCTGATCCAGACCGTCCAGCAGCGCAAGGCCCATATGGTGATCAGCGTGAAGCCGTTCGGCTGCATGCCGTCGTCGGGCGTCTCCGACGGGATCCAGTCGCTCATCACGGCGCGCTATCCCGAGGCGCTCTTCACGGCGATCGAGACGACGGGCGACGGCGAGGTGAACGTGCAGAGCCGCATCCAGATGGACCTCTTCAAGGCGAGGAAGAGGGCCGAGGCGGAGTTCGCGAAGGCGGTCGAGCGCGCCGGGCGTCCCTCGAAGGTCCCCTCCCGCGCGCTGCACTATCCCTCCCACGTGGTGGCCGGCACGGCGGCCAACCAGGTGCTCGAGAGCGCCGGCATCCGCGAATGGATCGTCTAGCGGTCCTCTTCCAGTTCAACGTCTGGAGCTTCGCGGTCCCGGCGGCGATCGTGAGCGGCTACTGGATGTCGCTCCGCCGCGCGCGGCAGGCGGGGCTCGAGACCCGCCCGTTCGAGTCGGCGACCCAGTGGGCGATCGGCCTCGGGCTCGTGGTCTCGCACATGGTGGAGATCCTCTTCTATCAGCAGGCGAAGCTGAAAGCGGAAGGGTTCCTGACGCTCTTCAAGTTCTGGGACGGCCTGAGCTCGTACGGCGGCTTCTTCGGGGCGGTTGCGACGCTCTTCGTCATCTACGGGTTTCGGCGCCGGCGCTGGTGGCGCGAGGCGGACGCGCTGATCCAGGGCCTGATGGTCGGCTGGATCTTCGGCCGTTTCGGATGCACGGTCTCGGGGGACCATGCGGGGCCGCGCACGGATTTCTTCCTGGCCTACCCCTACCCGGACGGGCCGCGACACAATCTCGGCCTCTACGAGATGCTCTTCACGGCGCTGCTCATCGTCCCGGCCAACCTGCTGCTGTACCGGAAGAAGCCGCCGCTGGGGAGCTTCCTCGCGCTGGACTGTCTGATCTACGGCGCCTGCCGCTTCGGGCTCGACTTCATGCGGGCGACGGACCGCGCGGATTCCGATCCGCGCTATCTCGGCCTCACGCTGGCCCACTATTGTTCGCTGGCGGTCTTCCTGTTCGGCGTGTGGGCGCTCGTCCTCGCTCGGGGCCGGCGGCTGGAGGCGGCTCCGTGAGGACCTGTCGCGGCTGCGCGTCGGACCTGGCGGATGCTTCGACCCCGTGCCCGGCGTGCGGGCTCCGTCCGTCGTTTTCGTTCTCCTGGGTCCCCTCGGCCGTCAAGCTGACGGCGGGCTTCGTCCTGGTCGCGCTGATCATCGCGATCGCGGTCCCGGGGTTGCTCATCTCCAGCCGTGCGTCGAACGAGGGGAACGCCTCTTCGACGCTCAAGACGCTCGGGATCGCCGAGATGGACTTCCGCGCGAACGATCGGGACTTGAACGACATCCAGGATTTCTGGACGGGCGACGTGGCGGGGCTCTACTGCATCGGTCGTGACCGCTCCCAGTCCATCAAGCTGATCGAGCTCTCCGCCGCCGGCGCCGACAGCGCGCCGCTCACGGGGGCCTACCCGGTCCCCATCGACGCGTTCATCCCCTCCGGGCCGAAGGCGGGGTACTGGTACTGGGCAATGCGGCTGGACGCCTCTCCCCAGCCGACCCACCACCTCAGCCGGTTCGCGTTCCTGTCCTACCCCGACAGCCGCGCCTCCGGCCGGACGGCCTTCATCCTCAACGAGGAGATGACGCTCTATCGGAGGAACGTGGACGAGTTGGTGCGCCGGACCGATCGGGTTTCGCCGGGCCCGGTGACCCACCCCGGGTTCGTGGCATGGCCCGCGCGGGCGGTGTTGAAGCGGGAGTGGAGCCCCCTGGATTGAAGGCCTTTCCCGGTACCGCCGTATCATAGGTATATTGTAAATACACCGTGAGACCGGTAAGATGCGTTCATGCCCGAGATCGGGTTTGAATGGGATCCTAGGAAGAGCCGGGCCAACCAGAGAAAACACAGAGTCTCCTTTGAGGAGGCACGGACGGTATTCTTCGATGAACGCGCGTTCGTGGCGTCCGATCCGGATCATTCGGCAGAGGAGGAACGGTTCCTGATCATCGGATTCTCGTTGCGTGCCCGGCTGCTCCTGGTGTGTTTCTGTGAGCGGCAGGAGAGTGGCGTGATACGGATCATCTCGGCCCGCAAGGCGACACGGAAGGAGACGGTGCAATACAAGGAAGGAAGGTGGGTATGAGGAAGGAATACGACCTCGCAGGACTCTCCTGGAAGCGGAATCCCTATGCCAAGCGACTCAAGAAGCTGGTCACGATCCGACTGGACGAGGATCTCATCACCTACTTCAAGAAGCTGAGCCGTGAGACCGGCATCCCCTACCAGCGCCTGATCAACCTGTACCTGAGAGAGTGCGCCTCCTCGAAGCGCAAACCCTCGATCCGCTGGGTGGATGCGTCCTGAGCGCAGCGGTCGCTGAAATGAAACACCTGTGTATCCAGGTACAGCCTCCGCGGGTACCGCAGCTTCAGATCGCCGAGATCCGGACCGCCTGCGAGGCTCTCCCGGAAAAGAGCCCTATCGTCCTTTCCCACGACTTCGCTCGGGCCGACCCGGCGGGCGAATGGTTCAACTTCATTTTTGAAACGGACCAATTGGAAGAACTATGGCAGCTTATCCAATCGAAGCTTTATGAAGTCCCGGGTCTGGGGGCGGACTTGGCCAAAGCCTCAATCACGACGTGCGAGGGCGAAGACGGCTGGAATGACTACCTGCTTCTGCACCACTTTGACCCCGCGGAACGGCGAGACACCTTATAACGGAATCAATGCCTGGCTCCCTCGTACGCCGCGCCGCCGCGCAGCACCTTCTGGGTCCGCGCGCGGAGCTCCAGCGCCACGGGGGCCATCTTCGGGTCGGTCGCCATCAGGATCCCCGCCTTCTGCCGCAGCGCCTTCACCACCCAGCGGCACTCGCCCACCATGTCGTCCTGCGAGCCGCCGATCGCGGTAAGGGGATCCGTGTACTCCCGCTTGAGCTTGTCCTTCCAGTCGGCCCCGTCGTACTCGTGGAGCCCCTTGGCGATGAAGTCGCGGTTGAGCTGGGCGGCCAGATCGGGGGGCGTCGGATCCTTGAGCCTCCCCGTCACGTCGGCCAGCATCTTGCTCTTCTGGATCTTGTCCATCCCGGCCGCCACTCGGAGGTCGATCTCGGAGGCGATCGCGTCGAGCGAATCGAGCGACTCCCTCAGCTCCGGGTGGGCCTTCTTCTGCTCCGCGAGGTACGCGCGGATCTCCTTCCCGAAATCGACGTAGGTCAGGATGCGCTTGCGGATGTGGGCCACGAAATCGAAGGCGTCGGCGAGCCAGGCCTCGATCTCCTTCCGCTTCCCCTTCTGGAGGCCGGCGGTGTAGGTCTCGGTGAGCAGCGTCCGGACGTGGCAGGTCGCGCGGCCCACGTGCTCCTGCTTCTGGCCCTCGACGTCGAGGATGTACTGGCAGGGGCCGACTCCCAGGGTGTTGCGGACGATGTCGACGGGCGCGTACGCGTCGATCGGCGTCTCGGCCAGGCGGTTGATCGGGTAGATCACGACGGGGCCGTCGAAGGCGAGGCGTTTGTGCTCGAGGGGCTGGAGGAATCCGCGGCGCTCCTTGTCGGACCAGCAGGGGTACTGGACGTTGCCGAGCACGGTGGTCCAGCGCTTGCGGTCGGGGCCCAGGCGGTCGGAGGCGGGACCGCCCGGCTTGTAGGCGTCGCGGTCGACCTCGCCGGTCGTCCCGGTGCGGTTCGCGTCGCTGATCTGGCCGTCCTGCTTGAGCCACGAGGGCTTGATGAAGCCGTCGCCCTCCTTGTCGGGAAGCAGCATGTCCCAGCTGTCGGTGAGGCCCTCCTTGCGGGTGAAGTCGACGCGCCACTGGGCGACGAAGGGCATCTTCCAGTCGAGGGGGAGGATCTTCTTCTTGTCGGCGTCGCCGACGTCGATCGAGTGCCATAGGCCGGGGCCCTCCAGGACGGCGACCCAGATGCGGCTGCCCTTCTTACCGAAGCTGATTTCGGAGCCGGTGACGGCGCGCTCGTCGCCCTTTCCGCCGAGCGTGACGCGGATGTCCTGGTCGCGGTTCTCCCAGACGTCCATGACGATCGCGTCGCCCTTCCCCTGGAAGTGGAGGACGAAGTTCTCGCTGGGGAGCTCGACGCGATCGATCGGGACTTTGCGCGCGTCGAAGAGGATGTCGTCGGCGAAGAAGTCGGGGAGGACGGCGAACCGGCTGGCGCACTCGACGCGGAGCGGCGCCTCGCCCGCGATGGCCTGAGACTCGATGAAGAGGTCGCCCTTCTTGAGGCGAAAGCGGGCGCTGCCGGCGCCTTTCCACGCGACCTCGAGCGCCGCGGCGGCGCGGCCGCTCTCGACGACGGCGACCCGCTCGATCGCGGAGCCCAGGAGGAGCCGGGAGCGGAAGACGGGCTTGCCGGAGCCGAGCGAGTAGAGCTCGACCCCCGCACCGCCGCGCCGGGCCACGGCGAGGAGCTTCCCGTTGGTGATCGCGGCGTCGCCCTGGAGGGGGTCGGTGGGTGCGGCAGGCTTCCAGCCCTCCCGCTTCTCGAGGGCTTCGGGGGTGAGCGCCTCGGCCGCGGGGGTGCCGGTATCCCAGGCACCGACCTGCTGCGAGAGCGCGACGAGGATGGAGACGAGTGGCTGCATGAGTGTGATCTCCTACCGATGAGTACGACACACCAGGGGCAGAAGTCTCCCCAGTCCATCAGTCTAGCGTAGTATCCACCCAACGAAACGCACCGTCTGTTTCGTTGCGTCCGCGACGAAACAGACGGTGCGTTTCGTTGGGTGGGCGATTCTGTTCCAATTTCGGCCCTCTCGGGGCATATGCTATCGGGATGAGTGAACACGACCGCGGCGCCCTGTTCGTCCGGTTCCTCCTCCAGAGCCAGAGGCGGATCTACGGGCTCATCCTCGCCCTCGTGCCCCACGGGCCGGACGCCGACGACATCCTCCAGGAGACCTGCTCGGTCCTCTGGGAGAAGTTCGGGGAGTTCGACCCCCAAACCAACTTCTCCGCCTGGGCCCTCCGGATCGCCCGCTACCAGGTGATG
>CAZSCC010000071.1:0-26362 GCA_964604905.1 uncultured Planctomycetales bacterium
CTCGCCGATCTTGGAGGTCGAGGCCTCGTGCTCCACCTGCGCGGTCGGGTTCTGGACGTCGAGGTGGGGGAACGTGTGGGCGCCGCAGAGGTCGCCGAGCAGCAGCGAGTCGCACTGCGAGTAGTTCCGCGCGTTCTGGGCCGAGGGGAGCATCGAGACGAGGCCGCGGTAGCTGTTCTGGCCGTGGCCCGCGGAGATGCCCTTCGAGATGATCGTGCTCTTCGTGTTCTTGCCGATGTGGATCATCTTGGTGCCGGTGTCGGCCTGCTGATAGTTGTTGGTGACCGCGACCGAGTAGAACTCGCCCGTCGAGTTGTCCCCCTGGAGGATGCAGCTCGGGTACTTCCAGGTGATGGCGCTGCCGGTCTCGACCTGCGTCCAGGTGATCCGCGAGTTCGCGCCCTTGCAGCGGCCGCGCTTGGTGACGAAGTTGTAGATGCCGCCCTTGCCGTTCTTATCGCCGGGATACCAGTTCTGGACGGTCGAGTACTTGATCGTGGCGTTGTCGAGCGCGACCAACTCGACCACCGCGGCGTGGAGCTGGTTCTCGTCGCGCATCGGGGCGGTGCAACCCTCGAGGTAGCTGACGGTCGCGCCCTCCTCGGCGACGATCAGGGTCCGCTCGAACTGGCCGGTCTCCTTGGCGTTGATCCGGAAGTAGGTGGAGAGCTCCATCGGGCAGCGGACGCCCTTGGGGATGTAGCAGAACGAGCCGTCGGTGAAGACGGCGGAGTTGAGCGTCGCGAAGAAGTTGTCGGTGTAGGGGACCACGGTGCCCATCCACTTCCGGACGAGGTCGGGGTGCTCGCGGACCGCCTCGCTGAACGAGCAGAAGATGATGCCCATCTTCGAGAGCTTGTCCTTGAAGGTGGTGGCGACGGAGACCGAGTCGAAGACGGCGTCGACGGCGACGCCGGCCAGCATCTGCTGCTCGACGAGCGGGATGCCGAGCTTCTCGTAGGTCTTCCGGATCTCGGGGTCGAGCTCGTCGAGGCTCTGGAGCGCCTTTTTCTGCTTGGGGGCCGAGTAGTAGTAGGCGTTCTGGTAGTCGATGGGCCCGTACTTGACGTTGGCCCACGTCGGTTCCTTCATCGTCAGCCAGTGCTTGAAGGCCTTGAGGCGCCACTCGAGGAGCCACGCGGGCTCGCTCTTCTTCGCGGAGATGATGCGGACGATCTCCTCGTTGAGGCCCTTGGGGATGCGGTCCTCTTCGACGTCGGTGACGAAGCCGTACGGGTACTCCTGGGCGGCCAGCTTCTCGATCGTGGTGCGGTTCGTGTCGGCCATGGCTTACCTCTTATGGGCGGCGACGGCGCGGGCGAGGTCGCCGCGCGGGTGGACGGGTGTCTCGACGAGGGCGAGCGGGTGGGTCATCTCGGCGAGGGTGATCCTGCCGAGCGCCTCCAGGACGACCGTGTTGAGCTTCTTCCAGTTGCTGCGGACGATGCAGGAGCGCTCGATGTCGCAGGCCCCGTCGTGCGAGCTGCACTCGGTGACGCCGATGGGGCCTTCGAGGGCGTGGATGATCTCCGCGACGGTGATCTGGTCGGCGGATCGGGCGAGGCGGAAGCCGCCCTTGACGCCCCGGTGGGCCTCAAGGAGGTCGTGCCGGGCGAGGACTTTGAGGAGCTTGCTCACGGTGGGGAGCGGGAGGTGCGCCTCGGACGAGAGGTCGCGGGCGCTCCGCACGGGGCTCTTCCCGTCTCGGGCGAAGAGCGTGAGCAGCATGATCCCGTAGTCGGTGAGCCGGGTCATGCGGATCATGGGCGGTCCCTCGTCTAAATCGTACTAACCTAGTACCCTTTATAGCAGGGGGGCCACGGGCGATCAAGGGCTAAATCGTACTTGAGAGGTCCTGTTTCAACCGGGTCCTCGGTCGGGGCGGGGACCGGGGCCGAGGAGTGTGGACCGGGGACCGGCCTGGGGGTAACATGCGGGCCATGAGTGTGCTCACCGCGGAGCAGGTCGAGAAGGTCTACCAGCTGACGGACTCGCTGCTCCTGAACCGCGACTGGGTGGTGGTGCCGCTGGTCGGCTCGCCGACGGGCCTGGAGACGGTGCTCCCGGACGGCAAGCTGCTGATCCGGCCGGTGGGGGGCGAGGGGTTCGGGGGATGGTTCCAGGGGCTGAAGGATCGTCTGGAAGCGCTGGACCTCGACCGCGCGCTGCGCGCCAGCCAGCTGGAGCGGCACTACGTGCGGACGCCGGCCGCCGCGCCGCCGGGCAGCGGCGCGCGAAAGTACGTCAAGTAAGCCGCGCCTGCCAGGGCAGGGCCTGGACGACGGCCGGGTGGCCGGCGACCGTCACTTCCGTCCCCGCCTTCTTGTATTCCTTCCGCACATAGCCCAAGGCGACCGCCGCGTTGGCGCTGGTCACGGTTCCGATCTCCTGCCCGCCCGAGGAGATCGCGTCGCCGGGCGAAGCGGAGGCGACCTTGAGCTGGACGAGCATCGTCGGCGGCTCGCTGTAGGTCTTCACCCGCTGGATGACTTCCTGACCGATGTAGCAGCCCTTCGTGTAGCTGATCGCGATCGGCTCGAGGCCCGCCTCCATGGGCAGGACGTCCGGGCCCATGTCCACGCCCCAGCGGGGGAAACCGTGGAGGATGCGGAGCACGTCGTAATCCCCGGAGCTCCCCCCTTCTCCGCCGAATTCCACGAGCCGGCGGAGTGTCTCGTCGCGCTTTGCCGGGGGGAGGAGCACGGTGACGAGCATCGGGAGCGGATCGGTCGAGAGGAGAAGATCGCCGGAACGCACGAAGTGGAACAGCTCCGGGGGCGGGGCGGCTCCGAGATGCGGGGCGAGCCGGTTGCTGACGGCGAGGACGCAGAAATCGGCCGGCTCGACCTTCACGTCGTCGGCGACGAGGAACTTGTTGAGCGCATCGACGGCGTGCTGCTGGTTGGATCGGTCCGTCTCGAGAAGGAGGGAGTCGTCCGTCGCGCGGACGATGATGTCGGCGGTCATCTTTCCCTGGCGATTGATGATCGCGGCCATGCACCCCTGTCCGGGCTGGAGTTTCTTGATTTCGTTCGTGCACATGCCGTGCAGGAACCGCGCCCGGTCGCGGCCGGTGAGGCGCAGGACGGCGCGCCACGTGAGGTCGTAGAACGCGTTCACAGGCAGCGCTGGAGGATTGCGGGCAGGGAGGCGGAGAACTGCCCCTTGGTGAGGACCTCCGCGCAGCCCGCGGCGAGCGCCTTCTCACGCAGGTCGACCTGCTCATGGGCGAGGAAGCCGATCACCGGGATTCCCTGGAGCGTCGGGATGGTTTCCAGCGGCTGGAGCGCCGCGGCCATGAGGTCCATGAGGACGAGCCTCGGCTTTTCGGCGCGGACCTTTTTCAGGACCTCGTCGGCGTCCCGCGCGATCTCGACCGTCACGGACAGCTGCTTCGCCGTCTCGAGGACCCTCGAGCGGAAGAAGAGGTCCGGGATCGCCGCCAGCACGTGGGCCATGCCGCATAGTCTACCCAGGGTGGCGTAAACCTGCGAGGCAGATTTGCGCCACCCCGGTGGCGCAAATCTGCCTCGCAGGTTTACGCCACCGAGGATACCATGAACCCCATGGCGAGCATCTACATGGACCACCACGCGACCACGCCCGTGGACCCGCGGGTGCTGGAGGCCATGCTCCCGTGGTTCACCCGGAAATTCGGGAACGCCGCCAGCCGCACCCATTCGTTCGGGTGGGAGGCCGACAAGGCCGTCGAGGCCGCCCGCGCGGAGGTCGCCGCCCTCGTCGGCGCCGATCCCTCCGAGATCGTCTTCACGAGCGGGGCCACCGAGAGCGACAATCTGGCGATCAAGGGCTCCGTGGATTCGTACCGGGAGAAAGGCAACCATGTCGTGACGGTCTCCACCGAGCACAAGGCCGTCCTCGACACGTGCGTCGCCCTCGAACGGGACGGGAAGGCCACCGTCACGGCCCTCCCCGTGAACCGCGAGGGCCTGCTCGACCTCGACGCCCTCCGCCGAGCGATCGGCGACCGGACCGTGCTCGTCTCGGTCATGGCCGCGAACAACGAAATCGGCGTGCTCCAGCCGGTCGCCGAGATCGGCGCGATCTGCCACGAGCGGGGCGTGCTTTTTCACAGCGACGCCGCCCAGGCGTGCGGCAAGGTCCCCGTCGACGTGCTCGCGATGAACGTCGACCTCCTCTCGCTCACGGCTCACAAGCTGTACGGGCCCAAGGGGGTCGGCGCCCTCTATGTCCGGAAGCGCGGGCCGCGCGTCAAGCTGGTCGCCCAGATGGACGGCGGCGGCCACGAGAACGGCCTTCGCAGCGGGACGCTCCCGGTGCCCCTCATCGTCGGCTTCGGGAAGGCGTGCGCGATCGCCCAGGCCGAGAGGCACGAGGAGGCCGGGCGGGTCCTCGCCCTCCGGGAGCGCCTCCGCCGCCACATCTTTGGGGGCCTCGACCACGTCACCCTCAACGGCAGCCTCGACCGGCGGCTTCCGGGGAATCTCAACGTCAGCTTCGCGTTTGTAGAGGGAGAGAGCCTGATCCTCGGGATCGGGGAGGTCGCCGTCTCGTCCGGGAGCGCCTGCACGAGCGCGAAGCTGGAGCCCTCGTATGTGCTCCACGCGATCGGGGTGGACGAGGCGCTCGCGCGGTCGTCGATCCGCTTCGGGCTGGGGCGGTTCAACACGGAGGCCGAGGTGGATCGGACGTGGGAACTCCTGCGGCGGGAGGTCCGGCGGCTTCGTGAGATCAGCCCTCTTTATGGAGTGGCAAGGGACGAACAAAGAAGGTAAGATAGATTCCATAGATCAGGAGGATGTCCCATGGCAGGTTGCTGCGGCGGTAACGAGTCTCAGGGCGCTCAGGAATCCCACGGTCACGGCCACGATCACGGCCACGACCACGGTCATTCGCACGGCGCTCAGCAGGCGGTCCAGACCCAGGTCCAGGCCCCCTCGCGGTTCTCAGGCACGATCGCGATCGCGGACAAGGCGGCGGAGAAGCTCAAGGATCTCATGCTCGCCGAGAAGAAGGATCCCGCGGAGTTCGGCCTGCGCCTGGGCGTCCAGGGCGGCGGCTGCTCGGGGATGAGCTACTTCATGGACTTCGACACCGTGCGGGACGACGACAAGGTCTTCACCCATCCCGCGGCCGGCGTGAAGGTGCTCGTCGATTCGAAGAGCATCCTCCACCTCAGCGGCTCGATCCTCGACTACAGCGAGGGTCTGATGGGCGCGGGCTTCTCGATCAAGAACCCGAACGTGAAGGGCTCCTGCGGCTGCGGGAACTCGTTCTCGACGTAGGACGTTTGGAGGGGAGGGTCATGTCGGAGCCTGCCAAGGAGAAGCCGGTTTCGCCGATCTCTCAGCTCTACCTCAAGGTCGACGAGGTGCTCGATCGCATCCGTCCGTACGTCCAGATGGACGGCGGCCATGTCGAGCTGGTGAACGTCAACGAGGACGACGGGATCGTCTATATCCGCTTCCAGGGTTCCTGCCAGGGCTGTCCCTCCAGCGCGATGACGCTCCAGATGGGCATCGAGAACGAGATCAAGAGCTCGCTGCCCGAGATCAAGCAGGTGCTCGCGGTCTAAGCCCCCGGGGGAACGCAATGGCGAACGTCACGCAGATGCACCGCGCCCGCGAGGGCGAGGTGACGAAGGAGATGGTCCGGGTCGCGGAGCGCGAGGGCCTGGACGCCGAGCTCGTGCGGCGGGAGGTGGCCGAGGGCCGCGCGATCATCCCCGCCAACGTCAACCACCTGAAGCACCGGCTCGATCCCATGGGGATCGGCATCGCGTTCACCTGCAAGATCAACGCCAACATCGGCAACTCCTCCGTGACGTCGAACGTCGATGAGGAGCTCAAGAAGCTCCACACCTCCGTCCACTACGGCTCCGACACGGTGATGGACCTCTCGACCGGCGGGAACATCGACGAGATCCGGAAGGCGATCATCGAGGCCTCGACCGTCCCGATCGGAACCGTGCCGATCTACCAGATGATCCAGAACATCAAGGAGGTCGCCGACCTCACGCCGCAGGACATGCTCGACATGATCGAGCGGCAGGCGAAGCAGGGCGTGGACTACATGACGATCCACGCGGGCGTCCTCCTCGAGTATCTGCCGATGGTGAAGGGACGGATCACGAAGATCGTCTCGCGCGGCGGGTCGCTGATCGCCGAGTGGATGGTGCGCCACCGCGAGCAGAACCCGCTCTACATCCACTACGACGAGATTTGCGAGATCCTCAAGCAGCACGACGTCTCGTTCTCGCTGGGCGACAGCCTGCGGCCTGGCTGCCAGCACGACGCCTCTGATTCCGCGCAGTTCAGCGAGCTCAAGACGCTGGGCGATCTCACGCTCCGGGCGTGGCGGCACGACGTGCAGGTGATGATCGAGGGCCCCGGGCATGTGCCCCTCGACCAGGTGCCGTTCCAGGCGATCAAGGCGGCGCAGGATTGCCACGGCGCGCCGTTCTACACGTTGGGGCCGCTCGTCACCGACATCGCCCCCGGCTACGACCACATCACCAGCGCCATCGGCGCCGCGGTGATCGGCCAGTTCGGTTCGTCGATGCTCTGCTACGTCACTCCGAAGGAGCATCTCGGGCTCCCGAAGGAGGAGGACGTCAAGCAGGGCGTGATCGCCTACAAGATCGCCGCCCACGCGGCCGACCTCGCGCGCCACCGGAAGGGCGCCCGCGATCGGGACGACGAGATCTCCCGCGCGCGGTTCGCGTTCGACTGGAACAGGCAGTTCGCGCTTTCGCTCGACCCGGAGACCGCGCGGAAGTACCACGACGAGGACCTGCCGGCCGACTACTTCAAGAGCGCCGAGTTCTGCTCGATGTGCGGCCCGAAGTTCTGCTCGATGAAGGTCTCCACGCGGATCGAGTCGTGGGACGTCGCGCCCAAGGCCTGATCCACGAGACGGTCGCGGTCGGGCCCCTCGCCTGCAACTGCCACCTGCTCGCCGACGAGGCGACGAAGGAGGCGATCGTCATCGATCCGGGCGACGACGCGGAGGAGATCCTTCGCCGCGCTGCGGGGTACAAGGTCCTTGCGCTCCTCCACACGCACTGCCACTTCGACCACATGACGGCGACCCGCCGCGTGGCGGAGGCGACGGGCGCGGAGATCCTGATCCACAAGTCGGACAAGGCGTACTACGACACGCTGGCGGGGCAGTACGCGATGTTCGGCATGCCGTTCAGGCAGCGGCACGACCCGCTGCCGGTGAAGCGGTTCCTGAAGGACGGGGAGAGGGTCGAGTTCGGGAAGCACGCGATCGAAGTGCTCCACACGCCGGGCCACACGGAGGGGAGTTGCTCGTTCCACCTGGAGGGGAGGCTCTTCTCGGGCGATACGCTCTTCCGCCGCTCGATCGGCCGGACCGACTTCCCGGGCGGCAGCATGGAGACTGAGCTCGAGTCGATCCGCACCCGGCTCTTCACTCTCGACCCGGAGACGGTCGTCTACCCGGGCCACGGCGCAGAGACGTCGGTCGGGGAGGAACGGTCGGAGAACCCCTTCCTCAACGAATGATGGATTGGCAGGGGACTCCGATCCCCCCGTCCCGGCTGCAGGCGATCATCCGGGACAGTCCCGCCACGCGGGCGTACGGCGCCGGAGACCGCCGGCGGCTCCCGCGAAGCCTGGCGACCAGTTTCGAGGACTATCTGCGTGCCCGGCTGGCGGCCCCGCTCGGGAGCCTGGAGGAGATCGTCGCGTTCCTGAAGGGGTGCCGGTACGTTAAGGACCGGGAGGTGTTCGGGCGCGACGAGGTGTGGCTGCATCCCGAGGACTTCGAGCGGACGCGGGAGGGGGACTGCGAGGACCACGCCCTCTGGGCCTGGGTACGCCTGGCGCGTCTCGGCCTGGACGCCCGCTTCACGGCCGGCCTGCACGAGGGGGGCGGCCACGCCTGGGTCACGCTCTACCGTTCCTCGGGGGCCGCGGTCTGCGAGACGACGGGCCGCAAGTCGGGCCGATACCTGTACGACCCGGGGGAAACCGACGCCTACGAGCCCGTCTGGTCCGCCGACCGCGAGGCCCGCTTCTACTGGCACGGCGGGGTGGCGTAAACCTGCGAGGCAGATTTGCGCCACCCCGGTGGCGCAAATCTGCCTCGCAGGTTTACGCCAGGCCCCGAAATCCGCAAGAGCCGTCCGATTTCATGTCGAGTTTTTGCACCCTCCGGCACTTCAGGGTGGAGGGAGGAAATGGGTCTCCTCCCCCGTGGATGACGGAGGATTGCCATGAATCGGATGAAGCTCGACACGGCGGCGGACTGGCATGTCACCCTCAGGGGGGCGAAGCGGCTTTTCCTCTTCAGGGAGGACGAGGAATACTGGGCCTTCTATGGCCTGATGGGGAACGCCTCCAAGAAGACCGGTGTCTCCATGGTCAGCCACTGCCTGATGTCCAATCACCTCCACTTGAATCCCCATGCAGCCAGCGAGCAGCTCTCAGAGTTCATGATGCGCACGGGAAAGGGTTTCGCCGACTACCACAACCGGAAATACAAGATGTCCGGCCACGTCTTCGACAAGCCCTACTATGCAGGGCTCATCACGGACCCCTTCTTTCTGAAGAGGGTCACCCGATACATCCACCTGAACCCCGTCAGAGGCGGGAAGTCGACCCGCCCGGAGGACTACCCCTGGTCCAGCTGCAACCCCTACTTCACGGGCCAACCCGGCCCCTTCCATTGCGACTACGACCGTGTCCTCCTCGATCTAGATCCAGATCGCAGCCGGGCCCGGGTCGCCTACAGGAGATTCGTCGAGATCGATCTGACCAGGCCCCTCCGCGCCGATCCATCGGGGAATCCGGCCATCGAGCTATGGCAGGAGCAGTACCGGTGGCTCGAGGAGTTCGCCGAAGATCGGAAGGCCTTCCTGGCGCCGATTCCCCCCGTTCAGGCCGCGACCTACTGGGCTCAGCAGATCGGCATCCCCCCTCGAGCGATCGTGAAGGCCAGGGGTCTGTCAAACGGGTCGGAGGTCTATAACGACCTGCGCCGGCTTGGCCGACAGCTCGAGGCCCACCCGGATCTGAGGGCCCGGCTCGCCTCATTGGGCATGGCGTAAACCTACGAGGCAGATTTGCGCCACCGGGGTGGCGCAAATCTGCCTGCTTGATTTACGCCATCGGCTATACTCTATCCCAATAAGGAGAGCCACGAATGACCACGACCCGGATCAACAAGATCGGCAGCGAGTCCCGCATCAAGGAGCTGCGCGCGCTGGTGGAGCGCGACCCCCTCAACGTCAACCAGCGCTTCATGCTGGCCTCGGCTCTCGAGGCGTCGGGGAAGCTCGACGAGGCGGTCAAGGAGTACGGGATCGCCGTCGAGAAGGGGCGCCGGAACCTCGGCGTCGCACACTGCAACTACGCGGTCGCCTTCATGAAGATCCTCAAGCCCGAGGAGGCCCTCAAGGAGTTCGACCTGGCCATCGAGATCGACCCCTCGAACGCCAGCTTCTATCTCTCCAACAAGGCCCACGCGCTCTCGCAGATCGGCCTCCAGGACAAGGCCCGTTCGATCTACTCGCAGATCCTCGACCGGAAGGACGTCTCCAAGGAAACCCAGCGGATCGTCATCAAGCGCGTGTCGGAGATGAAGACCCCTCCGAAAAGAAGCTAGAAGCTGGAGGAGCTGGGGACGAGCCGGAACCCTCGGGCTTCGAGCTTCAAACTTCCGGCTCCTCAGGCCTTGATCATCCCCTTCTTGAGGAGGTCCTCCATCGTCTTGGGACGGAGCGCCTCCACGCACTGCCAGAAGATGACCCCCGTGACCTCGCAGTCGCCGATCGAGCGGTGCCGCTCCTTGAACTTCACCTTGAAGTGGTAGGCCAGCGTGTCGAGATTGTAAGTCGGCAGCCCGGGCTTCACCTTCCGCGCCAGCAGGATCGTGTCGAGCGCCGGGATCGCCAGCTTCGTCATCCCGCAGCGCTGGAACTCGGCGTTCAGGAACGAGACGTCGAACTCGGCGTTCTGCGCGACCAGGATGCTGCCCGACATGAACTTGCGGAGGTCGCCCGCGATCTTCCCGAACTCCGGCGCGTCCTTCAGCATCTCGTCGGAGATGCCGTGCTTCGATCGCGCGCCCTCGGGCATCGGGCGGCCGGGCTGGACGAGCGAGTGGAAGCGCCCCTCCTCCTTGCCCCCGACCAGGCGGATCGCGCCCACCTCGCAGACGCGCTCCGCCGCCGGCGCGAGGCCCGTCGTCTCGACGTCGATCACCGTGAACGCCGCGGTCCTCGGGTCAAGCATGGGGCAGCATGGTAGCGGCGGCCGACGCTTTCTTCCAGAAGAAACACCCCGCGAGCGTCGCCCAGAGCGTGAACGTCGCGATCGCGACCGCCGCCGTGACCGCAAGCGCGACCGGCTGGTAGAAGATCCCGGCCAGCGCCATCCCGTAACCCGCGGCGATCCCGAGGGCCGCGAGCCGCGGGAAGGGGGCTCGGCGCGCCAGGAGATGCCACACGACCGTGTACGCCCCGTTCCCCAGCGTTGCGGAGAGGAGCCCGCAGAGCCGGTCGAAGCGGCCCAGGTCCGCCGTCGCGAGCGTCGGGTAGACCGCGATGTAGATCAGCTCCGCCCCGACGTCGGGGACGAGGCCGGCCACGGCGATCCAGACCGCCGCGCGCGGGCCGCCCGTCGCCCGTTGGAGCGCGGCGTAGAAGAGGGCGAGCGAGACCGCGGTGACGATCCACAGCCCCCACGCGGCGCGCCAGGGAGTCGCGTACTCGCGGATGAAGTCCAGGCGCTGGGGCGAGGGCATGAGGCCGGGGCGCAGGAAAAGGAGCATGCCGAGCGCGGCGCCCGCGTTCAACGCCGCGCAGGCGAACGCGGCGATCGCGGCGCGGCGGCACCGGGATTGTTCGTCGGACACGTTGTGGTATAATCCCGCCCACCTGTGGAGAAGTCAACCGTCGAGCGGAGCCTCGACGCTTCGATAAAGGACGGCGCCGCATACAACGTGATGGTGGGGCTGGGCGAAGTCTACGTCCCCGCCTGCGCGGTCTTCCTCGGAGCGTCGCAGTCGTTCGTCGCCCTGCTCGGCACGGTCCCCCTCTTCCTGGGGTCCCTGGCCCAGCTCGCGGCGCCCCGCCTGATCGAGACGACCGGCCGGCGCCGCCGCTGGTACCTGACCGGCTCGGTCCTCCAGGCGCTCACCTGGATTCCCATGATCGTCTCCACGGTCGTCCCCAAGGCGGTCGGGTTCTGGCTCCTGATGGGCGGCTTCGTCCTCTATTTCGCGGCCGCCCAGTTCACCATGCCCCCGTGGATGAGCGTGATGGGCGACCTCGTCCCGCCCGCGCGCCGCGGCCGCTACTTCGGCCGGCGGACCGCGATCGGGATCTTTCTCCTCTTCGTCTCGACGGCCGTGGCCGGCGCGGGGCTCTACCTCTTCAAACAGGCGGGCCGGGAGGCGCTCGGCTTCCTGACGGTCTTCAGCGCGGCCTTCCTGGCGCGCTGGGTCTCGATCTCCTATCTCTCGCGGATGGAGGAGCCCCCCTACACGCCCCGCGAGGAGGACCGCTTCTCGCTCTGGCAGTTCCTCCGGAAGCTCCCGACGTCGAACTTCGCGAAGTTCGTGGTCTTCGTGGCGTGCATGAACGCGAGCGCCCATTTCGCCGGGTGCCTCTTCACCTTCTATTTCCTCCGGACGCTCCACTACTCCTACTGGGAGTTCACCGCAGCGGTCTCGACGATCGTGGTGATCCAGATCCCCGCGCTCCTCTTCTGGGGCCGCGTGGCGGACCGCTACGGCAACAAGAAGGTGATGATGGCGACGTCGCTGGGGATCGCGATCATCCCGGCGCTCTGGCTCTGCTCGACCCACATCGTCTGGGCGTGCCTGCTCCAGGCGTGGTCGGGGCTCTTCTGGTCGGGCTTCAACCAGAGCGTGCTCAACTTCCTGCTGGATGCGGTGACGCCCCCCAAGCGGGTCCGCTGCACGGCGTACCTGAACCTGATCCAGAACTTCGGCCTGCTGGTCGGCGGCGTCTCGGGAGCGATCGCGATCCGGGCCGCGCCCGCGCACCTGGGTCCGTGGATCCTCAAGTACCCCTTCTGGGCGATTCTCATCGTCTCCTTCCTGCTGCGCGCGCTGACGATCGTCTGGTTCCTCCCGCGATTCCGCGAGGTGCGGGACGTCCCCAAGGTCGGCATGGTGGAGATGCTCTACACGGCGGGGCGCGAGACGGCGGAGAGCGCCGTCAACCTCATGACGGGCCTCGTCCAGCGGGGAGGGAAGGAGTCTTGAGCTACCGGCAGCGCAGGAGCGTCATCACCGCGAACGCCGTACCGTAGGGCTTGTGGTAGTCCCACATCTTGTAGTCCCACCATGAGCCGTCGGGCTCCTGGTGGGGGAGGATGAAGCCGGCCAGCCGCTCGCGGGCGCCGGACGGGTCGGGCAGGCGCTCGATCAGCCGGGCCGCGTAGTAGTGGCCGAAATAATAGTAATATCCCGCCGTGAAGTACCACGCCTCGTGGGGGTACTGGCGCTTGCGGCCGATCTCGATGAAGCGGTGCTCCTCGAAGAGGCGCTCGAGCCCGTCCCGGACCTCCTTCTCGCCGGGGCCCTCGTCCCAGACCGCCAGCGCGAGGTGGCCCGCCTGCGTCCGCCCGAGGCTCCCCTTGTCCCGGTTCGCCAGATGCAGGGGGTGGTAGCGGAAGTCGCTGCCGTAGAGGAAGCTGCCGTCGGGCTTCCTCATCTCCTTGAGGCGGTTGAGCGCGCGGCGCCGCAGGCCTTCCGGCACCGCCAACCCCGCCTTCTTCACCTCGTAGAGCGCCGCCAGCCCCGCCGCCGTCCCGAAGCTCGTGGGCTCCATCGAGACCGGCTGGATCCCCACGTCGAAGTCGTAGTAGTTCCAGCCGCCCATGTACGTCTCGTACCGTTCGAGCGCCCGGAGTTGCCGCTCGGCCCCCGCGCGGTACGCCTCGACCCGGTCCTCGCCGTACGCGCGGGCGAGCGCCTGGAGCGCATACGTGTGGCCCCAGACGTTGTAGATTTCCATCCGGTTGGCCCGCCGGAGGCCGTCGTAGGTCGCGAGGTACTCGAGGGCGCGCCGCGACGCCTTCGCCTCGCCCGCCTCGCGGAGCGCGAGGGCGCAGAGGCCGGTCGCCCCCACGCGGAAGGCGTCGTGCGAGCCCGGCACGGCCGCGATGACGTCGAAGTCCGTCGTCTCGCGCCCCCGTCCCCACGAGCCGTCGGGGTTCTGGGAGGCGACGAGGAACGCCACGCCCTCCGCGATCGCCCGGTCGATCGGGCGGCCGGAGACCCGCGGAGCGGCGCAGGACGCCAGAAGGAGGACGAGGACCGAGCGCTTCATTTCGGGATGAGGACCTTCTCGCCCGCCTCGAGGCCGCTCTTGATATGGACCTGCTTCCCGTCGCTTTTGCCGACCGTCACCTCCCGGGTCGCCGAGACGCCGGCAGGGTTCGCGGGGAGCTTCACCGTGCTTTTCCCTCCCTCGGTGGTGACCGCCTTGGCCGGCAGCACGACGACATCGCGCAGCGGCGACCCCTTGATCGTCACCTTGCCCTTCATCCCCGGGAGGAGGTCCGACGGAGGGTCCTTGAACTCGATCGTCGTCTCGAACCCTCCCTTCGCCTGGCCCGCCAGCGCCTTCGCCCGGACGGCGCCCTCGCGCTTCGCGTCGGGCGTCGCGGTCGGCGCCACCGTGGCCGCCTGATCGATCGCCACGTCGAAGTAGTCCGCCTCGGGGAGCTCCGCGACCGCGCGCGCCCTCGCCCCGCAGACCGTGAGGAGCACCTGGCCGGGCTGGAGCCGCTCGCCCGGGCGGAGGAGCGGACCCACCGTGTCCCCCGTCGTCCAGGCCCCGTGGCGGAACTCGCCGTGGAAGACGCGGCCATCGAAGGGCGCGCGCCAGGTGAAGGCCTCGGCGTCCCTCTTCAGGCGCGCGAGCTGCTCTTCGTGCTGTGCCGCGGCGGCCTTCGCCTTCGCGAGCTCCGCTTCGCGCTGTACCTTCGAGAGCGCCTGCTGGACCTTCAGGCCGTCGAGGGCGCGCTTCGCGTTGTCGATCGCGAAGGCGTGCTGCTGCCGCTGCTGGGGGACCTTGACCTCCCTCAAGGCCTTCGCCTCCCCGCGGTGCATCTCGAGGTTCGTCTTCGCCCGCTCGATGGCCCGCCGCGTGCGCCGCACGACGATCTCCGCCGTCGCGTTGGTCAGCTGCTCGGTCTGGTACATCTTCTCCAGCTGGCCGAGCTCCTCCTGCTGGTCCTTGATGTTGTCCTCGGTATATTTCACCAAGAGCTCCGCCTGCTGGACGAGGTGCTTCCCCTCGACCTCGTCGAAGGAGCGGAGGGTCGCCTCCGCATCGCGGAGCGCGGTCTCCGCCTGGAGGAGCGCCAGCGCGTCCGCCTTGTCGCCGAGCTTCAGGTCCGCCTCGGCCTTCTCGAGCGCGGCCCGGGCGACGCGAAGATCCACTTCCGTGGCGGCGATGAGGCGCTCGATCGGCGCGCGGTCGAGGGTGAGGATCGGGTCGCCCTTCCGGACCGGCTGTCCCTGGGCGGAGGCCTTCAGGAGCGCCATCTCGCCCTGCCAGGCCTCCATGCGCAGCTTGAACTCGGCCGACTCGATGGACTCGAACGTCGCGTCGAGCTCGAGGGTCGGCGTCAGGGTCCCCTTCTGGACGGTGACGGTCTCTTCCGCGGGCTTGTCCTGGAGGAGAAGCATGAGGAGCGCGGCGGTAACGATCGGCATGGAGGCCTCCGAAAGAATGGGCGGATTCTACATCATGAGACGGGCCTTTTCGCCGCCGTGTTGGGCGATTCGTCGAACCCGGCGGGCGCCGGCCCGCTCCATGGGGATAGCCTATTGGAGGCTGTTGCAAATCCGAAATTCACCACAGAGACACGGAGTGCACAGAGAGAATCTTCAAGGGTCCGCTCTGTGGGCTCAGTGGCTCTGTGGTTGATCATGGAGAGTGTTGCACTGATTTCTTAGGGAGCTGCCGATGAAAGCCGTGATCGTCCTGGGATTCCTGTCGGGCGTGGGGTGCGCGATGCATGCGGGCGAATTGCACCACAGTACCGCGTACCAGGAGCGCGAAGTCCTGCGATCGTCCCTGATGAAGAGCGAGAACCCCCTCCTGACGGAGGAGGGGATCCAAAGGCTCCTTTCCTCCCGGATCAAGATCCCCGACAAAGCCAAGCTGGCGGTGCACGCCTTCCCCCACCGGGGGGGAGAGCTGCACGAGTACGGGTACGGGACTTCCTTCCTTCCCGCGAAGAGGGAGTTCCTGTCGGCGATCGAGGAGCCGCTCGCGAAGACAGGGCGCTTCTCCGAGATCTCCCACCTTCCGAGGATGATGCTTCCCCATGATCCGTCGCTCACGCGTCTCCGGGAGACGGCGGCGCTCATGCAGGCGGACCTGCTCCTGGTCTATTGGAGCCGGAGCGAGCGGGTCACGGTGCGATACCTCTTCGTCCCGAACGAGGTGAAGGTCGTGGGGACCCTGGAGTTCTTCCTCATGGACGTGAAGACCGGGGTGGTGCCCATCGCGGACGCGTTCGAGACGCTGCACGTGGAGAAGCAGGCGAAGGACGACGATCGCATCGAGGAGACCCAGCGGCGGGCCGAGAAGGAGGCGACGCTCGAGGTCCTGCGGCAGGCGGCGGAATCGCTCGGCCGGTTCTTCAAGCAGGGGTAGGGCTACTTCAGCCGGGCCCCCTCGAGGTCGGCCTTCTCGCGGGCGATGTCGTCCCAGTCGGCGACTCCGCGGCGGAGGATGGCGACGTAGTCCTGCGCGTCGGCGCGGAGCGCGGCGTCGCGGCCGATCACGCGCTCGAGGGCGCCCAGCGCCCCCGCGCGGCCCGCCCGCACGAGGCTGGCCAGCATCAGCGCCTTCACGCCCGGTTCGGCCTCGCGGGCGAGCGAGCGGTCGAGCGCCTCGATCACGGCACGGCGACTCTCGGGCGGCGCGTCGCCCAGGCGGTCGGCCGACGCCAGGCGTGCGGAGGGGGAGGGGTCGTCGAGGAAATGGGCGACCTGCAGGAGGGTTTCTTCCGTCGCTCCGCGAACCCCGACGGATGAGATCGCCTGCGCGCGGAGGTCGGGGTTGCCGTCCGTCCGGGCGATCTCGAGGAGCGCCGCGTTGACGGCGGCCGCCTGTTCGTGGTTCTTCACCGCATAGCTTGGGAGCGTCCCCAGCGCGGTCATGCGGGTCGCGACGTCGCCCTCCGACCGCGCGAGCCCGAAGAGCGCGTCGCGGACGCGTCCGTCCTTGTCCCACGCGCTCCCGAGGAAGGCGATCGCGGCCTGCCGGCGAGCGGAGTTCGCGTCGTCCCGGGCGAGGGCGAGGAAGGCGTCGAGAACGCCGGGGCGATCGGCGGCCTCGGGGTTCGCCGAGAGCACGCCCTGGAGGAGGTCCAGCGTCGACGCGTCGGTCTCGGTGCGGAACATCGCCACGACCTGATCCGACGTGATCTTCCCCTCGGCGAGGTTGGCGGCGAGGTAGTTCTGGAGGTCGTTCAGCTGGGGCGCGCGGCTGGGAACTGCGGCGGCGGGGTCCGCGGAAGGCGGAGCGGAGGCGGCCGGCACGGGAGCGGGCGGCGGAGCGGCTTCCTGCGGCCGCGGCGCTTCGGCGCGACGGGCGGGGCGCGGTGCCTCCTCCGGGCCGCGGGCACGGGCGGCCGCGAAGCCCAGGAGGAAAAGCGCGGCGGCGGCGAGGACGGCCAGGGCGGTCTTCATAGCCCGAACGTGCTCGCGTAGGAGCCCGACACCCAGTAGGCGCCGCCTCCCCAGTAGATGCGCCTCCATCCGCCCGAGGTGGTGATCTGGACGTATCGCTGTCCCGACGAGGCGGTCCCCACGATCCCGTATCCCGTGGACGGTCCCGTCCGCACGTTGAGCGACGCGGTGTCGATCTTCACCCCGGTGACGCCCGTGATGCCGCTGAGGTAGGAGCCGGCGCACCAGCCGGTGTTGTTCGCGTAGTAGATCTGATACCAGCCGGACTGCGAGGCAATCGCGACGTAGCGCTGGCCGCTGGCGATGGTCCCGATGATGGAATTCCCGGTCGACGGTCCGCTCCGGACGTTGAGCGAGGCGGTGTTGCACTGCTTGGCGGAGAGGGTGGGGCTGGGGGGCGGGGGCGCGGAGCCTCCGCGCACCAGGCCCATGTAGTAGGTCCAGTTGAAGTAGGGGCCCGGATCGGTATGGGTGGCGCCGGGGACCTCAACGTGCCCGACGATGTGGGACCGGTCCATGGGGATCCCGTAGGCGAGGCAGGCCCAGCGCGTGAGCGCGGCGGAGGCGCGGTACTCCGCGTCGGTCCAGTAGTTCCGGTAGGCGTAGCCCTCGTGCTCGATGCCGATCGAGTGGGCGTTGTAGTACGAATTCCCGGCGTGCCAGGCGATGTTCTTGTCGGCTACGCACTGGGTGATGGCGCCCCCGTACGAGACCACGTAGTGGGCGCTCACGTTCGAGGAGCTGTTCTTGAACCATGAGATCGCTCCGGCGGCGCTCCCCTCGATCGTGTGGATGACCACGTACTGGATGCCCCGGTTGTACGAGATCGTCGTGTAGTTGTCGGACGCCGCGGGGTTCCAGGTCGTGGCGGGCTTGGACTGGGCGAGCGCGAGAAGGACGGCAAGAAGCATACCCATAAGTCCCCTCCGTACGGCCGCCCCCACACCAGCGAACGGGAGCGCTGCCGGCTTCGTACACGAATTCTTCGTTGACCCGCGGCCGGTCGAGGTCGAGAATGTCCCCCTTATGGACCGGCGGCTCGAGGGGAAGACCGCGCTCGTGACGGGCGGATCGCGCGGGATCGGGAAGGCGATCGCCCGCGCCTTCCACCACGCCGGGGCGCGGGTCTTCATCTGCGGGCGCGAGGCGAAGTCGCTTGTCGCGGCGGCCAAGGAGATCGGCGAGATCAACTGCATCCAGGGCGACGTCCGCCGCGATGCCGCGAAGATCCTCCGCCGCATCGACCGCCTCGACGTCCTGGTCAACAACGCGGGCGGAATGGAGCACTACGGCCGGTTCGAGGAGACCTCCTCCAAGGCGTGGCGGAGCACGTTCGAGCTCAACCTCTTCAGCGTGGTCGAGGTCACCCGCGCGGCGCTGCCTCTGCTCAAGCGCTCGAAGGGATGCGTCGTCAACATCGCGAGCGACGTCGGGCGCCGGCCCTTTTCCATGGGCCCCGACTACTGCGCGGCGAAGGCGGCGGTGATCAGCCTGACGAAGTACCTGGCCGCGGAGATCGCTCCGGTCCGGGTGAACGCGGTCTGCCCGGGTCCGGTGGTCACCGGGGGGTGGTCCAAGGCGGAGGTCCGGCAGGCCGCGTCGAGGACCCTTCTGGGGCGGACGCTCAGGGTCGAGGAGGTCGCCGATGCGGTCGTTTTCGCGGCGACCTGCGGGTACCTGAACGGCGCGGTCTGCGGCGTGGACGGCGGGGCGGTGAGGACGCCATGAGGCTTAAGGGGAAGGTCGCGTTGGTGACGGGGGGCTCGCGCGGGATCGGCGCGGCGATCGTCGAGGCCTTCGGACAGGCGGGGGCGACGGTGGTCGCGGTCAGTCGGTCGGCGAAGGGACCCGCCGCCGTTCGGGGCGACGTCTCGAAGGACGCGGAGCGGATCGTCCGGGCGGTCGTGAGGAAGTGGGGCCGGCTGGACATCCTGGTGAACAACGCGGGAGCCTCGGTCTCGGAGGCGTGGACGGACGGCCTGGGCGCCGTGACGGACGACCTCTGGGACCGCGTGATGGAGACCGACCTGCACGGCGCGTTCAAACTCTCGCGCGCCGCGGCCCGGGTCATGAAGAAGGGCAAGATCATCAACGTTTCGTCGATCCCGGCGCTGACGGGGGAGCGGGAGGGGATCGTGTACACGATCGCGAAGGCGGGCGTGCTGGGGATGACGAAGTCGCTGGCGATGATCCTGGCACCGCGGATCCAGGTGAACGCGATGGCGTTCGGGTCGATCGAGACCGGGTGGGTGGAGTGGCTGCCGCGCGGGATGAAGAAGGAGTACGAGGCGGCGATCCCGCTGGGCCGGTTCGGCCGGCCGGCGGAGGCGGCGGAGCTCGCGCTCTTCCTGGCCGGCAACGACGGGGTGACGGGCCAGACCTACGTGCTCGACGGCGGGGAGTCTCGGGCGTGAGGAAAGCCCTGGTCCTCGTCTCGGGGGGGATCGATTCGGCGGCGGCGCTCTGGTGGGCGCGCGAGCGCTACCGGGCGACGGCGCTCTCGTTCGACGGGGCGGAGCGGCCGCGCGGCGAGGTGCGGGCCTGCGCGGCGATCGCGAAGCGCGCCGGCGTGCGGCTCCTCCGGGTGTCGGCGCCGTATCTCCGGCAGCAGCCGTCGGGCTACATTCCGGCACGGAACCTGGTGATCCACTCGATCGCGCTCTCGGTCGCGGAGACACGGGGCGCATTGGTGGTCGTGGCGGGCCACAACCGGTCGGACGCGAAGGTCTTCGAGGACGCGCGGGCCGCGTTCTTCCGGCGCTTGGAGCGCCTCAACGGGGGCGTGAAGATCGAGCTGCCGTTCGCCGGGAAGAGCGACGCGGAGGTGATCGCGCTCGCCCTCCGCCGGGGCGTGCCCCTCGAGCTGACGTGGAGCTGCTACCGCGACGGGGCGCGCCCATGCCGCCGTTGCAGCGCCTGCCGCGGCCGTATAGAATCCTTCCGACAGATCAAGAGCGAGGACCCCGCATGAAAGTCGGCGTGATCGAGCATTTCGACAGCATGCACCTGCTGCCGGGCCACCCCAAGTGCGGCATGCCGCACGGCCACACCTACAAGGTCGAGGTGACGGCGGAGGGGCCGGTGGTGAACGGGATGGTGATCGACTTCGACATCCTCAAGCGCTCGCTCCGCGAGCTGCTCAAGACGTTCGACCACACCGACCTGAACCGCCTGATCCCGATCCCCTCCTGCGAGCACATCTCTCAGGAGATCCTCAAGCGGCTCAAGGAGAAGATTCCCCAGAAGCTGACGATCCGCGTGTGGGAGGGGGAGGGCAAGTGGGCCGAGTGCGCCGACTGAATCCGTATTAGTGTAACAAAGACACTAAGTGGGACGTTCTAAGGATAGAGATGGCGACGCAGACGGACCCGAAGGCCCTGGTGGCGGACATCCTGCGGCTCAAGAAGGAGCGCCGCGCGGTGATCCTCGCCCACAACTACCAGCGCGGCGAGCTGCAGGATCTGGCGGACTTCACCGGCGACTCGCTCGGCCTAACGCAGCAGGCCGCCAAGACCGACGCGAAGGTGATCGTCTTCTGCGGCGTCCACTTCATGGCCGAGACGGCGGCGATCATGAACCCCGACAAGCTCGTCCTCATCCCGGACAAGGAGGCGGGCTGCTCGCTCGCGTCCATGATCTCCGGCGAGTCGCTCCGGCGCTGGAAGGCCGAGCACCCGGGCGCGGTGGTCGTCAGCTACATCAACTGCAGCGCCGACGTGAAGGCGGAGAGCGACTACATCTGCACGTCGACCAACGCGCTTAAGATCGTCGAGGCGATCCCGCCCGACCGCGAGATCCTCTTCGCGCCCGACCAGTTCCTGGGCACGTACATCCAGCAACGCAGCGGCCGGAAGATGCACCTCTGGCCCGGCTACTGCCACGTGCACAACCGGATCGATACCGAGAAGATCAAGGCGCTCAAGACCGAGCACCCGAAGGCGAAGTTCGTGATGCACCCCGAGTGCGGCTGCCTGACCTCCTGCATGCCGCTCGCCGACAAGGTGCTTTCCACCGAGGGGATCATCAAGCACGCCCGCGAGTCTCAGGACCAGGAGTTCATCGTGGGCACCGAGGTCGGCATCCTCCACCGCCTCAAGAAGGAGAACCCCCAGAAGGTCTTCTACCCGGCCGCCGAAGAGGCCTCCTGCGAGTTCATGAAGCTCAACACGCTCGAGAAGCTCCTCTGGTCGCTCGAGGACCTCGAATACAAGGTGGTCGTCCCCGAGGAGATCGCGAAGAAGGCTCGCACCGCGATCCGGCGCATGCTCGAGATCAGCGATCCTGGCGGCTACGCGAAGAAGGCCGAGCCCGCGCACCTGGTGGATTAGCGGCCGGCCCGTGATTCTTGATCCTGTATTCGTGATTCCGTCTTCTACGGCTTCTTCAACTCGAACTTCACGATATCCATCGTGGTTTCGGTCACGACCTTGTCCGTCGTGTCCCGGACGCGCGAGCGGACGAGCAGGCCCGGGACCTTCTCGGAGAGCCAGTAGCTGCCCTCGATCTTGCGCTTCTTCTTCTGGGTCACGGTGGCGGTGAGGTCGATCCTCGCGCACTCGAGGGTCTGCCCGGCCGCCTTGATCGGCTCCATCCCCTTCATCGTGTAGGTCACGTCGTGCTTGGCCTTGTCGTCCTCGGACTTCCAGGTGAGGTCGACGATTCCGCCGGGCATCTCGTCGGCCGTCGTGATCCGCCAGACGTTGAGCGCCAGGGCGTTCGGGGTGAACTCCCGGAGGAGGCCCTTCACCCGGCGGTCGCCGATCGCGACCTGCTTGTTCGACTTCCCGCTCAGCTTGTAGCCCCCCTCGGGGGAGATGAGCGACTCGGTGAAGGGGACGAACTTGATCGCGCCCTCCTCGTCGTCCTTGCCGGGACGGGAGACCGTGAACGTCCGCGAGTCCTTGTCGACCGCCTTGAGCGTCAGCGTCTCCTCCGAGCGGATCTTGTTCGTCACGCCGAGCCGGGTGATCGACGAGCCCGGCCCGGCCAGGCCCCAGGGGTCCCGTTCGAAGACCGGGAAGGGGAGCGGTTCGTCCTGCGCCGCGAAGAGCGCCAGGGCCAGGAGGATCGTGTTCATCTTTCCTTCCTTACAGGGCAACCCCCGCCCGCGGATTCAGCGGCGTGCGTGGCAAACTCCCCGATCTCATTATATCCTTGGGGGGGAGGAATCGATGATCGACAAGATGGGCAGCAGTTTCAAGGACTACGCGCCGTTCGCCCTCCGCCTGGGGATCGCGGTCCTCTTCATCGTCCAGGGATCGCGGGACCTGATCCACGCGCCGGCGCGCGCCGAGCCCATCATCATCGCCGCCATCGAGATCCTGGGCGGCCTCTTCGCGCTGATCGGCTTCCTCTCGCGATGGGCGGGGGCGGCGCTCATGATCCTCATGATCTGGACCATCGTCGACGGACCGGGCCTCCGCGTCTTCACGGACAAGCACGAGCAGTGGCCCCTGGCCGCCTTCTTCATGTGCTTCGCGCTCTTCGGCCTGGGCGGGGGGAAGTGGAGCGTCGACGCCTCGAGCAAGAAGAAGGATCAGTAGGCCGCGGGATTTCCCGTTACATTGTGAACCCGCCGGCGGACCTATGCGGTAGAATCCCCATTGAACCTCGGACCGGGAGCCTATGGGCCACGAGATCGTCTACTGCTTCAAATGCCTCACCCGCCTCACCACGGGCGAGTTCGAGAAGGGAAAGGCCTTTCGCCGCGGACTCAACGTCTCCTGCAAGCCGTGCCTCCCCGAGCTCCTCTCCGACCTCTCGCCTGAGGAGCAGAAGAGGTTTCTGGCTCAATCCCAGCCCCGCGATCCGAGCCGGGGAACCTCCGTCACGCTCCCCGCGGTGCGCCCCTCGACGACCCGCCGCCGCGTCGAGGACGAATCCTCCGTGCGGTCGAAGAAGGGGGGAGACGTCGGCCTGGTCCTGGGCCTGATCGGCGGGGCGGCCCTCCTCCTGATCGGCGGTCTCGTGGCGCTCCGCTCGGGACCCGCTCCCGCTCCGCCCGTCGTGACCCCGCCGCCCAAGGTCGACGCGCCTTCCAGACCCGTGGCCGAAGATCCCCGCCTGAAGCCGGCGCGGGAGGCGATCGAGAAGGCCCGGACCTCGCCTGCGAACGATCTGGACGCGAAGCTCGCGCTCTGGAGCGAGGCGCTGCGCCTCGCGACGGGGACGCCGCTTCAGGCCGAGGCCCTCGAGGCTCGAGAGGCGCTGCTGGCCCGGCGTCGGGCCGCCTGGCTGAAGGAGGTGGAAGCGGTCGCCGAGGGGGCGCGCCCCCTGCTGGCCGGCGGCGAGCACGCGAAGGCGGAAGAGCTCTACGATCAGGCGAAGACCCGCCGCGTGGACGGCGAATGGGCGGGCCTGCTCTCCGACCGGAAGGCGGAGGTCCGCCGGGAGGCGGACGCGCTCTACCTCCGCCTCAAGGAGCGCGCCCTCGAGGCGGCCCGGCGGGGGAGCGCCGCGGAACTGAAGGCGGCCGAGGAGCAGGTGGCGAAGCTCGGGTACCGCGCCCTGGCGGCCGATCTGCGGAAGGAGCTCGACGCGGTCCAGCCGCCCAAGACGGAGGCGCCGCCGAGCGTGGAGCTCCTCGCGTACCGAGAGGCTTGGGCGAAGGCCGTGACGCTCGCCGTGGCGCGAGAGTTCGCCGCTGCAGCGGCGGAATTCGAACGCGCCGCGCGGGAGCTGAAGGATGAGGGCGAGAAGCCCGAGGCGAAGCGCGATGCCGAAGACCTGGCGACCCTGCCGGGGCTGTTCGCCGAAGCCGTGAAGCGGCTTGCCGAGTCCGCGCGCGGCCGCGACCTGTCGCTCGAGATCCTGGACGACGAAGGGGCGAGGAAGCGCGTCGCGGGGAAGGTCCTCTTCGCCGGCTCGGCGAGGGTCGAGTTGTCGGGCGAGCCGACCGTCTTCGTGGAGCTCTCCGACCTGTCGGCGGGCGGCGTGGCGGAGGTCCTGTCCGCGTCTCGCAAGCTCTGGGCGCTCGATTCCCGCGCCCTTTCGTTCCTCTGCTATGCCGAGGGAAACGAGGAATCGGGAGCCAAGCTGTTCTCCCCGGTGCCCGCCAAGTACCGCCTTCTGCCGCGCACCGCGGCGTCGCGGGCTCCCCGCCGGTCGGAGCGCGAGCGCGAGGCCCGCCAGATCTTCCATGAGGCGGAACGCGACTACCGGGGAGCGGAGACCCGCGCCGCCGCCGTGGGGAAGTGCCGCAGGCTCCTGGCGGAGTTCTCCGATGCCCGGATCGTCAAGGCGGAGACGGATCTGCTCAAACGCCGCGCCGAAGAGGGACGCGAGTATTTCATCGGCATGACCGGGCTCAAGGCGGGCGGCAGCTTCCGGCCGGGAAAGGCCGAGAAGGTCGACAGCTGCTGGACGGCCTCCGAGGACACGGCGGCCGACAAGGCGCCCGAGAACTTCGTCGAGTTCGAGTTCGTCGCGATGCCCGAGACGGCCTACCGGGCGTGGGCCTACATGGGCGCCTGCTGCGGGGAGACGTTCGGATTCTCCTGGCAGGCGACTGACCTCACGGGGCCGAACCCGAAGAAGCCCTCGGAGACGGTGCAGGCGCCCCCCGAGGGACCCGTGCATCTTCCCCTCCGGCACGGGCTGTTCAATCTCAAGGCCCGCCATTCGGACCACGTCGGGCCGAAGTCGCCCAAACGGTGGGCGTGGGTGACGCTTCCGCTCCCCAGGACCGCGGCGCCCGGAATGAAGCGGGTCCGCCTCGTGACGAACCAGAAGGGTTTCTCGGTGGCGCTCGCGTTCGTCAGCTCCACCCGGACCTCGCCGCCGGGCGAGGCGGAGTTGAAGGACCTCCTGGCGCGGCCGAAACAGGCGGAAGCGCCGGCCGACCCGGCCCTCGTCGGGTGGTGGCGGCTCGACGAGCGGAGCGGTACCGCGGCGGCCGACTCAAGCGGCAAGGCTTCGGCCGGCGAGCTCCGCGGGGGCGCGGCGTGGGCGGCGGGGCGGATCGGCGGCGCGGTGGCGATCGGAGAGCGGGAGGCCCACGTTTCCGTTCCGGGCTTCGCTCCGCCGGCGGGCGCGCTTTCGGTGGCGCTCTGGGTCCGGCACGACTCGGTCGGAGGCACCCAGCGCTACATCACGACGAACGACGAGGCCTTCATCCTGCGAGCCGAAGGGTCGGCGCTCCAGTTCTTCATGCACGCCGCCGGCCAGTCGCGCAGTCTTCGGGCCGAGAATGCGGTCGCCGCGGGTGCGTGGATGCACGTCGCGGGCACCTGGGACGGGACGACCCAGAAGCTCTACAAGGACGGAGCGGTCGTCGGAAACCAGAAGCCCGGCGGGACGCGTACGGGGATCTCTTGGCTCCGGATGGGGAACAACGGCGAGAACATGAAGGGGGCGATCGACGACGTCCGCGTCTACGCGCGGGCTCTGACCGATGCGGACGTGCAGGCGCTCTACGCGACCGGCCTGGCCGGCGGGGCGGCCCCTCTTCCCGAGGAGGCCCGGCCGTGGCAGCCGATCTTCGACGGGAAGACGACCGCTTTCCTCGGAGGCGGCTCGGAGAATCTCTGGAAAGTCGAGGGCGGCGCGCTCGTCCTACCCGCAGGGTTGACGGACGCCGCCCAGAGCCGCGAGAGCTTCGAGGACGGCGAGTTCCGGTTCCGCTTCGAATTCACCGGTACCGGAGCCGCCCGCTTCACCGTCCGCCAGGGCGCGGAGGGGACGATCAGCGTGAAGTTCGAGGACCCCAAAGGACCCGCGCGGCCCCATGAGATCGTCTTCCGCTGCAAGGGAGAAGAGGTCAAGGCCACGCTCGACGGCCAACCGGCCCCGCTCGAGGCGGACGGGAAGGCCCGCCGCGGCCACCTGCAGTTCGGCTTCATCAACGGCGCGCTCAAGGTGCTCGGGATCGAGCGCCGCGACCTGCCTTGACGCGCACGGCTCGATCTCTGAAGGGCGTTCAGGCTTCAAACTTCAAGCGCTGCGCTCAGGGCTTGAGCTTCTCGACGAAGACCCGGTCGAGCGGCCTGCGGATTTGGATCTCGACCTGCCGCGAGACGGCGGCCGCCCATCGGCCCGCGATCGCCTGCGCCCCCTTCGCCCCGAGGTAACGGTCGAGCCGGCGGCGGAACTCCTTCTGCATGTCGTCCTCGATGATCGCGACGCTCCCCAGCGCCTTCCCGCGGGCGATCTCGATCTTCTCGTGGAGGACGAGGGGCTTCCCCTCGGGCTGCTGCTTCCGGTAGGCCTCCAGCGCCTCATCGAGGTTCTTCCGCTGGAACTCCACCAGCTTCTCCGGCTCGGAGAGACGGGCCAGGTCCGCCTTGACCAGCGCTTCCAGCGCGGCGTCGGTCGGGCGATCCTCGAGGGCCCAGCGGTGAAACGATTCGTCGAGCTCCTGGGCCCGGAGCTTGCGGCGCCCCTCGGAGATGTCGGTGATCCCCTCACGCGGAGGCAGGGCGAAGACCGCGTCGTCGATCGGCTGGTCGATCGAAAGCTCCTTGAGCGCGAACGAGGCCGAGCTCGCCACTTTCGCGCGCTCGATGAATCCGTCGTCCCGGAGTTCGATCTCGATCGCGCCTTTCCGATAGAGGTTCCCCTCGTTCACCGGGTAGGAGGCGATCTCCTCCAGCCAGCCGAGGCGCGACCCCAGGGGGCGGTATCCGAGGGCGGCGATGAGTCCGCGGCCATGGAGGGGCATCTCCCAGCC
>CAZSCC010000072.1:0-2688 GCA_964604905.1 uncultured Planctomycetales bacterium
AAGGACGAGGACACGCTGCCCGACCGGTGGGAGCTGGGCAAGCAGTTCTTCGGCGATGCCGCGGAAAGGATCTCCTACAGCATCGGCGCCAAGCGCACCTACAACAACGAACTGGACTCGGAGAGCGACCGCGACGGCAGTTGGGCCGTCGGCGGGTACGAGGGAGGGCCCCTGTCGCTCAAGATCCACGACGAGCCCGGCGACGGGTTCACCGCGTTCGAGGAGTACCGGGGCGTCTTCGTCCAGGGCGAGTTCTACCGCATGAACCAGCTCGAGAATGACGGTGGGCTGGAGCTGCCGGCCGGGGACCGCGGGCCCAAGCTCAAGGACCTCTTCGTCTACGACCCGGACGATTTCATCGAGGACTCCAGCGTCATGCTCCGGGAGCTCGGGATCGCGGTCCACCGGATCAGGAAGGACGAGATGTCGGCGGAGACCGACGCCCAGGGGCCCGTGGCCGGATACGTGAACTTCAACAGCCCGGGCAAGAAGCAGCGCGCCGTCTGGTTCGAGAGGGGCGGGCTCGGGGGCCTCTTCGGCTTCTCGAACGGCTTTTCGGTCAACGGCGATCCGAAGCCGATCTGGATCAGCCGGAACAGGATCATGGAGTATTCGAAGGAGATCCGGCTGTTCGGCGCGGCTCCCCCGAATCCCGGGGTCATGGAGGACCTCACCGTCGCCCACGAGCTCGGCCACAAGCTCGGCCTCCGCCACCCCGCGACGGACGTCACCGAGTCTCTCATCCCGCCTCCCCAGTACTCGGAGACCGCCTACTGGCACACCGACCGATTCCTCGCCAAGGTCTTCCGCTGGGCGTTGGTCGAGCGGATCGAGAAGACGACGCTTCCGGGAGTGGAAAAGTGGAGGCCGCTCTCCTCCCTCGTCGACTATCCCAATCCCATCCTGGGGGGCAACAAGACCCACAACAGCCCCGAGGAGGTCGTCCCGCTCCACGGGATGAACCACGTGGCCGTCGTCTGGAACAGCGACTTCGTCAACGACTTCAGGGGGACGCAGCGGCTGCGTCGCCATCTCGGCGTGTTGATGGACTCCACCATGGAGCTGGCGAAGCTCACTCCGCCCATGGACCCGGAGAAGCGGAAGAAGATCAAGGTCCATGCCGACGCGTCGGCGCCTGCCGAGGCCGACGAGGAGTAGCCGATCCCGACGCCGATGATCGGGCTCCTCCTGGCGCTCGGGGCGGCCGCGGCGGGGCAGGACGGCGGGCTCGCCTCCCTGGAGTCGCTGCCCGACGACGTTCCCCCGGCCGCGATCGCGGCCCATCCGGCGATCCGCCGGCTCGTCGCCGCCCATCGGGAGTCTCTCCCCGCCCTCGTCGAGGCCCTCGGCTCCGCCCGGTCCTGGAAGATCCGGCTGGGCGCCGCCTTTGCGCTCAAGGAGACCGGCTTCAAGGACAGGCTCCGCGCGGCGGTCGACGACGCCGACGCCCGGGTCCGGGAATTCGCTCGGGCTATCACCCGGCATCCGCCGGTCTCCTCCGACCAGGACCTTCCCGCCTACTATCCCCGCGACGCCTCCCTCAAGGGATGGTCCGATGCGCTCGCCCGCACGGCCGTCGAGCTCGACCCCTCCGAGCGCGGCGCCCGGATGGCCGCCGTCGCCGCGGATCTCGTCGCCCCCCTCGCCGTCGTGCCCGAGGAGGGCGAGCTCCGGTCCGCGGCGGAGGAGGTGGCCGGGCGGGACCGCTCTCTGGCGATCGAAGCGCTCCTCGACCGATTCCGCGGCGGAGCGGACCGCACGGCGACGCTCGACGCCGTCGCGCGGCTGTCCTGGACGGCCGACGGGCCGCTCCCTCCCGTCCCCGGACTGGAGGACGCCATCAACTCCGGCCTGTCGAGCGGCGACTCGCGGCAGCGACGGGCGGCCGTCTCGGCGACCCGGGGCCTGCCCGAGGAGGAACGCTCGCGGACGCTGAGCCGGGCCCTGGTCGACGCGGACCGGGACGTCCGGGTCGCGGCCGGCCAGGACCTCCTCGACCTGCTCCGGGCCGCCCACGATGACGGTCGTCCCGAGCGGGTCGACGCGCTCCTCCGCCGCTTCGAGGAGTTCGTCGCGTCGGAAAAGACGGACGACCTCCGCCAGTCCATGGAACAGCTTGGGGCGAAAGACCTCGGGCGGATTTCGGCCGAGCGGAAGAAGCTCGCCGAAGGGGTCACCGACGACGAGACCGGCGAGAACCCCCGCCGCTGCTACCTCAAGGTCGGGAAGCGGCTCCAGCCCGTGTCCGAAGAGGTGTACGCGATGGCGCTCGCCCGCGCGGGCAAGCCGTACGTGACGGCGGAGGAGTTCGAGGCGATCCGCGTCGAGGCGAACTCGATCGAGGAGCCGCGCCCGCCGCTGCCGCCGGCGGGCACGACCCGCGTCTTCTCCAGCGCCGACTCCGCGCGGAGGAACGCGAAGCGGAACGGCGCTCCGTCCCCGGCGGAGCCGGGCCGGCGCCCGTGGCCGGCGCTCGCGATCCTCGCCGCCGTCGGCGCGATCCTCGCGGGCGTCTGGCTCCGCAGGCGCGGGACCTGACGCGACGAGAACGGCCTCGCGACGGTTCGGCCGGCGCCGCAAGATCCTCCCTAGGGGATCATGAAGATTCTCAATGAGACAGGGTGCAACGAACGAACCCCCGGCTCCCCTCCCCTCATGGGCGAATACCCGGCGGCAACGAAGAAGCCC
>CAZSCC010000073.1:0-7546 GCA_964604905.1 uncultured Planctomycetales bacterium
GCCGAGGAGCGCGAGCGCGAGCTTACGCTGGTCCTCCTTCATCTCCTTGATGGGGAGGCCCTTCCGGTCGCGCGGGATGAAGTGCCAGTTCAACCGTTCGGCGTCCTTGAACTCGAAGCCGGCCTTCTTCTGCTGATCGGGGGTGAGCGACTTCCAGAAGGCGCTCGCGGCGGCGGCCATCTCCGAGGAGGTCTTGGAGAGGTCGAGGGGGCGCGGCTCCCTCGTGAGCGCGACCAGGGCCATGAGCGAGACGCCGGCGGCGACCGAGAAGGCCATCGCGGCGGCTTTCAGCTTGTGCATGAGCGGTCTCCTTTCGTCCAGGGGCGGTAGTCTGACACGCCCCGTGGCCTGAAGCCATAGATTAGTACGCGCCTTGAGGCGCGGGTTTTCAGTTGAACCGGCGCGGAGGGCGGCTGATAATCCCGGGACTCTGATGAACCTGCTCCTGGCCCTCCTGCTGGCCGTCCCTCACGACGAGAAAGTCTCGGCGTCCGAGATCGTCGTCCACGAGCGGGAACTCGTCTGGACGGTGGATGCCGCGCGCTCCTGGCTGGAGCCGCGCGTCAAGTTTCCCGCGGCGACGTTCGACCTGGACGAGACTCAGCTCCAAACGGTGAAGGAGGAGATCGCCCGCTATCTCGCGGAAGGACTTTGGGTCGAGATCAACGGGAAGGTCGTCGCCCCGACGCCAGGGTCGCTGAAGCCCGAGCTCGTGGACATCCCGTTCAGCGCCGTGAAGGAGCAGTACATCGGCCGGATGAAGCTGGAGTTCCGCTTCGCCTCGCCCGAGCCGATCCGGACGCTCAAGCTGGGGGTGCGATTCTTCGCGGACCAGCCGAGGAGGCACCAGGCGCTCGTGACCGTCGTGTGGGCCCCGAACGTCTACGAGTTCGCTCCGATCGGCCCGTCGGAGATCCGCCTGCCGCCCCCGTCGGCCGCGGCACGGTTCTGGACGACGGCGTGGGACTTCCTCCGTTGGGGGATGCACCACATCTTCATCGGGTACGACCACATCGCGTTCCTGCTCGCGCTGCTCCTGGCGTCGCGATCGATGGTCGAGATGGTCAGGATCGCGACGTCGTTCACGGTCGCCCACAGCCTCACGCTCCTCCTGGCCGCGCTCGATGTGATCCGCATGAGCCCGCGCGTCACCGAGTCGCTCATCGCGGCGTCGATCGTCTACGTGGCGGTGGAGAACTTCTGGCTGAAGGAAGGCCGATACCGGTGGATCCTCACCTTCGCGTTCGGCCTGGTGCACGGCGTGGGGTTCTCGAGCGTGCTCAAGGAGCGGCTGGCGGGGTCCCCGGGGATCCTGGTGCCGGTGGTGTCGTTCAACCTGGGAGTGGAACTGGGCCAGATCGCGATCCTGCTCGTGGCGTACCCGTTTGCAACCTGGGTGCGGAGGGGTTCCGAGGAGCGCCGGCGGAAGCTGCTCGTCTGGGGTTCGGGAGCGATCTTCGTCCTGGGGCTGACGTGGCTGGTGGAAAGGCTGTTCGACGTGGAGCTGATTTCGCGGTGGCTCAAATGAGGCAGGACACGATCGACTGGAAAGAGAATGTCGAGAGGGCGTTTGAAGAGCTGCGGCTGATGGACATCCTCCTCGTCGTCCATTTCTTCACGAAGGGGCGGCCCGCCTGCGAGGCCATGGAAGCTGAAACGTTGCGCCACCCGGATGTGGTGCGCGCATCGCGCGTGCTGTTCGTCAACGTGAAAGTCGACGCGGGGAGCCATCCGGAGTTCTACCAGAAGGCGGTGGGCGGCCGCGGCGGGCTGGCGACCTGCGTGCTCGACGCGACCGAGGATGTCGTGTCGATGCTTGTGGGGTACGCGTCCGCCGAGGAGTATGTCCGCTTCCTCGAAAAGGCGAAGGCCGGGTATCCTGCGCTACGGAAGGCGCGAACGGCGTCCAGACCGGACGATCCGGCGGGCCTGGCGGCGCTCGGGGAGGCATATCTGGCGCTGGAGAGCCGCCGGCGCGCCGAGGAGTGTTTCGAGAAGGTGGTCGCTCTCGGGAAGGGGCCCGGGGAGACGCTCGGGCTGGCGCGCGAACGCCTGGCGCGGCTGTCGGTGCAGCGGGGGCGGAACGTCGAGGCGCGGGCCCATCTGGTCGAGGCGCGAAAGCTCGGGGGAAGGGCGGACCGTCTGCTCCTCACGGAGGGGATGGCGCTCTCATTGGAGCGGCGCCACGCGGAGGCGGCGAGGCTCCTCGAGGGGGCGCTCGCGGCCCATCCGAAGGGAGAGGAGCTCGACGCGATGAAGTACGCGCTCGGGTTCGTGCTCCACCAGATCCCGGAGGACAAGCGGGCCCTGGAGGTGCTGGAGGGGCTGCTGAGGGATCATCCCGCGTCGGCGTGGCTGCGGGCGGCGAAGGAGCAGATCGGGCACATCCGGAACCCGCAGCCGGACCACAGCCATTGAAGCCGGGGGACTTTTGCTTGCGTTCCATTTCAGGAGGAATAGACTGTTGGGCGTCGTTTCAGGCAGCGCGGGATCAGGGAAGAAACTGGACTTGTAGAGGGAGGCCTCCTCATGGAAACACTCACCCGTCGGGACGTGATGCGGCAGTTCGGCGTGGCGGCGATGGCCGCCGCGTTCCTGCCCAAGGAACTCTTTGCCGAGCGCGCGGGGCAGGACAAGATCCTGCTGGGCGACGGCGTCCACAAGTACGAGTGGCTGACCGGCTGGGCCAAGCTGCCGGAGGGCATGGCGTACGTCGGGAGCACCCACGGCAACGTGGGCATCGACGCGAAGGACCGCGTCTACGTCAACACCGACACCGCGAACGCGGTGATGATCTTCGAGCCCGACGGAAAGTTCGTGAAGGCCTGGGGCAAGGATTTCAAGGGCGCCCACGGGATGAAGATCGCGAAGGAAGGAGACAAGGAGGTCCTCTGGCTCTGTTCGCTCGGCCGGAGCGAGGTGCTTAAGTGCACGCTCGACGGCGAGGTCCTGCTGACGATCCCGTTCCCGGAGAAGTCGGGGGTCTACAAGGCGAAGGGCGAATACAAGCCGACGGGCGTCTGCATCGGGCCGACCGGCGACGTCTATGTGGGCGACGGCTACGGCAAGAGCTGGGTGCACCAGTGGAACGCGAAGGGCGAGTACCTTCGCTCGTGGAACGGCTCCGAGCGGGAGGGCGGGGCGTTCAGGACGCCGCACGGCATGTGCCTGGATCTCCGCGGCGCCGAACCGCGCATCGCGGTGGCGGACCGGGGCAACGGGCGCCTTCAGTTCTTCACCCTGGACGGGAAGTTCGTCAGCGAGGCGAAGGAGGGGATGCGCGCGCCGTGCACCCTCTACATCCTGGGCGAGGACATCGTGGTGCCCGACCTGCAGGGGCGCATCACGTTGCTCAACAAAGAGAACAAGCTGATCGCCCACCTGGGCGAGAACGAGGATCCCAAGAAGCGGGGCAACTTCGGCGTGAAGCCGGAGGACTGGAAGAACGGCCAGTTCACGGCGCCCCACGGCGCCGCGTGGGACTCGAAGGGCGACCTCTACGTCGAGGACTGGAACGCCTCGGGCCGCGTGAACAAGCTCCAGCGGGTCAAGTAGTCGATCGATCGAATACGAGACCGCGGGGGTCGCGCCGGGCGGCCCCCGCGGTTTTTCATTGGGTTAAGCCAGCTCCGTTGGGTTCGTAGAGACAGACTCAACACGAAGTCACAAAGACCCCTGAGAAGGATGGGTGAGCATCGGGCCTTCGTGCTGGATCTCATTCTTGCGGACTCAAGGGGACTAACTCGGGGCATCACGCGCCCCGGCCGTGGCGGGCGATGCCTCGCTTGCTCGATTCCACGAACGTCGCAAGGATCTCCACCTCCAAGCCTCCCAGTTCGGCGCGGACCCGGGCGAGCGCCTCGGCGCGGGGAAGCCCGGAGCGGAAGAGGATCCGGTAGGCGGCTCGGAGTGCCTTGATGCCATCGGTCGAGTAGCCGCGCCGATCGAGGCCCACTTCGTTCAGGCCGTGCAGGCCGGGGCCGTAGCCGGCCGCCATGCAGTAGGGGGGCACGTCCATCCGGACGGTCGCGCCGCCACCCAGCATCGCGTGCGTGCCGATCCGCACGAACTGGTGGATCTCGGCGTTGCCCCCTAGCGTCGCCTGGTCGCCGATCTCCACGTGGCCCGCCATGAGGCAGCCGTTCATCATCGTGATGCCGCGGCCCAGACGGCAGTCGTGCGCGATGTGGATCTGGCCGAGGAGCATGCAGTCGTCGCCGATCACCGTCTTGCCCGTACCCCCGTTCGATCCGCGGTGGAGGCTGGCCGACTCGCGGATGACGCAGCGCGCGCCGATGACCAGCTCGGTGCCCTCGCCGAGGTCCTGGTGGTGGCCGGGTCGGACGCCGAGGACGGAGAAGGGGAAGACCTCGGAATCGTCTCCCAGCGTCGTCCGTCCCTCGATCACCACGTGGGAGTGCAGGCGGACGCGGGCGCCGAGCCGCACCTCAGGGCCGACGATGGAGTATTCGCCGACGAGGGCGTCGGGAGCGAGTTGCGCCCCGGCGTGGACGACCGCGGTGGGGTGGACGGGCATGGGGGGATTCTGCGAAGGGGGAACCGGGCTGTCAATGGTCGCGTCGGGGAAAGGGGACTGAATCGGTACTCTGTTGACAGGCGAAAGAGCCGTTTTTATACTGCCGTCGATGGCGAACAGCTGGGTGAAAGTGGCCGGGGCGGATCAGCTCAAGCCCGGCAACGCGATGAAGGTCGACGTGAACGGCCAGGAACTGGCCCTCTACAACGTCGACGGGAAGTTCTTCGCCACCTCCAACATCTGCCCCCACCAGGGCGGCCCGCTCGCCGAGGGGATGATGGAGGGCTGTACCGTGGTCTGCCCGTGGCACGCCTGGGTGTTCGACGTGAGCAACGGCCAGTCGCCCGTCAATCCGCGCGCGAAAATCCCGTGTTTCCAGGTCAAGGTCGAAGGCAAGGACGTCCTCGTCAGCGTATAGGAGCCCATCATGGCCTACGTGATCGTCGAACCCTGCATCGGGACCAAGGACAAGGCGTGCGTGCCCGCCTGCCCGGTCGACTGCATCTACGAAGGCACCAAGATGCTCTACATCCACCCGGCGGAGTGCATCGACTGCGGCGCGTGCGTCGAGCCATGCCCGGTGCAGGCGATCTTCCCGCTGGACGAGGTCCCCGAGAAGTGGAAGTTCTACAACGACGTCAACAAGAACTTCTTCCCCGAGAAGAGCGACGACAAGGCTTGGGCCGGCCATCCGTTCCCCGCGGAGAAGCTGAAACCCAAGGAGTAGGCCTCCTCTCACGCCCCTTTCCGATCCTCGTATCCATAACAGGATACATATGTTATGGTTCATGAGGGACTCGCTGTACTTTTCCAGGGCCCGGCCTCCACGTCAGGGAACGGGATGGGTCGAGGAGGATGGAATCATGAGGATCATCACCGTCGGCGTCGCGGGCCTGGTGCTCGCCTGTCTGGCCGCGAAGCAGGAGGCCTCCAAGGAGGCGCTCAAGGTCCAGCTCAAGGACGCGGAAGTCCCGGCGTCCTGGATCTACGACGATATCAACGCGGGCTTCGCCGAGGCGAAGAAGTCCGGCAAGCCGATGCTCGTCGTCTTCCGCTGAGTGCCCTGAGCGGGCTGCAAGGCCATCGACGGGCAGGTGGTCCGTCGCGGGGATGCGGAGATCTCGGCGCTCCTCGATAAATTCGTCTGCGTCCGCGCTGTGCAGATGTGGGGCGCCGACCTCGCCCTCTTTCAGTTCCACGGGCAGCTCACCTGGGCGGTCTTCTTCGTGAACGCCGACCGCACGATCTACGGCCGCTACGGGAGCCGCGCCGCCACCGGCACGAGCGGCTTCCGCGGCAACGACCGATTCGTCACCCTCGAGGGATTCCGCAAGGCCATGCAGGGGGCCCTGGAGCTCCACGCCGCCTACCCGGCCAACAAGGCCTCGCTCGCGGGAAAGACGGGACCGGCGCCCGCCTCGATGAGCCCCGAGCTCATGCCGGCCGCCGCGAAGTTCCCGATCAAGCGGGCCGAGGAGAACCAGGGGAAGGGCTGCATCCACTGCCACCAGGTGCAGGACTGGGACTATATCCAGGCTCGACAGGCGGGGAGCGTCGCGGACCGGCTGCTCTGGACCTATCCGATGCCCGACGCGGTCGGGATCGCCCTCGACCCGGCCGAGCGGGCGACCGTGACCGCCGTCGCCGCGGGATCGGCGGCCGAGAAGGGCGGCTTCAAGGCGGGAGACCGGATCGTCGCGATGGAGGGCCAGCCGATCCTCTCGATCGCCGACGTCCAATGGGTCCTCCATCAGGCGCCCGAGCCCGGGAGCGTGAAGGCCGAGGTCGAGCGCGGAGGAAAGAAGACCCCGGTCTCGATCGCTCTGGCGACCGGCTGGCGGCGCACGTACAGCTACGCGGACAACCTCTCGACCGGCTGGGCCTCGCGGCAGAGGACGGCCGGGATGCGCGTCGACGCGATGTCCGTCGAGGAGAAGGCCAAGCTCGGCCTCGGGGCGGGCGCGTTGGCGCTCAAGATCCGCGAACTCTCGCCCGACTTCGCGCGCGACCGGAACACCTCGCCGAAGAAGGTCGGTCTCCAGAAGGGGGACGTGATCGTCGAGGTGGACGGACGCAAGGAGCCCCTGACGGAGAGCGAGTTCCTGGCCTACCTGCTGCAGAGGAAGAAGCCGGGGGACAAGGCCAAGCTGGCCTACGTGCGCGGGGGCGGGGCGCCCCAGACGGTCGAAATCGACGTCCAGTAGCGTACTTATCCGGACCCGGCCCTCCACGTAGGGGCGGGATCGGAACGAACGGGAGGAAGCGAGCCATGATGATCACGACGATCGCGGCGCTGGCCGCGATGCTCTGCGCGGGCGGGCCGCAGGACCCGAGGAAGGAACAGCTCCGGGTCGCCCTCAAGGACGACGCGGTCAAGGGCAACTGGCACTACGACGACCTCAACGCGGGCATCGCCGAGGCGAAGAAGTCCGCCAAGCCCATGCTCATCGTCTTCCGCTGAGTGCCTTGAATCAGCTGCAAGCAGCTGGACCGGCAGGTGGCCGGTCGCGACGACGCGGAACTGGCGGCGCTGATGGAGAAGTTCGTCTGCGTGCGCATCGTGCAGGGCTGGGGCCTCGACCTCGCCCTCTTCCAGTTCGACAACGAGCTGACCTGGGCCGTCTTCCTCATGAACGCCGACAAGACCGTCTACGGCCGCTACGGCACGCGCAGCGAACACAAGGACACGACGAAGGACATCTCCCTGGACGGCTTGAAGAAGGCCATGGAGGGCGCGCTCGAACTTCATAAGGGCTACCCGGCGAACAAGAAGGAGTTTGCCGGCAAGGTCGGTCCCGCGCCCGTTTGGCGGACTCCCGAGATGATCCCGGAGCTCGCGGGCAAGCCGAACACGAAGCCCGCCGACGGCACGCGCGGCGGCTGCGTCCACTGCCACCAGGCGCACGACGGCGAGGTGTGGTCCCTGCGCAGCGCCCGCCAACCCCTTACGGACAAGCTCCTCTGGCCCTTCCCGATGCCGGACGAACTCGGACTTTCCCTCGACCCCAA
>CAZSCC010000074.1:0-7504 GCA_964604905.1 uncultured Planctomycetales bacterium
CTTCTCGGCGATGAAGCGGCAGACCTGGCCCCCCTGCAGGTAGACGGTGAGGATGGCGTTCGTGGAAGGCCGGCCCGATTCGAGCGCGGTCACGCCGCCCAGGTCGCCCCGGTGGCGCGCGAGGAGGATCTCGAGCTCCGTCTCGCGGCGGGCGCGGCGGAATCCCAGGCCTTCCTCGTAGGTGGCCAGCCCCTCGGTGAACCACGAGGGCACGCGGTATCCCGAGACCTGGAGGGAGAAGACGTGGGCCATCTCGTGCCAGAGGACCTCCGCCCATCGGTAGGGACCGAGGTCGGCGTCCTTCACCCGCGACCGCGGGGCGAGCGTGGTGACGACCCGGCCGAAGCAGGCCCCCAGCGCGCCCAGCCCCGGCACGCCCATCGTGCGTACCGAGAAGTCGGAGTGCTGCGGGAAGACCTCCACCAGGACCGGCTCTGCGGGCGTGAAGCCGTAGCGCTTCGTCATGTCGGCCCACGCACGGTTCAGCAGCGCGAGGACCTCGCGCTCCTCCCACCGGCGTCCGGAGCGCGCGAGGCGGACGCGGAAGTGGGGCGGCTCCAGGAGGACGAACTCCTTCTCGAACTCCCGCAGGAGGTTGACGCTGTTGACGACGCGGACGTTGAAGGGGTCCTTCGCGAAGGCGTCCTCGAGCAGCTTCTTCGCGGTCTCCTCGTCCCCCACGCGGAGGCTGTTCATGCCGGTGTCGATCAGGAGGTCGGGGATCGCCCCGTTCTGCTCGACGGCCTTGCGGTAGAACCGCTGGGCCTCGTCGAACTGCCGGTCTCCGGCGAGGAGGAGGAGCCGGGCGGTCTCCCAGTCGGGGAGGGGGGACTTGGCCTGGATCGCCAGGGCGCGCTCGGCGTCCCGTCCGGCGTCCGCGTCGCCTCGGACGTGACGGATCGCGGAGCGGAGGGCGAGGAGCCGCACCGAGCGGGGGTTCGATTCCAGTCCCGAGTCGACCGCCGCCAGCGCTGCGTCGCGGTCCCGTCCGAGGAAGATCGCCTCGGCCTTGAGCGCGTGGGCCTCCTCGCTCGAGGGATTGACGTCGAGGGCCCGCCCGCAGAGCTTGAGGGCCGGAGCTCCCTGATGCTCCGACAGGTGGAGGCGCGCCATTCCGAGAAGGGCGGCCGTCTGGTTCGGGTTGGCCTCGAGGGCCTGCTGGAACGCCTCGGCGGCCGCCCCGCGGTTGTACTTCTCGAGGAAGCAGCGGCCCAGGAAGGCGCGGACGGCGCCGTCCTCCGGGTCGGCCTGGAGGAGTTCGGGGAGCGCGACCTGCACGACCTGCTTGTAGAGATCCGACTTGCCGGAGTAGCGGGCGGTGATCACGAGGCCCTGGGCGAGCGCGAAGAGGTCCTCCTTCATGAACTCGTCGCGGCTCTTGGCGTGCAGGTCCACCAGCGGCGCGGCCATGCGGACCGCCTCCTCGATCCGGCCGAGCTCCTCGAGAGCCCGCGCCGCGAGGGCTCGGGCTCGGGGGGAATCGGCGTGCTTCCCGGCCCGCTCGAGGGCCCGCTCGGGAGCGCCGCGATCCATCTCGGCGTGAGCGAAGGCGACGGCGGCTGCGGGGTGGTCGGGGTTCGCCTTCAGGAATTCCTCGCAGACGCGGGCGGCCTCGTCGCGACGGCCCTGCTCGAGCAGGGCGCGGACCCAGCCGTTCCTCGGATCCCAGGCCTCCGGGCGGGCTGTCGACAGGCGCTCGAAAATCCGGGCGGCGGCGTCATAGTCCCCCTTGCGGAAGGCCGCCCGCGCCTTCTTGAGGTCCTCCCGGTCCTGGGCGAAGAGGGGGAAGGCGAGGAGGAGGAAGGCCGTTCCGAGGAGCGCCGACCGGTTCATGGAAGCCTCCGGTAGGGATACGTGCGGGGGTCGGGAGCCATTTGACGGCGGGGCGGGCTGGAAGTCAATGAGAGGTTCCGGGCGAAGGGCCGGCATTTCCGAAAAAAAATTGACATCGCCGAGGCCCGGTCTATAATTACCTGACCATTGGTCTAACTCCGCGATCACCCCACGGAGGCGGTATGCGTCGTACGGTTCTGGGTCTTGGCGCGTCGGTTGCGTTCGGCCTGATCGGTCTGGGGATGCAGGCTCAGCCGGTGCAGGAGAAGAAGCCGGAGACCGCCCCACCGTCGGCGGCCCCGCAGGAGAAGAAGCCGGAGACCGCCGTCCCGCCGGCGGCCCCGCAGGAGAAGGCGGAGTTCACCGGTGTCCTCGATTCGTGGTACAAGATCACCTACCAGGATAAGGATGTCGGTCACATGCGCGTCGTGCTCGACCGGGTGGCGTCCGGGGGCAACTGGCGCTACACCTACACGGTCGACGCCGAGACGGAGTTGATGCTGCCCGACCCCAAGGATCCGGGGAGGCAAGTGCCCAGCGTCGAGTCCCTGCGGGTCCGGGCGAAGCTGGATGACACCTACGGCCCGATCGACTGGCAGCAGACGAACCATCTCGACGGGATCGATCTGAACACGACGATCACCACGGATGAGAACGGGTCGCGGAGGGTGGAGGTCGTCTACTCCCCCACGGATCGGAAGCCGTTCCCCGTAAGTTCCGAAGAGGACGTCTTCTACTCACGGTTCCTGATGTTCATCGCCTTGCGCCAGAACGGCAATCTGGCCCGCCAGGGAGCGCGCAAGGTTTCCCTGCTCCATGTGAGTCCGGACGGGAAGAACCCCTTCGCCGAAGTCGAGATCAACATCGAGCCCCCCACCAAGCGGGAGTACATGGGCAAGAAGGATGTCTCGGTCACCCGGGTCCTCTATCGCAAGCCGCCGCCGGCCCGCCTGCGGGATTTGGAGCTTCAAGAGGCGTACATCGACCGCTACGGCCGCCCCGTCGAGGAGATCATGCGGGGGGGCATGAAGGTCCTGCTGGTCCGGGGGGAGGAGGAAGCGATCGGCAAGGCCCTCCTGCGCCAAGGGGCCCGTCGCGATCCGTTCCGCAAGGACCTGGCGATGAAGTACAAGGCGGCCAAGGACGGGACGGGCGCGTCCTCGAGCGCCACGATCATGGTCGACCCCGCTTCCTTCGAGTCGCGCTACAAGGAGGCGAAGGGGTTGGTCGACGAGCTTCGAAAGGCGAAGGACGAGGGTCGCGAAGGAGAGGGAGACGGCATCTACCGCAAGATCATCGACTACTACGATGCCCTCAAGAAATCGCTGCAGGAGAAGCCGCAGACCGCGGAGGTGGCCCGTCAGGTGGAGGACCTCCGGAAGAACGCCGAAGAGATCTGGGGCGGGATCGACCGCCTCATGAAGAAGCTTCTGGCGGTCAACGTGTCGATCCTGGAAGCCTTCGGGCGGGACGACTGCCCGACGATGGAGAAGGGCATCGAGGAGCTCCGCAAGTCGCAGGATGCCAAGGAACTCCGCGACCAGCCCCAGCTCATCGAGCTGGCGGGATGGATCGCGAAGGCCGACCCCATGATCTCCAAGTGCCGTACGCGGCTGGAACTGGCCCGGAAGAAGATCGTCCTGACGGGGACGATCAGCTACGAGGACTGGTCGGTGCAGACGGTCGACGGTACGATCTCCCTCATCGGCGTCCAGGTCGGAGGGGTGCACGGGGTGCGTTTCATCAAACCCAACCGGCTGGCGATCATCAACGACAAGGTCTACAAGATCGGCGACGTCATCGAGGGGGAGGGGGTCCGGGTGGAGAAGATCTGGCCGCACGGCGTCCAGGTCTCGCTGCGCGACGAGACCCGCGACGTGGGGATCCGTCAATAGAGCTTAAGAACCCTATATTTGTGGAGCATTGAACATGATTGGCGCCCGCGCCCTTCTGACGATGGTGGTGGCTCTCGCCTTCGGGGGTCTGGCTCGTGCCCAGGACTCCAAGGCCCCGGCCGGGCAGGACACGGATCCCCGCGCGAAGGCCATCCGCGAGGCCTATGACGACCAGATCCGCCGGGATCGGCAGCTCGTCACCATCCGCCGGCGAGGCGCCAAGATCGCGGAGATCGTGGAGGATTTCCGGAAGCAGGTCGGCTGGAACGTCGTCGTGGACTACAAGAACATCCCCGACGACTTCGTGATCGACGAGTTCATCGTCGAGAACGAACCGGCCCGCAAGGCGCTGGAGGCCTTTGCGAAGAAGGGCGAGCTTTCGATCGAGGACGTGAGTCCTACCCTCATCGGCCTCAGCCGCCCGCCCCGGCTCACCTTCAATTTCCGGGACGCGGACATCAAGGTCGTCATCGACATGATCGCGCGCGTTTCGGGCGCGAACCTGATCGTGTCGCCCGACGTCAAGGGCTCCATCACCCTTTCGATCAACAACGTCCCGTGGAACGAGGTCCTGGACGCCGTCGTCAAGACGCTCGGGTTCATCACGGTGAAGGAAAACTTCGGGATCATCCGGATCATCCACCCCGACGAGTTGCTCAAGCAGATGGACACGCGGGTGTTCAAGCTCAAGTACATCCAGCCCTCCTCCTCCTACAACGCGAAGATCGAGGAAGGCAAGTTCGTCTCGGGCCGCCCGCTCTAGCCGGCCACCGAAATCGAGGAAGTGCTGCGGCGGTTCGTGCTGAAGCGCGTTCTGGACACGGTGCTTTCCAAGAACGTGGCCGGGCAGGTGCTGGGCAAGCTGGAGTTCGACCCCCAGCAGAACATCTTCGTGGTCCGCGACACCAAGGTCGTGCTCGACCGCATCGGAGAGATGATCCTGTCCTTGGACATCGAACCGGAGCAGGTGATCCTCGACATCAAGTTCATCTCGACGTCGAACAAGGACCTGCTGACCTTCGGCACGAACTGGGATTTCGGCGGCCAGGGCGGCCTTACGGCCGGGAGCCAGTTCATCCGGACGGACGGGGCCGGCAGCGTCCTGGGCACCTCCAAGATCTCGAAGCTGCCGTTCGGCCTGGGCCACGCGCAGGGAACTCCCACGAAGACCGGGTTCCTCACCGAGTACGACATGAACATGACGTTCCGGGCCTTCAAGCAGGATCGGTTCTCCCGCCTGATCCAGGAGCCGACCCTGGCCGTGGCGGACAACACCGAGGCGACGATCTTCGTGGGCGAGACGATCAGCTACGCGGAGGTCCGGACCACGTCGAACCAGTTCGGCGGCCTGGAATTCTCGCTCGGCGAGGCGTCGAAGTCGCCCGTCAAGATAGGCTTCCAGCTCTTCGTGATCCCGAGGATCGTGACCGAGGCCAACAAGGTGATCCTGACGGTCATCCCGCAGAACGACTTCCTCAACGGCCCTTCGACGGGAGCGGCCGTCCCCGGGTTCACCCGCTTCTCGCTGGTGTCCAACCGGGCTCCCCAGAGCATCGACCTGCCGCGCATCGCCTCGACCACCCTGGTGACGAAGTTGATCGTGGAGAGCGGGCGGACCGCGGTGCTGGGCGGCCTGGTCGTGGAGCGCTCCACCTACGAGGACAACGGAATTCCCGTGCTCAAGGACCTGCCCATCATCAGTTACCTGTTCAAGCAGCGGCAGGATGAGGTCAACAAGGACCACCTGCTGATCTTCATCACCCCCCGGATCGTGCCCAAGGGGACGGGCTCCTCGGACGCGCTCAAGAAGATGCTGAAGATGCGCGAGGAGGAGGAGATGCGGGACGCGCAGGAGCGGATGAAGAAGGAGCCGCAGAAGAAGTAGTCCTCCTTCGCCGGACGGAGAAGGCCAAGCCCGCCTGAAGGCGGGTCGCGGATCGCAGGCCGGGCGGGAAACCCGCCGGTCTGCCCCGTCGGAGCGCCCCCAGGGGTCGCCCAGGCGGGCCTCGACGAGCGGGGAGCGCGGAACGGAACGGCCGGCCCTTGGGGGCGGCCCGAGAAAAATTTTTGCGTGCGGCCGGGGGGTGATCCCCGGCCGTCCCCTCCGTTCCCTCTCTCCCCCCCCGCCGTGGCATGAATATCTTCTCGTTCCGCGTCCGGTTCTCCAAGACGGGCAGGCTCCGTTTCCTGTCCCACCACGACCTCATGCGCGTCTTCGAGCGGGCGCTCCGAAGGTCGGGGATGCCGCTGCGGATGACGGAGGGCTACAATCCCCATCCCGTGGTGGCGTTCCCCACCGCGCTGGGCCTGGGGCTCGAATCGGTGGACGAGGTCCTGGAGTTCGAGCTGACCTCATGGACGGCCCCTCGCCAGATCGAGAAGCTTCTGGGCGAGCAGTTGCCGGAGGGGATCGGGATCGTCTCGGCGGAGACGTTCGACCGCAAGGCCCGATCGTGCATCGCCTATGTGGAGTACGAGGCGACGTGCCCCGGCCAGGGCGCCCGGTTTTCGGAGGGGATCCGGGCGTTCCTCGCGCTCAAGACCTGTCCGGTCGAGCGGCCCTCGGACAAGGGGTCCAAGACCGTGGAGATCCGCCAGTACGCGCTCGCGATCGACAACGACGGCGACCGCACGTTCCTGCGGATCAAGGTCACGGACCAGGGGACGGCCAAGCCCGAGGAGATCCTCCGGGCGATCGGAGTGACCGTGGACCCGACCGTAAGCATTCGGAAGACCTACTCGGAGGTCGGGACGAGGCCATGACGACCGACGGACGCTGGATGCTGGTGAACGCGGTCGAGAAGGAGGAGACCCGGATCGCGGTGGTCCGGGACGGCCGCCTCGAGGACCTTCACGTCGAGCGTACGAGCCACGAGACCCTCGTGGGCCACATCTACAAGGGCCGCGTGGAGAACGTCCACGCGAGCCTTCAGGCCGCGTTTGTGAGCATCGGCCTGGTGAAGAACGCGTTCCTCCACGTCTCCGAGACGGTCGGCGAGGGGGAGGAGCCGTACCACCGTCCGCAGCGGGGCCAGCGGCCTCGGGGCCCCAAGCGACTCATCCAGAACCTCCTCCAGCCCTTTCAGGAGGTGATCGTCCAGGTGATCCGAGACCCGTTCGGCGAGAAGGGTCCGTCGGTCTCGATGGAGATCTCGCTCCCGGGGCGCTTCCTGGTGCTGACGCCCCTGACGACCAAGGTGGGGATCTCCAAGAAGATCACCGCCCCGCAGCAGCGCGCCCAGCTGCGGACGATCATGCGCCAGCTGACCGAGGAGAAGCCCTCGAACGTGGGCTTCATCGTGCGGACCTCCTCGGCCGACACGACGGACCAGGACTTGCGCGCCGACTTCGACTATCTCCAGCGCGTGTGGAACGCGGTCGAGCTGCGCGCGAAGTCGGCTCACGCGCCGGCGCTGCTCTACCAGGAGACCGACCTGGTGCAGCGTACGGTCCGCGACTTCTTCACCCCGGACATCTCCAAGCTGGTCGTGGACGAGAAGGCGGTCTACCAGCGGCTGTGCGACTTCTACGACGGGGTGATGCCCCGCTTCCGCGACCGCCTCGAATTCTACGACGGCGCGACGCCCCTCTTCCACCGGTACGAGATCGAGCCCCAGATCGAGCAGCTCAACATGAAGACCGTCAGCCTCCCCGCGGGGGGCTCGATCGTGATCGAGCAGACCGAGGGGATGACGGCGATCGACGTCAATTCCGGGAGGCTGGTGCGCGAGGCGAACCCCGAGGACTTGGCGCTCAAGACCAACCTCGAGGCGGCG
>CAZSCC010000075.1:0-19221 GCA_964604905.1 uncultured Planctomycetales bacterium
CGGCGAGCGCGGCGCGCGATTCCCCGCTCAAGTGAATCCCGGGGCCGGGGGATAACTATTTGAAATCATAATGAAGTAGATAACGAACTATAATGACTAAATCCATCCCGTCAAGAGAAACCTGCGCCGGCGGGGGGAAAGAAACCGGGCGCCCCCGGTCGGCAACCGGGGGCGCCCGATGGAGGTCGCCGGGGAACCTAGTCGAGGTCCTTGTAGGACCAGGCCTTGTCGGTCTTGACGGGCCGGCCGTCGGCCTCGGCGTAGGGGTTGAGGAAGTAGTTGAGGGGCTCGCCCGACTGGGCGGGTTCGAGGATGATGTCGCGGCCGGTGGAGAGCGTCACGCGGTTTGAGGTGTGGCCGCCGAAGAAGAACTCGCGCCGGTCCCCGAAGCGGCTGGCCTCGGAGCAGTCCACCGGAACCCAGGTCTTCCCCGGCACGCGGAAGAAGGCCCAGCAGTGGTAGCCGCCGAGCTTCTCGTCCCTGTTCCGCTCATAGGGGAGGTAGAGGCCGATCTCGAAGCCGCTGGCGATCCCCTGGGCGCGGCAGAGCGAGTTGAAGAGGGCGTGGAAGTCGGTGCAGTTGCCCTTGCCGACCTCGCAAGCGTGCTTCGTCGAGCCCTTGCCCCAGCCCACGTGGTTCTTGTCGTAGGTCATCTTCGAGAGGACGTACTTGTAGATTGCGCGTCCCTTCTCGAGCGTCCCGGTCCTTCCGCGGACGACCTCATCGGAGAGCTTCTTCATCGCGTCGTCCACCGTGACGAGCGTATCGGCCTTCTTGAAGACGGAGAAAGCGCCCGGCTCGTCGTGGCCGTCGCCCTTGAGGAGCTCGAGGTCGGTCCTGATCTCGAGGCGGGTGCAGGCGAATTTCATCGAGAGCTCGACCGACTCGCCGGGGTTCTCGATCTCCCAGTAGGCGACCCGGTTGCCGTACTTCGACTCCACGCCCAGCTTCGGCTCCCTGGAGAAGGAGAGGTCGCGGATCGTCTGGACGGTCGTGTCCTGGGGGACGGGGATCCAGACGCGGAGCTTCTTCGTCCCGGCGGGGATCTCCGTGACCCTGCCGACGTACTCGATCGAGAAGGTGCGGCTGTCTCCGGGACGGAGGAAGGACTTCGCGACGACCTGCTGGGTGTCCGACGGGCCCTCCATGGATTGAACGGGGCCGGGCGCGGCGCACGCGGCGAGGGCCAGGAGGGCGGCGATCGAGGTCGGTCTCATATGGATGGCTCCCATCGGTAATTCTTATACGCTTCCGGAACGCCCGGAGCCACCCCTTTTATTCGAAAAAACGATAGAGGTTATCCCTTTCGGAGGGCGGCGGCGGCCCCGGCGATGGCCCGGAGTTTCCCCTCGGCCGTCTGGGCGGAGGCGACGGGGTTGTCGGCGAACGTGGCGAAGCCGCAGTCGGAGTTGAGGAGCACGCGGTCGGGGCCGAAGAGGTCGGCCGCCCGGCGGGCCTTGGCGAGGATCTCCTCCACGGTCTCGATCCGGTCGTGCTTCTGGTTGACCACGCCGACGCCGATCCTCCGGTCGCGGGGCAGGTCCTTCAGGAGCTCGATCTCGCCGGCGCGGGGCGTGCAGAGCTCGAGAAAATAGGTGCCGACGTTCATCTCCGAGAGCGTCGGGACGAGCGGGCGGTAATCGCCGGCCAGGGCGGCCCGCTCGTCGCGGGTCCAGTTACCGCGGCAGATGTGGAGCGCCGTCCTCTCGCGGGGGAGGCCCTCGATCACCCGGTTGAGGAGGTCCCGGGCGAAGGCGAGCTCGGTCGCGGCGTCCTTCTTCTCGCTGAGCGCGCCGCACATGAAGCTCCGGGCGTTCTTCGCGCCCGTGAAGACGACCTCCGTGAGCACCGGCTCGTCGAACTGGACGATCGCGGCCCCCGCGGCGAGGAGGAAGTGGAGCTCCTCGCGCAGGACGCGGACGATGTCCTCGGCCAGGTGCTCCCGCGAGCGGTAGGCCTTGTCGGAGATGCACTCCATCCACATGGTCCGGGTGAGGAGGTACGGGCCCGGGAGCGCGACCTTGACCGGTTTGTCCGTGAGCGTCCGGGCGAAGGCCAGCTCGTGGACCGCGATCGGGCCGCTGCGCCCGAGCGGGCCGAAGACCGCGGGATGGCGGACCTCGGAGGCGGGGACGTCGAGCTGGTCCATCTCCTTCTTGAGCTTGTCGGGGTCGTCGACGAGCGGGAGGAGGTCGGTGAGGGGGATGAGCTGGCAGTTGTCCAGGATCCCGCCCACGAAGCTGGAGTAGTTGTCCCGCCGCTGCTCGCCGTCGGTCACGACGTCGACCCCGGCGCGGAGCTGGGCGTCGACCGAGAGGCGGACGGCGTCGTCGGCCGTGGCCTGGAACTCCCCTTCCGTCAGCCGGCCCTCCAGGTGTTCGTGGATCGCCTTCACCATCCACCGGGGGCGCGGCCAGCTGCCGATGCCCATGACGGAGAGAGGGCGGATGGCCGGGGCAGGGGCGGGCGGGGGAAGCGAGGCGGGGATCGTGACCGGGACGAGGGCCCGCGCCGCGGCCCAGGCCTTCGTGACCTTGGGAGCGTCGGCCTTCCGTTCCACGAGCATCCCCTTGCAGACGAGGAAGCTCCGCTGTTTTCCCTGCTGGGTCCACGAGACGAGCTCGTTCCCCGTCATCCGGCACCAGGCGGGGAGGTCCTCGTCGACGGAGATCTCCGTCGAGCGGATCTCAAGGAGCTGCCCCCGCTCCAGCGGGTCGATGTGCTGGCGGATCAGGAGCAGCAACCCGTTCCCGCAGTCGAGGTCCTCGCCGTCGAAGCCCGTGTCCGCGTTCAGCGCGTGACGCTCGGTCGGCTGCATATGATAAAGTCATCCACTTACTTTATCATATCCCTAGTACGAGACCGAGGGGCAGCTGTCGCTCATGAACTCGACGAGCTTCGCGCCGCCTACGATCACCGCGCCGGCGACCAGGTTGTTCTCGTCCAGCTTGCGCTTCTTGAAGCAGGGGGAGCAGACGAGGATCTTGCCGCCGGCCTTGGCGAAGTTCTCCATGAGCTCCTTGAGAGGGGCGAAGCCTTCCTCGCGGATGTCGTCGGCGAATCCCTTCTGCGAGAGGCGGACGCCCTCGATCGAGAGGAAGACGACCGTGTCCTTCGCCGAACCCAGCGCGGCGTTCGCGACGACGAACGAGACGGTGGCCTTGTCGGCGTTGTCCTTCGCGACCGTGCAGCTGACGGTGAACTTTCCAGGCATGGCTAGTCCTCCTTGCGTTGGATGAAATAAACAGGATGGTTCATGGAAACCAGCGTGTGTCCCGTGAGACGGCACCAGGCGGGCATGTCCTCGGGGGCGCCGGGATCGCGCGCGGTGACCCGGATCACCTGGCGGGAACGCATCGCCTCGAGGCGCATCCGGAGCTCGAGGACGAGCTCGCCGCACCCCATGTCGCCCGCGTCCCATTCGACGTCCGCCTTCATCGCCGCGTCCCCGGGCCAGAGACACGCCGGCCGCCCCTTTCCCGCGAAGCCCTCCCGCTCGTGGGCCCACGTCCAGCCCGAGCGGAAGCAGTCGCGCCGGTCGATGTACTCTAGCAGCTGGTCCCGCATCTCCTCCAGTTTCCGGCCCAAAGCGACGGCGAGGCAGGCGGCGCATCGCGGGGCTGTCTTGTAGCCGAGGACGACGCTCATGACGGCTTCGTGGCCGCAGACGGACTTCGAGCAGCCGGGGCAGGAGCTTCCCGCAAGGCGCGGGAGCTCCTCGAGGAGCGCCCGGGTCCGCTCCGGCGACTCGGGGGCGGGGTCGTTCATCACGGCGAAGGCGCGCGGCGGCGGAAGTCCCGGGCGCTCCGCGCCCTGGGACCGGCCGCGACGCGATAGATAGGGTCTACTTGCGCTCCTTGTAGGTCAGCTTGCGGGTGTAGGTGTCCTTGCTCTCGGGGTAGAGCTTCCCGTCCACCTCGACGTACGCCTTGAAGACCGCGTTGACGGGCCCGCCGTCCTGCTTGGGGCTGAGCGTGAGGTCCCGGCCGATCGACCAGGTGACGCGACGCTCGTCGATATTACCGAAGTAGTACTCGACCTTCGAGGCGTCGGGGCCCTTGTAGCCGTCGGCCGTGGTGCGGCGGACGAGCACCTCGTTGTCCTTGTTGACCTCGTACTTGTCCACGTAGATGTCCGCGACGGCGACGTCGTGCGGGACCCAGCCTGCGCCCGGGACGAAGAACTCGGGCCAGCAGTGGTAGCTCTGGTCGGTGTCCTGCCCGTCCAGCTCCAGCTTGAAGAACGAGCCGTAGACGAGGCGGGTCGGGATGCCCGCCGCGCGGGCGAGCGACATCCACAGCGAGTGGAAGTCGGTGCAGTTGCCGGTCTTCGTGGTCATGCAGTACTCGGTGCTTCCGACCGGGGAGGCCTTCTTGTTCTTCGGATCCTTCACCCAGTAGTCGATATCGGCGAGCACCCAGTCGTAGAGTTTCCGCGCCGCCCGGACGGGGTTCTTCTCGCCGCCCACGATCTCGCCGGACAGCTTCTTGATGCGGTCGTCGATGATCACGTGGGTGTTGGCGGCCAGGTACTTCTCCTTGCCGGCCAGGTCCCCGGCGGTGTAGGGGCGGGTCTTCGAGGCGTCGATCCCGCTCTTGATCTCGCTCCGGGTGACGGAGAAGGTCTCGACGATCGAGAACTCCTTCACCTTCGGGTCCGCCACCTCGCAGTAGACCTGGGTGTTCCCCTCGGAATCCTTCTCGATCCGGGTGGGGAAGGGGCAGTCGATCTTGAAGCCCTCGACCTTCTGGAACGGGTCGGCCTGGGGCATGGCGACCCAGGCGCGGATCTTCCTGGCCCCCTCGGGGACCAGGAACTTGAACTCGTGGCGCGCCTCGAAGGTGGCGTGCTTCCCTTCCATGGGCATGACGGCCGGGCCGGAGCATCCGGCGAGGGCGACGGCCAGGAAGACTCTTCTCATCATAGGCACCTCTTCATTGAAGCCGCCGCGCCCGCGGGTCCGGATCCCTCGCCCCCGAGGAGGGTGATAAGATTGCGGGGGACGAGGGGCCCTTCTGGACCCGCGGCGCGGGCGGTTATCATTCCTAAAAGTTGTAGGCGATCCAGAAATCGAGGCGCTCGTTGCGGCCGTCGCGGATGCCGGGGCCCTCGTACTCCGTGACCCAGTGCATGTAGTCGAAGCCCATCGAGATCGGGCCGAACGTCAGCCGGTTGCAGAGGTAGGGGATCACGTCCAGGTCGCGGTTCATCGGGCCGAAGTACTTGTCGTCGGGATCGTCGAACGAGATGCCGAAGACCGGCGTCCACCAGGAGAGGACCTGGACCCAGAGCTCGGCCCACCCGCCCTGCGAGCGGACCTCGTGGCCGGGGATCGAGCCGGCGATCGCGGTGGTGGTCACACCCTGGGCGATGCCGCCGCGGACGTCGTCCAGGTTCTTGCCCATCCACAGCTCTCCCTTGAGCCACACGCGGTCGTGGAGGTAGAGGGTGAGGTCGACGCCGAACATGTTGCTCGTGAAGTCCGTCTCGAAACCGGTCGCAGCGACCGCCACATCCAGCTTCTCCCGGGCCCAGTGGGTCCAGAATCCGATGGTGTTCTTCTTCTTCTCGACCCAACCCTCTATTTCGTAACCGAGCCGGGCCTGCCAGGTCGGGTTGCCGGTCTCGCCGTCGAAGAAGTTGTTGGTGGCGGCGGGTCCGTCGAGGTTCGCCGCGTCGTTCGCGCCGGTGACGCCCACGGCGCCCGTCAGGGTGAAGCCCTCGGCCTTCCCCTCGAGCCGGAGCTGGGGGCGGCGGTCGCCGGTGTTGCCGGCGTTCCACATCACCATGTCGGCGTTGACGGTGGGGAAGAGGGGCGAGGCGACGTCCTCGCGCTGTCCGAAGAGGATGGAGAAGTGGCCCCAGTCCATCTTGCCGTAGGCGTGGCGGAGCCGGAGGAACTCGCGGGAGTTGTTGGGGAGGTTGGCGTCCGTCAGGTTGAAGAAGTCCATCTCGAGCTTGCCGGTGACCTTGGCGTCGCCCAGCTCGGCGACCGTCGGGCCGTCCAGGTCCAGGCCGAGGCGCGTCAACCGGGGATGGAACGTGTAATCCTTCTTCCCGGCCACGGCGGCCTCGGCGGGGACGGTGGAATCCTTGGAGAGGATCCACTGGGGGATCTGGATCGTCTGGGGCCGCGACGTGTCGTACTCGAAGTCCAGCCGCAGGAAGCCGTAGAAGGTCAGCTTGGACTTGCCCAGCGTGATGACCTTCCAGTCGTCCTGCGGGGCGGCGGCCTGGGCCGTCATCTCCTGGACGCCGGCGGGCCGCGGGTCCGTCTGGAACAGCATCGACAACAGCACGAACGCCGTGTCACAGTGCATAACGTTCTCCTCAGTCCCTAAAAAGTGTTCCCGGAGCTAGTCGAGGTCCTTGAAGGACCACGTCTTGTCGGTCTTGACGGGCTTCCCGTCCGCCTCGACGTAGGGGTTCAGCAGGTAGTTGAGTGGCGCGCCCGCCTGGGCGGGCGCCAGGACGAGATCGCGCCCCGTCGAGAGCGTCACGCGATTGGAGGTGTGGCCGCCGAAGAAGTACTCCTTCCGGTCGGGGAAGCGGCTCGCCTCCGAGCAGTCCACCGGCACCCAGGTCTTCCCCGGGACGCGGAACAGCGCCCAGCAGTGGTAACCGCCCAGCTTCTCCTCTTTCTTCCTCTCGTAGGGGAGGTAGAGGCCGATCTCGAAGCCGCTGGCGATCCCCTGCGCGCGGCAGAGCGAATTGAAGAGGGCGTGGAAGTCGGTGCAGTTGCCCTTGCCCACGTCGCAGGCGTGGCGGGTGGATCCCTTGCCCCAGCCCTCGTGGTTCTTGTCGTAGGTCATCTTGGAGAGCACGTAGTCGTAGATCGCGCGGCCCTTCTCGAGCGTCCCGGCCCTGCCTTCGACCACCTTGTCCGCGAGCTTCTTCATCTCGTCGTCCACCAGCACGAGCGTGTCCGCCTTGCGGAAGACGTCGAACGCCCCCGCCTCGTCCTTGCCCTCGCTTTTGAGCGCGGCAAGGTCGGTCTTGATCTCCAGGCGCGTGCCGTCGAACTTCATCGTGACCTCGGCCGATGCGCCGGGGTTCTCGATCTCCCAATAGGCGACCTTGTTCCCGTACTTGGGTTCGGTCGCGATCTTCGGCTCCTTCGAGAAGGAGAGGTTCTTGATCGACTGGACGGTCGAGTCCTGGGGGACGGGCAGCCAGACGCGGAGCTTCTTCGTCCCGGCGGGGATCTCGAGCGCCTTGCCGACGTACTCGATCGAGAAGGTCCGGCTGTCGCCGGGCTTCAGGAACTCTCTGGCGACGACCTGCTGGTTGTTGCCGGCCGCGCAGCAGGGATCAGCCTTGGCGGACGCGACGGCCTGGCAGCACGAACCGCCTTTGCCCGCCATGGACTGGGGGTCGGACCGGCTGCACGCGGCGAGGAGCACCGCGACGGCGGAGACGGCGACGGTTCTCATGAGGGGCCTCCCGGTTCCGCGGCCGCCGCGGGGATCAATGAAACGAATGATAGACATATGAAACACAAATAGTATACGGATGCAACGGCGGAGGCAAGGGGTTTTATTCCAAATATCGAATCGTTGTCATTCATTTTTCAGATGCAGCGACCGCCCCGGAGGCTTGCATCGTGGATGCCCCCGCGGTAAGATTCCCACCCTGTGACATCGCGTGCGGGCGTGATCGCCCTGGTCCTGGCCCTCCTGGTACGCTCGGGGTGGACGGTGCCGGCGACCTCCGGATCGCCCGGGGAGGCCCCGGCGGCCCGCGCGTCGCGGCCGGCGCCCTGCTGCTGCGAGCCCTGCCCCGGGCCTCCCGCCTGTCCCTGCGACCACTCGAGCGCCGGGGCTTCGTCCGCCTGCGAGAAGGGGACGGACGATCGTCCGCTCGCGGCGCAGCCGGCCCCCTCGACCGGACCGACCCGGCTGGCCTGCGAGGAGCTTCAGCGGCCCGATCCTCCCCGCGTCGCCCCGGCGCCCCCCGATTCCGAACTCCTGCCCCGCTTCCCTCCCTTCGCGGAACGGATCGAAAAAGTCCCGATCGCCTGACCTTCGCGCCTTCCTGGGTCGGTCCTCCACGGGGACGGTGACCTTGTCCCGCTCTCGGTCGGACCGGGGACTTCTTCCATGTTGATCCTTGCTTGGAGAATGCCATGATTCCCTCTTTCGTCGTCGCATTCCTGTTCCAGACCTGGGCCGGTCCCGCCGCGGACGTCTCCGCGTTCCGCGAAATGAGCCTCGCCGAGCCCGTCCGGCGCGACCATGGACCCGGGACCTCGGGAGGCGGTATCGCCACGCCGTCGGGCGAGACGATGAAGCCCGGCGCCGTCTCGGTCAGCCTGCGCCTCGACTACACCCAGTTCGAGCGGCTGACGCCGACCGAGATCCAGGCCATGACGTTCGAGACGAACAGCGGCGGCGAGGGGCACGTCGACGCCGTCCGCTGGACCCTGCTGGAGACCTTCGAAGTGGCGTTCGGGGCCATGGAGGACCTGCAGATCGGCTTCTCCTTCGGGTACTACCGGGCGGCCGACACCCAGGAGGGTCACCTCGACGACACGGGCACTTACGATTTCCACGAGATCGGCGACATCTCCGGGATGACCGACCAGTGGATCACCGCGAAATACCGTGTCATAAGAGGGGCCGGCGGGAGCCTCGCTCTCCTCGGCGGCGTGAAGCTGCCCTTCGGCGACAACAGCGAGACGAATCACGGGTCCGCGACGGGGAGCAACGAGCCGCTGGACCCGGCGCTCCAGCCCGGCAGCGGCGCGTTCGACTTCCTGCTCGGCGCGGCCTATTCGCGCTATCTCACCGAGCGCGTCACGCTCGACACCGGACTCTCGTACACGCGGCGGACGAAGCGGGCCGACTTCAAGATGGGCGACCTCGTCCTCTTCGGAGTCGCGGCGGCGTACCGGTTCACGGAGAACGTGGCCACCTACCCCCAGTCCAGCGCCTTCCTCGAGGTGAACGTCCGCCACCTCTTCATGAACCGCGAGGGGGCGCACGAGGAGGAGAACTCCGGCGGCACGGCGCTCTTCGTCTCGCCGGGCTTCCGGGTCGCGTTCTCGGAGCGCGTGTCGTTCACGATCTCGCCGCAGATCCCGGTGGCCCAGCACCTGAACGAGGAGCAGCAAAAGACGCTGTTCAAGGTCGCGATGGGGATCACCGTGTCGTTCTAATAGGGAGAAGGGAGAACTCCATGCGACGGTTGGCCTTGATCCTCGCCCTGTCGGCGGGCTGCGCCGCTCCCGATCCGCGCCCCACGGCGCGCGACCCCGTATGCCTCTGCAACGGGGACCTGGGCTGCGTCGTCGTCCGCGTCGACGAGAAGACGCCCCGCGCGGCCTTCGAGGGGAAGACCTACTATTTCTGCGCCGAGACGTGCCGAGTCGAGTTCGAGAAGGACCCGGCGAAGTACGCCGCCACGGCGGCGAGGGAAGCGGGGCCGTGAGCGCCTTTTCCAGGGCGGTCGGCCTGGCGTTCGTCCTGACGGGCTGCGCGGAGCACCGGAACTTCAACTGCTTCCGGTGCGGCCATCCGATGGCCTATAGCCAGACGGGCGAGGCGCCCTGCCGCGAGTGCCATGAGATGAATCTCGCCGGGCAATGCCCGGGCTGCGGGAACGTCGAGCCGCAGCCGGGCTACGGCGATCTCCGTTGCTCCGCGTGCCGCCGTGGGTATGTCGCGACGAAGTGCCCCGCCTGCAACGCGTGTACTTTCTCGCTCGGACCCCGGGAGAGCTGCCCCCTCTGCGGGGATGCGAAAGGGACGTCTGCGGCCGCCGGTCTCGTGAACGACGTGCGGGTGAAGCTCGAGAAGGGCGATCGCGAGGGCGCCCTCCGCGACTGCACCGAGACGATCGCGAAGCACCCCGCGTACCGGCCCGCCCTCCTGCTCCGCGCGAGGATCCACGCGGAGCGGAAGGAGTTCGGTCCCGCCGCGGCGGACTACGAGCGGGCGCTGGCGCTCGATCCCCGGGACGGCGATGCGCACTACCGCGCGGCCTGCGTCGACGCGCGTCGCGGCGAGCCGGGGAAGGCGCTCGACTCCCTGGAGCAGGCGGTCCGGTTCGGGTTTTCCAACTGGGAGCTGCTGCGGAAGGACGAGGACCTGGCCCCGCTTCGCGGCGAGGCCCGCTTCCGGACTCTGCTGGAGAGGGCGACCCAGTAGGCCGATTCTCTGGCCGTCTCTCTCGCGTCGGGTGTATAACCATCGGAATGCGGAACACGATGCGCCTCGCCGGGGCGGCCCTCCTCCTCGCGGCCTGCTCCTGCGCGGAACAGAAGACGGAGCCCGTGCCCATGACCCCGAAGCCGCCCGCGACTCCCTCCGCGCCCGCGCCCCAGCCGGCCCTGGCCGTCGAACTCGCCACCTTCGGCGCGGGATGCTTCTGGTGCGTCGAGGCGGTCTTCCAGAATCTCGCGGGCGTCCTCTCGGTCGAGTCGGGCTACGAGGGCGGGACGGTCAAGAACCCCACCTACAAGCAGATCTGCACCGGAGAGACCGGCCACGCCGAGGTCTGCCGGATCCGGTTCGACCCCTCGAAGATCTCCTACCTGAAGCTGCTCGAGGTGTTCTTCAAGACCCACGATCCCACCACGCTCAACCGGCAGGGGAACGACGAGGGCACGCAGTACCGCTCGGTCGTCTTCACCCACGGCCCGGAGCAGAAGGCGCTGGCCGAGAAGGTGAAGAAGGAGCTCGACGCCTCGGGCGCGTGGGACCGGCCGATCGTCACCGAGATCAGCCCGACCGCGACGTTCTACAAGGCCGAGGACTACCACCAGAACTACTTCGTGCTCAATCCGCAGCAGGGGTACTGCCGGTACGTGGTCGCCCCGAAGGTGGAGAAGTTCAAGAAGGCCTTCGGCGACCTCCTGAAGAAGGAGCCGTAGGCGCCCCCCTCCCCCGGCCGCCTCCTGAATCCGGGAAACAACCCGTTCCCGGCAACGTTATGATTCGTGCGGGCGTAGCGTTCTTAGAAGGGGTGCCGGCATCGCACGCCGGACGTCCGAAGGGGTTCCACGATTGTTTGGAGGCGGGATGAGTACGATCAGGGTATTGGCAGCGCTGCTGGTGGTGGCGTCCGTGGCGATGGCGCCGGATGGGGCCATCAACAAGGTCTGCCCGGTGAAAGGCACCCCCGTCAAGGACGGCGGGCCGTCGTCGACCTACATGGGGAAGACGATCGGCTTCTGCTGAGGAAACTGCAAGGGTCAGTTTGACTCAAACCCGGCCAAATTCGTCGCCAACATCCCCGAGCTGAAGGCGAAGCCTTCGGACAAGCCGGCCAAGGCCCTCCCCAACGGCCCGTGCGACTGCAAGAAGCTCGTGAAAGGCTACTACTGCCTCACCGACAAGCGCGAACTGAGCATGGACGACGTCCGGAACGGCCTCTGCAAGCGCTGCGAGACTAAGCCCAACACGATCGAGTACTGCCTCAAGCTCGTCGCCAAGGCCCTCAGCAGGCAGCAGATCAAGGACGGGGTGCTGCCCTACGACGAGGACAAGGCCAGGGTCGCCTACGAGTGCGACGCGTGCAGCGCCAAGGGCGAGGTCGAGTCCGAGGTGAAGCACAAAGCCGACTGCAAGCCCAAGCCCCTCGGCGGTGGCATCAAGAAGATCTGCGCCAAGAGCGGCAAGTTCCCCCATGCGACCGACGACAAATAGCTGACCGTCCGATCGCTCTTCACGGCCCCGGAGGAAAACCTCCGGGGCCTTTTTTTTCAATGGGAAGAGGGCGCCGATTTTCGGTGTGCCGCGCTTCTCGCCGGATCCATCGGCTCCCTCTGCCCCGGCATGGCGAGCGTTGTGACGCTGCCGGCGCTGGCGTCCTTGCGGACGCAGGGGAGGCGGGCCTACTTCCGGGGAAGGAGCCGCCTCTCGAACCACCCGGTCATCTCGCGCCACATCTCCGCCGTGTAGACGTGGGCGACCCCGGGGTAGAGGATCCCCTTGAAGTCCTCCGCCTTCCCATGGAGCTTCCACACCTCGGCGCAGAAGGCGTTGATCGTCTCGACCCCCTTCGCCGGCGAGCCCTTGTCGTCCGCCCCCGAGAGCGTGAGGAACGGCCGCGGCGCGATCAGGCTCGTCACCGCCTCGGTGTCGAAGTGCTTGAGCATCCCCGGCACGAAATAGTAGATGCCGTGCTGGTGCAGGCCCCCCGCGGCGATCAGGTCCTGGTAGCGCGTGAGGCAGCAGACCCCCACCGACGCCGCCACCCGGTCGTCGAGCGCGGCCAGCCACCAGGTCCGCGTCGAGCCCATGCTGATCCCCGTCGCCCCGATCCGCCGGGGATCCACCTCGGGGCGCGCCGCCAGCACGTCGAGCGCGATCGCGTCGTCGCGCACCATCATCCCCCAGAGCGAGCGGCCCATCCAGAGGAAGGTCTTGGAGAGCGTCAGCTCCTCCTGTCCGCCCTTCTGCTTGGGGCCGTCGGGGCCGAGGCCCGAGCGTTCGCCGAACGCGTATGCATCGGGCGCGAGGACGACGTAGCCGCGCTTGACGAGGTCCTCGCCGCGCTTCACGCCGCCCCCGCCCGGGGCCTCCTGCCAGAGCTCCTCTTTTCCGAGGGCGTACTGTCCGGCGTGCCAATGCAGGTAGAGGATCGCGGGGAAGGGGCCCGGCCCCTTCGGAACGAGCAGGGTGGAGTGGATCATCGCCCCGGCACCGTTGTCGATCGCCAGCTTCTCGACCCGGTACTCCCCCCGGTCCTGCTTCTCCAGAGTGGAGACCGCCGGCTTCGCGGGCCTCGCCGGGAGATCCCCCAGGAGGCTCCAGAGCGTCTTCCGAGTCTCCTCCCGCCTCTTCTTCCACTCCTCGAGCGAGGTCGGGACGGGATAGTCGGGGGCCTTCACGACGGGGAAGGAGGGGCGGTCCTGCATGGCGAGAGTTCCCAGGAACAGGGCGGCGATCGTCTTCACGTGCACCCTCGAATATTCAACACGCCCTTTACTTTCCCGTGGGGCGCGGCATCCTATTCTACGTGGATGGGCTGATGTTGTCTCTGCTGCTCCTTCTGCAGGACCCGAAGGACCGCCTGGCCGAGGCGATCCGCGAGACGAAGCTGAAGGAGGCAGAGGCCGCGCTCGCCGACCTGGCCGCCGGCGACGGCGCGAAGGCCGCCCGCGCGCTCATTGCCCTCCTCCCGAAAGCCCGCGATCGCCAGGCCGCGCTCCTCGTCTCGACCGTCGGGGCGCGCCAGGCGTACGAGAACACCGACACCTCCTTCGCCTTCAACATCGAGGAGGAGCGGCTCAAGCAGCGGACGCTCGCCAAGGCGAAGGAGCGGATCAAGGAGTCGTGCCGGATCGCGCTCGAGGGCGAGAAGATCCACGCCGCAATGCTCGCGACGCTCGGCCGCCTGAAGGAGGGCGCGATCCCGGTCCTCGCGACGGAGGCGCTGCGCACGGGGAGCTGGATCCTGAAGTGCGAGCTGCTCGAGGGCCTGGGCGCCCTTGGCGCGAAGGAGGCGGTCCTCGCCGCGATCGAGCGCGAGCCGGAACCCGCCGTCCTCGCCGCGGGGCTCGGGGCGATCTCGACCGAGAAGGCCCTCGCGCAGCTCGGCCACCCGCAGTGGCAGGTGCGGCTCGCCGCGGTGCGGGCGCTTCGCGAGGTCCCCCAGGCGGTGGGCCCGGTCGTCGAGGCGCTCCCCGGGATGGACCTGCGCCTCCGGAACTCCGCCTGCGGCGGACTGGCCTTCCTGACCAAGACGGAGCTCCCGGCCGAGTCCGCCGCGTGGCAGGACTGGTGGAAGGCGAACGGCGAGGACTTCGCCGCCGGCCGCTACGCCCCGCGGGAGCGCAAGGAGCTCAAGGGGCCGGGCCGCACCACGTTCTACGACGTGCCGGTCTCCTCGAGCCGCGTCTGCTTCCTGATCGACCGCTCCCGAAGCATGAAGGAGCTCAACCGGTTCGAGGCGGCCTGCCGCGAGCTCAAGCGCCTCCTCGAGGAACTCCCCGACGGCTCCCGGGTGAACATCATCTTCTTCGGCGGGACGACCTCGCTCCTCTCCGCCTCGCCGACGCGACCCCTCGACCGCGTGACGCGCCGCGACGCCCTCCAGTTCGTCGACCGGATGGGCTACGAGTCCGGGACCGACCTCTACGGCGCGCTCGAGAAGGCGCTGACCCTCGTGGGCTCCCCCGAGAGCGGCCGCCTTCGCGAGGAGGGCCCCGACACGCTGATCGTCCTCTCCGACGGCATCGCGACGGTGGGCCGGCTGATCGACGACGAGCTGGTCGCCCGCGTGATCGCCCGCCGCGCCCGCTTCCTCCGTCCCGTGATCCACACGATCAGCCTCTCGACCGACGCCCGCTCGCTCAAGATCCTCTCCGACCTCACCGGCGGCGAATACAAGGTCAAATAAAAAGGCCGCGGAGTCCTCTCCGCGGCTCTCTTTATTCTTGATTCTTGATTCTTGATTCGTGATTCGGCGACCTACTTCTTCTTCTCCTTCAGGTTCGCCTCCATCTCCTCCTGGGTCGGGGTCTTGGAGGCGACTCCCTCGGCGGGGACCTCGAGCTTGGCGATCCAGGCGATCGCGTTGAGCATCAGCTTGCGCTGATCGTCGTTCTTCCAGTTGAAGTGGCGGTGGCCGCCGGTGAAGCCGAAGCCGCGGCCGCCGCCCTCGTTCTCGCTCACCCACATCACGTGCTCGGGGGTGTTCTTTCCGATCTCCTCGCGGACGGCGGGGTTGCCGCTGTGGGAGCCGTCCTTGCCCTGTCGGGTCTTGTCGGGCGGCACGGCCGACAGGATCGGCGTCACGCCCTTCATCCCCTCGCGGAACCGCATGTGGTAGTACCACTCGTCGTTCGTCTCGAAGGGCTTCACGCCCTTCGTCACCGGGTGGTCGGGGAACTTCTCGAACTTCGCCGTCCAGTGCGGGTTGACCGACCAGTTGATCTCGAAGTAGCCGCCCATCCACTCGAGGAACCTGGTGCCCGGGTCGCCCTTCACGGTCTCGACCGCGTAGTGGATCGCGCCGACTCCCACGCCCTTCTTCGCGAGCGGGTCCACTTCGGCGAGGTGCTTGTTGGCCATGTGGCCGCCGCCGCCGTCGGAGTACATGACGATGGCCGCCGCGCCCTCGAACACCTTCGGGTCCTTGGGCCAGCCCTTGTCGTTGGTGACGACGGCCTCGACCGCGAGGCCGCTCTCGTTCAGGCACTTGGCGAGCAGCATGCAGCCGCCCAGGTGCTCGTGGTCGCCGTAGCCGTGACTGGGGCCGCCGGCCACGAAGACGATCTTCTTCTTCGCCTGCGCGGGGGCGGCGGCTGCGGCGAAGGGCGCGAGGACGACGAGGAGGGCCAGGGCACGGAGCAGCATGGGGATTCCTTTCGATTAGAGGCTGTCTTTCTTACTTACATATCCTACGACGAGGATGGTGTGACGGATCTCCAGAAGCCGGTTAGGGACGGGCCACGCTTCATCGCCCGGAGTCCTGGGCCGACTGCCAGGCCGAGAACGCGGCGCCCAGGCAGCCCGCCTGGTCGCCCGCGGCGGCGGCCTCGATGACCACCTCGTCGGCGTGCTTCTTGAAGGCGAGCTTCCGGAAAGTCTCCCGCACGATCGTGAGGATCCGCGTCGTGAGCTCCGCGCCGCCCTCGATGAAGCCGCCGCCGATCACGATCCGGTGGGGGTCCACGCTGTCGGCCACCTGGCGGCAGAGCTTGCCGATCGCCTCGGACTGCCAGTCGAACAGCGCGCGGCAGAGCTCGTCCCCGCGGGCGGCGAGGCCCCGCACCTGGTAGGCGCGCTTCCGCCAGACGTCGTCGCCCTGGATCTCGAGGAGCGGATGGCCCTTCCACTTCGGCTGCTGGAGCGCTGCGGGGAGGAGCTTGATGAGCGCGGCCATCGAGGCGTACGCCTCGCTGCAGTGGCGCTGGCCGCAGCCGCAGCCTTCGGGGGGCGCGCCGGGGACGAACGGAGGGTGGACGATCTCGATGTGGCCGAGCTCGGCCCCCATCCCGCGCGCGCCGCGGAGGAGCCGGCCGCGGATCACGATCCCGCCGCCGAGGCCGGTGCCGGGCGCGAGGAGCGCCATCACCTCCGTCCCCTCGGGATTGCCCGTGAAGCTCTCCCAGAGCGCCGCGGCGTTGCAGTCGTTCTCGTAGGCCACCGGGACCGCGCGGCCGAGCGCCGGGGCGAGCGCCGCCTGCGCCTGCTCGCGGAGCTGGAATCCCTCCCACGCGGGGTGCATGTTGGCCGACCGCTCGATCTTGCCGTTCAGGTCGGCGGGGCCGGGGCTGTCGATCCCCACGCCGGCGATCCGGGCGGGCGGGATCCCCTTCTGATCGAGGAACGTCCGGACCCCGGCGACGATCTGCTTCACCGTCTCCTGCGGCCCGAGCTGCGAGTGCGAGGGGACCTCGATCCAGGAGGGCGAGACGGGCGTGCGCCGCCCGTCGACGGCGTTCAGGCCGATCTTGGTGCCGCCGACATCCACGCCGATGAAGACCGCGTCGCCGGGCAGGGTGCTCATCCGGGTCCGTCCTATCAGGGGTTCAAAGTCCCGGCCTTTGTATCAGCCGGACGGGCCGGCGGCAAGAGTCGGGCGCCTACTTCACCTCGACGACCGCCTCGAGCACCTTCACGTCCAGGCCGTCGCGGTTCTCGCTCGTGACCAGGATCGTGGCGGGCCCCGGGGCCATGCGGGCGCGGACCTTTACGCCCTCGCCGGTGGCCCCGCGGTGACGGAGCGGGGCGGAGCTCCCGCCGGTCCAGTGGATCTGGTAGCGGTACTCGACTCCTTCGATCGCGAGGTCCGGTTCCCGCACCGTCTTGACGAGCAGGGCGAACTCGGCCCCTTTGTCGACGGTCTTGGGGACCTCGATCGACCAGGTGAACTCCTCCGCGGTGCCGGGCGAGGCGCAGCCGCCTAGGACCGCCAGGGAGGACAGGAGGACCGCCGAAAGCACGCTCTTCATGATCCGTTCTCCTCTTCTTGCGAGTTCAGCGACCGGCTTCCGCCTTGAGCTCGGCGCAGCGGTCCCGGCCCTCCGTGAGGAGGAAGGACAGGCGCTTCTCCACCTCGGCGGCGTGCCGCTCCAGGTACTCCTCCAGGTGCTTGTGGACGGGCCCGCGGAGCTCGAGGTCCGCCAGGATCGCGTCGATCCGGTCGAATTCCTCCAGTCCCGGGACGATCGGGGTGAGGCGCAACTGGAGTCGAAAGGGCTCGGGCACCGAGTCGACGCGCAGGGTATAGGTCTTTCCCCCCGCCAGCGTCGCGCGCACCCCGTGGCTGCTCACGCCGTGCAGGTAGAAGAAGTGCTCCCCGGGCCGGACGAGGACCTCGAACCACGCGCCCGCCTGTGCGAATCCGAGCAACTCCTCGTCGTCGAAGAACGCGTACGGCTTGGCCTCGTTCCGGTAGGAGTCCCGGTATACGACCACCTTCGCCTCGCCCGCCCCGGGTGGGTCGGTCGGTTCGGCGGGCCCCATGACCTGCGTCCGCGAGCAGGCCGCCAGGAGCGGCAGGAGGCAGAGGATCGTTCTCATTCGGGCACCTGCGGTCAGAAGGTGACGTTGACCCCGAGCGTGAGCCCCATGCTCAGGCGGTCGGTCGCGAACGACTCGGCCGGGTCCGATCCGTCGACCGCGGCCGCCTTGATCTCGGTCTTCACGATCGAGGCCTGCGCGCCCACGTCCAGGACGAAGCCGAAGACGTCCAGGCCGAAACCCGCCGTCACCCGCCCGTGGTCCTCCTTGAAGGCGAGATTGGCGTCGTAGCCGACCCGGATCTTCAGGACCGGGAGGTCGAACTCCAGCCCGGCGCCGAAGTGGCGGGTCGTGTATCCGGGCAGGACGGGCGATTCGTTCTCGATCAGGTCCACGTCGAAGCCGACCTTGATGAACCCCAGGGCCTGCGCGAGCGCGCCGAACCGGACCTGCGGGTCCTGGTGGAGCTTGCCCCCGGGACCCGCGAAGTCGAGGTCCATCGGGATCACGTTTCGTGCCGAGAGCGCGAGGGTCAGGAAGGGGAGCGGCGTCGCCCGCGCCCCCAGGTCCATGTTGAAGTCCATCGAGCGCTTGCGGTTGTTCTTCATGATGTCGTCGCGGACCGCTTCGCCCACGTCGGTGCCGCTGTCCTGGAGGGCGAACGTCAGGAAGTAGAACGACGTCTCGCTCAGGACCTCCTTCAGCGAGATCCCCACGTCGAGGAGGGTGGGGAGCACGGGGATCGCGAAGCTGATGCCCGCCTCCGCCTGGACGAGCGCGCGCATCATCACGCCCGAGTTGCTGTTGTAGAGCGTGGTCGGACTTCCCGCGGCGGTCCCCTGGGCCAGCGCGACCATCGCCGCGATGAAGGCGGGGTCGGAGATCGCCGCGTCGCCCAGCCCCGTCTGCGCCTGAAAGGCGAGGTTCGCGGCGTCCGTGGCCCCGAGGGAGGGCGTAAGCTGGGTCGCCAGGGCCGTCCCCGCGGGGGAGAGCGCCCCCGCAGGGCTGAGCTGGCCGAAGAACGCGGCTGAGTCGGTCGTCAGCCCGATCCCGTTCAGATCCGCGAGCGGGTCCTGTGCGAGGTCGAGGTGGCCGCGGAGGAAGAGGCCGAACGGGCCGACCCGGAGGGTGAAGCTCGTCCCGCCCTGGATCAGGATCCCTTCGCCCTCCTGGTCGAGCCGCGTCAGGCTGTCCACGATGCGGAGGACGTTCTGCACGTCCGTGTCCGTGAACGTGGGCGTGGCGGAGTTGAAGTTGTTCTGGACGTTCAAGAAGTCGTAGGTCTCGAACTGGTCGACGAGGTAGGTGACCCGCGAGGCGACGTCGCCGATCACGTGGGCATCGGCATACAGGCTCATGCTGAAGGAGAAGCCCGTCGAGAAGTCGAGGACCTTCTCCGATCCGACCGCCAGCGTCGCGGGGTTCCAGTAGAGGCTGTCGGAGCGCCCGTCGGCGAAGGCCACTCCGGCGCCCCCAAGCGACCTCGACCGCGCGTCCGGTGGGGACCACTCCTGGGCCCAGGCGGCGGCCGCCCCCGCCCAGAGGAAGACCCCGACGGATAGAAGCTTCATCATCCCCCCAGACACGGTCCCGATGCCCGGGCCGCATGGTAGGGAAATCCGGCCTCCCTCGGCAAGGGAATTGTTGAACCGATCCGGGTCGGCGGGCTACCTGCCGGAGCGGTTCCGGCCCCACCACGCGCGGATCGTCTCGGAGGGCGCGGCCGGGTCGAACGCAAGATAGGGGAAGAGGACCGCAAGACTTTCCAGGGTCCCCGTCCGCGCCTTCGCCTTCACGGCGGGCT
>CAZSCC010000076.1:0-7251 GCA_964604905.1 uncultured Planctomycetales bacterium
GACGAGGCGGGCGACCAGGTCGCTGCACGCTTCCTCCTGCGAGCTCGCGCGGTCGACGAGCTTGCGATGCATGTCCCCGATCAGCTCACCGTCGATCCTCCCCAGCTCCTGGATCGCCGCCGACGTGTGCTGGAGGATGTAGTCGATCAGCGAGCGCCTCTCGATCACGACGTTCCCGTCCGCCTCGCGCATGACGCCCTTGTCCTCGTCGCGCAGGAGGGGGCGGCCCTGGGCGTACCGCTCGTAGAGCTCCTCCATCAGGTGGTCCACGGGTGCGATGTGCTGCTTCTGGACCTTCTTGAGCGCGTCCACCGCGGCGCGGTTGGGTTCCACCTTCCTGGCGAGCGTCTCGTGGCGCTTCTTCACCTCGCCGGCGCGCTCGGCGGAGACGCCCGAGGCGAAGTCGGAGGCGAGGTCGAGGGTCTCGATCGCGCGGTAGAAGTCCTTCAGCGCGACGTTGGTCTGCACGCGGGCGAGGAGCTCCTCGGCGATCGAGGAGCGCGGGCCGTCGTCGAGCGTGAAGACCTTCCCCGAGTAGAGCTGCGCGAGCTCCTCGAGGACCTTCGCGAGCGGCCACCGCTTCTTCGGATCCTTCTCCCGGGCGGCCTCGAGGACCGCCTCGAGCTTGGGCGAGACCTCACCGCGGAAGTGGTGGAGCCGGTTGGGGTGCGGGTCGGAGGAGCAGAGGCGCCGCACCACATCGTCCCGGCTCGTCTCCTCGTACGGGAGCCGCCCCGTGGCGAGCACCCAGAGGCACGTGCCCAACTGGTAGACGTCCGTGAGGTAGGTGGGGACGCACCCCTCGATCTGCTCGGGCGATTGGAAGACGAGCGAGGCCACGTCGCCCGACGGCGCGGCGCCGAATGAGGAGATCTTCACGATCCCCTTGGTCTTGCCTTTCCGGATCGCCTCTTCGGTCGGATCCTCGATCAGCAGGTTCGCGAGCTGGAGGTCGCCGTGCACCACGCCCTGCTGGTGGGCGTGGGTCAGCGCTTGCGCGAGCTGAAAGCCGACGTGGGCGACGACGGAGAGCGGGAGGGGCCCGGCCTTCTTCTGCGCGCGACGCCGACAGATGTAGTCCAGCGTCCGTCCGCGGAAGGCTTCGGTGAACAGGCAGAGTCCGAGCGACGGGTCCTCGATGCACGCGTAGCGCCGGACGATGTTGCGGTGATTGAGCTTCCGGAGCGCTCCGTCCTCGCGCCGGTCGGGGCTCTCCTTCCCGAAGACCTTGACCAGGACGAGGGGGTTCTCGAGGAGCCGGCTGTCGATGACGCGCAGGTACTCATTTCGGAGCTCCACCGCCCGCGCGGGGTTGTCGCGCGCATGCTCGCGGCACTCCTCCCAGAGCTCGTCGGCCTTCTTCCGGATCACCGCGGCTTCAGAGGGGTCCTCGAGCGGGCCCTGTCCCATCGTGAACCGGATGGGGAGCTTGAAGAATCCCGGATCCGTCTCGCCGGCGACCATGAGCTCGCCGATCAGCCCGGGCCCGTTGTGGATGCGCCCCTGGAAGACTTGCGCCGATCCGACCGCCCCGAGATACGTGTCGAGGACGGCGATCTGCCGGCCCAACGTGATCGGCAGCTGCGCTTTTCGTTCCATGGTGGAAGGCTGCATTATATGCGATTTCGGCCGTTTGGGCACGATCCCTGCACCCGGTGACCACCGGGCGCTCGGGATGCCCGATTGTCATTTGCATCCTCGAGTCTACCCTTATTCCATGGAGCAACGTCCCCGTAGGGTGATAGCCGGGCATCCCGACCGCCCGGTTATCATTGTCGGCGGCCGCGCTCCGGCCTATACTGAACCCCGCGAGCCGCTTCCTGAAATAAACAAGAGTTCCGTAGCGTCGGTGCCCGATCCCAGGAGGTGCGGCATGAATCCGCCCAGCAGACCCCCGGCCCCCAAGATCAAGATCAACCAACCCCCCGCCCGGCAGGCCCCGCCGCCGGCGCGCCCCAGGGCCCCGCTCGACCCGGCCTTCGCCCGCGGCCCGGCCCCCGCAGCCGCGCCCGAGGCCGCAGCGGCGCGGCCCGCTCCGGCGCCCCAGCGGCCCAACACCCAGCGCCAGCCCCGACCCATCGTCAAGAGCGGCGCCGGGTTCTTCACCAAGGCCTTCCTCTGGCTCCTCCTCCTCTCGCTCGGCGCGATCGTCGGAGGCGCCTACCTCCTCAAGGGCGAGGACGGCCAGCCGCTGGCCAAGACCTTCATCCACCTCGCCCGCGTGAAGTTCAAACTCGATCCGCCCAAGCCGCCCGCCCCCCCGCCCCCCAAGCTGGCCGACGACGCGAAGTTCAAGGAGATCGTCGCCGCCCGCGACAGCGCCCGCGCGTTCCTGGACGGCGCCAGCAGCCCCGCCGGCGACCTCGTCCCCGACGTGGCCGTCGAGCTCGAGAAGCGCCTCGACGTCCTCGCCCGGAACACCGAGGAACTCGCCGGGCTCTCCGCGAAGTTCAGCGGGACAGGCCCCGAGATCGCCTCCCACGCGAAACTCCAGAGGGACGTCGCCTCCGCGCTCGGGACGATCAAGGTCGCGCTCGAGAAGATCGCCGCCGCCCGGACCGCCGAGGCCGCGAGGAAGGCTCTGCCCGTCGTGGTCGAATACGACCTCGCCAAGCTGAACCCCTGGGCCGGCCGCGCGGCCGACACCTGGGTCCGGTGGAAGAAGACCGCCGGGAAGACCGTCACCTACGAGGACGACGTCCTCCAGTCGATCGGTGACGCAGGCGCCGTCGTCTCCGTGACCGGCTTCGCGGGCGACGCGCCCTACCGTCTCCCCGACCGCGAGTTCGCCGGCGGCAAGGGCAAGGTCCTCCGCGAGGAGACGATCAAGATCGGCGACGCCGACGTGGCGTGCAGCGTGGTCGACATCAAGGGCCTCCCCCACTGGGTGGCGAAAGGAATCGTGGTCAAGGACCCCAACGGCGCCGCCTCCGCCCTCGCGGAGGAAGAGGTCTCCGTGAAGGGCGAGACGAAGAAGTGCGTGAAAGTCGAGCGCAACGGCCTCACCTTCTGGGGCCATCCGGACGTCCCCGGATTCCTCGCCCGCGTGCAGGGAGAGGGGATCGTCTCCGAGATCGTCGACTGGGGGACGGGCGCCCGGCCCGAATTCCCGCGCGCGGCCAAGGAGCCCGAGACGGCCGCCGACGTGGTCCAAGCATTCAAGCGCGCGCACTCGTGGAGCGCCGCCAAACCCGGCATGTGGACACGCCGCCGGGCTGAGTACGTCAGCCCGCTCGCGGCGTCCGAGACCGCCGCCGACACCACCGTCCTCGACGTCAGCGAGGGTAGCGTCACCCTTCGGGTGGAGACGCTCGGCTTCGACGGCCAGGTGAAGGTCCTGGAGCAGAAGACCCCCTACGCGATCCCCGGCGCGAGGATCGTCGGCGAAGAGACGCTGACGATCGGCGCCACCGCGTACCCCTGCGTCATCCTGGAGAGCCCGGTCGAGAAGGTCTGGGTCGCCAAGGGCCCGCTCCCGGCGGTGCTCAAGATCGAGTCCATGACCTCGGCGCGCGCCGCGACGGCGCTCGAGGAGACCTCGCTCCGCGTGGGGCGCCACCAGGTGAAGTGCCTTCACATCACGAGCGAGGGCCGGCGGGACGACAACGCGATGAAAGAGGACGTCTGGCTCTCCGACGAGGTGCCCGGCACCGAGGTCCGGAGGGAGACGGTCCAGCAGACCGCCGTCGGCGCGGCGCGCTCGACCACGACCCTCGTCGACTTCGGGGACCTCCCCGCGCGGAAGACCGCGATCGGCTTCCAGAAGGAGGACCCCAAGCGGCTTGAGGAGCAGCGCGTGCTCAAGATCCTCGACGACGCGGAGGAGACCGTGATCGGCGCGAGCGCCACCTTCCGCGAGGTGGTGGCGGCCTCCAAGGACCTGCCGCCCGAGCCAGCGCGGCTCCGGGAGCTGCAGCAGCGTTGCGACGAGGTGACCGCGCAGCTCGCGAAGGCGAAGGAGGGGTACGTCTCGGTCCGCGACCGCGCCCCCGCCCAGGCGGGCGTGGAGGAGAAGGTCGTGAAGATCGACCGCGCGCTCGCCGCGCTTCAGAAGATCCGCGACGCGGTGCAGGCGAAGCTCAAGTAGCGACGCGCCGGAGCAGCCCCCGGAGATTGTCGCGGAGGATGAGTCGCTTCGCCGCGTCGGGGATCGCGGCGCCCGTCACCTTCGCGATCTGCGAGGCGAAGCTGCGGCCGCCCACGTCGCTGCCGAAGACGACGCGCTCCGCGCCCAGCTCGCGGACCGCCATCTCCACGAACCCCGCGGTCGGGTCGGAACCGGCGATCTCGAGGAGCACGTTCGGCGTCGAGCGGATCGCGCGGATGCCGCGCTCCCAATCGCCGCCCGCATGGCCGCAGAGGAGGCGCACGTCGGGGTGGCGGCGGGCGAGCTCGGCCAGGTCGGAGGGCGTCGATTCGCCGGGCAGGTTGCCGCCGACCTTGATCCAGGTGTGCTGGTAGATCGCGGCCTTGAGCTCAGCGGCGCGGCGGACGATCGGGTCGAGCTCGGGCGCGCTGCAGCGCTTCGCGACCCAGAGCTTGACGCCCACCATGGGGCCGTCGCGGACGCAGCGGTCGAGTTCCCGGAGACTGAAGTCGAGGTGGTTCGGATTGAGGTAGACGTAGCCGAAGCTGCGATCGGGGGCATGCCGGATCGCCTCGAGCACGGTGTCGTTGTCCCGTCGGAGCTGCTCGGGCGGGGGGTCCTCGCTGCCCAGCTGCATCCCGAGGTGGAGGCAGAGCCGCTCGACGCCCAGGCGGTCGGCGAGCGCGAGGAGATGGTCGACCCGTTCGCCCGGGGTCTTCCCGGGCACTCCGCTGAGATGGCAATGGTTGTCCCAGATGCCGGCTGCCCCCGGGTCGCGCCGCGCCAGCCCCCCGCACCCGGCCAGCGCCGCCACCCCCCCGGCGGCCGCCAGGAACTCCCTGCGCGATGGCGCAAACCTGCGAGGCAGATTTACGCCACCGGGGTGGCGTAAATCTGCCTCGCAGATTTGCGCCACCCTCATGGGACCCGGTTGATCGTGTGCCAGATCTCCTGGGAGATCGGGGCGCCGTCGGCCGACTTGATGCGGAAGCGGATCAGCATCTGCATGACGGGCTTGAGGGCCGGGATCTCGAGCGTCACCTTGAGGCCGTCGGCCGACACCTTCACCGAGGCGATCTCCACGGGGTCGCGGCCCTGCTTCTTCGGGTCGGCCGCCGAGTAGTCTGGGGAGCCGTACTTCTGGCTGTAGAGGTAATTCCACTGCTGGGCCGCCCAGGAGTCGACATCCCCCGCGCTCGAGGGGTCGACCGGGGAGGTGAATGACAGCTCGATGGCCCCCTTCTTCACGCGCATCCCCGAGACCGAGTAGACCGGCTTCCCGGTGTAGCGGACCCGCTGCAGGCAGCCGTCGCGCGTCGCGCTCGTCGACCAGCCCTTGAGCCCCGCGACGTAGAGCTGGCCGTCCTTGGGGTGGAAACGGGCACGCAGGATCCCCGACGCGAACGTGAGCGGAAACCGCACCACCCCGCCCTGCTCCACGCCCCCCACGTTCTCGTGGAGGACCTGGAAGAGCGAGCAGGTGCCGTAGGACATGTGGAGCAGCTGTCCCTTGAAGGGGCCCCACGCGTCGCCCGTCACCCAGACCTGGCCGCCGCTCGAAGGGTCGATGCTCCGGTGGACCCAGCAGAGCGGGGGATCGTAGTCCTTCGGGACAGGGGTCTTGTGGGACGTGTTCTGGTCGCCGTAGAAGCCGTCTTTCTTCACCCAGTTGAGGCGGCTGGCGGGGCCCCAGTGGCCGTCGTTGTCGCTCGCCGTGAGCTCGCCCTTCGGGCCGAGCCCCGACCCCGCGCCCGCGCGGATGCCGGTCGCGACGATCTTGAGCTCCTTCCCGTCCTTCGAAACCTTGAGCATGCAGCCGTGGTGGCGGGCGATCGGGCCGCCCGGGAAGTTCGCGCCCAGCGCGCCCTTCACGTAGTAGAAGTTCCCATCCTGGTCGGTGTGGAGGTCCATCGCGAACTCGTGGTAGTTGCCCCTCTCCGTGCAGTCGTTGTTGAAGTTCTCGTAGAAGTCCGGCTCGCCGTCGCCGTTCAGGTCGCGGAAGACGGTCATCTGGTCGCGCGCGACCACGTAGATCAGGCCGTCCACGACCTTGAGCCCGCAGGGCTGGAAGAGCCCCGTGGCGTACCGCTTCCAGGAGAGCTTCCCGATCTCGTCGTCGATCCCCGAGACGATCCAGACGTCGCCGCTCCAGGTGCAGAGCGCCGCGCGGCCGTCCGGGAAGAAGTCGAGGCCCGTGAAGCGCAGCCACGACTTCCACGGGTTCTCGTCGGGCGCGGTGAGCGTGTCGACCTCGTAGGGGCCGCCCTTCTCGCCGAGGACGCCTTTCGTGACGACCGGATCGGGGAAGCGCGCGGGGCCGCCCTTCGTGAGGGACGCGGGGTCCTCGATCGCGTCGGCCTCGATCATCGACGCGACCGCCTTCCGGTCGGAGCCGTAGACGATCTTGAGGAGGAGTTCCTTGTCGTGGCCGGGGACCTTGAGGTAGACGCGCGACTTCTCGTAGACCTTCCATTCCGCCTTGTCGGGCATGCGGACGCATCCGACGACGAGGTCGCCCAGCTCGATCCCGCAGGCGAAGCCGCGCGACTCGCGCTCCTCGGGCGTCTCGCAGAGGAGCATCGTCACGCTGTCGGAGGTCGGGCCGAGGCGGAGCGTCCGGGTGAACGCGCCCTTCTCGTATCCCGGGAGGTCGAGCACCTCGCCCTTCCCCGCCGTGTAGGAGAAGACGATCCGATCGCCCGAGATGTAAAGGCCGCGGTACTTCGCGAGGTCGGAGGGGAGCGGACCGTAGGGCTCGGGCCGCGGGTCGCGGAGGTCCTCGCCTTTCACGAAGCCCGGCACGTTGCGGGTGGCCATGCGGAGCGTGCCCTTGACGACCGGCCGGGTCTTCGCGTCGGGCGAGCGCGTCCCCTCGTAGGGAGGGCCGAGGAGATCCAGCCACCCTCCGTCCCACGCGGCGGCCCAGCGGAGGAGGTCGGTGTCGAAGCAGACGGCGCCGGTCCCGACCTTGACGACGATCCCCTTGGGCGTGACGGCCCCCTTGGGCCACGGCAGGGAGACGGCGGTCGAGAGAAAGGGCCCGTAATCCATCTGGTCCCACTTCTTCTCGGCGGGGGCCGGGGCCTGCAGGAGCGCGGCGAGCAGGAGCGCGGTCATTTCGTGCCGGTGACGTCGGAGCTGAGGATCGAGGGGCACCAGTAGGT
>CAZSCC010000077.1:0-5213 GCA_964604905.1 uncultured Planctomycetales bacterium
GCGCTCTTCCACGACATCGGGAAGATCGGGATCCGCGACGACGTGCTCAACAAGAGCAGCCGGCTCACCGAGAGCGAGTACGAGCACATGAAGCTCCACCCGATCGTGGCGGAGCAGATCCTGTCGCCGATCGAGGAACTCCGCCCCATCGTCGACATCGTGAAGCACGAGCACGAGCGGTGGGACGGGAAGGGCTATCCGGACGGGCTCGGCGGGAAGCAGATCCCGCTCGGCGCGCGCCTGATCGCGATCGCCGACGCCTGGGATTCGATGGTCTACGACCGCGTCTACCGCAAGGCGATGAGTCACGAGGCCGCGCTCGCCGAGATCGAGAGGAACTCGGGAAGCCAGTTTTGCCCCGAGTGCGCCACGGTGTTCTGCGACCTCGAGCGCTCCCGGATTCGGAACGGGAGCGGGACCTCTCTGGTCTCGTAGGGGCTCGCACCGCCGTCAGCTATCAGTTACCAGCTGAGAGCAGTTCGCTGACTGCTGAGAGCGGTGACTCATCAAAGGCGTCACGGAGTCGGTAGTCATTCCCCGTTGGAGACCCTGCAATCCCGCCGGAGGGCGGAGCTCGGGACACAAATGTCGATCGCGGGAAGGCTATCGCTCGCGTGCGAGCGCGGCCGCGCCGCCGGCGGCGACGTCATCCAGATGCTCGTGAAGAACGAGCGCCAGGGGAAGGGGCGGACGGTGGAGGACGCGGAGGTCGCCGAGTTCCGCGCGGCACGGAAGGCCACGGCATCAAGACCGCCTTCGCCCACGACACCTATCTCAGCAACAGGGCCTCCCCCGACAAGGCGCTCTGGGAGAAGTGGGTCGACGTTTCGTGGACCCGCTCGATCGGTGCGAGGCGCTCGGGCTCGCGTTCCTCGTGACCCTTCCCGGGTCGCCGCAAGAGGCGGGAGAGAGGATGGGGATCGCGAACATGGCCAAGGGGCTCAACGGCGCCTATCGGCGGACGAAGGAGTACGCCGTGCGGGTGCTCCTGGAAAGGATCGCCGGGCAGGGCGCGACGGTCGGCGCGAACGCGGCCGTACCGAACCTTCGGCGCCCCGATCCGTCTCCATCCTCATGAGGAAGGACGTTCAGGACCTGTTCCGCGGCTTGACCCTCGGGTTCATCCTGGCGCCGGTCATCTACGCCTTCACGTTATGGCCGGGACCTGAGGAGCCCGACCCCGTACCGGAGCCGGCCGATTCGATCGAATTCGAGGGTCCGCCGAGCCTCCGTGCCGACGGAATCCTCCCCGGGAAGCATTAGCAGGTCCCGACCGTCGTACCATGTTCAGCGGGTCTGGAAGCGTCACTTTGCATGTCACCTCCGGGACTCCGGAGTCAATCTGCTGCAGGACCCGAAAGAGAGATGGCGCTGAACGTGCTCGTCAACCGGTCGGCCGTGGACGCGAAGGCGTTCGAGATCCTCGTCCGCCTGAACCATCGGAGACTCCTCGCTTACGCGCTGGCGCTCACCGAGCGGACGGACGTCGCGGAGGACCTCGTGCAGGATGCGTTCCTCGTGGCCCACAGGGAGCTCGCCCGCTTCGATGCCACCCGCGATTTCGGCGCGTGGGTGCGTGGGATCGTCCGCATGAAGTATCTGGAGTGGACGCGCTCGGCGAGGACGCAATCGGTGGACGGCGCGGTGCTCGACACGATCGAGGAACGCCACCGCACGTGGGACCGGGCGGTCGAGGAGGGGCGGGAGGACGCGCTGGCGGCGCTCCGCGGGTGCGTGGGCCTGCTCTCGTCCCACCTGGGCGACGCGGTGGCGCTCTTCTACACCGAGCGACGTCCGTGCTCCGAGGTTGCGACGCGGCTGGGCGTCGCCGAGGCGGTCGTGCGGAAGCGCCTGCAGCGGGCGCGGGAGAGCCTGGGCGAGTGTCTGAAAGGGAAGCTCGATGGAAAGTGAAGATCGCGGCGATCTCCGGGCGGTCGATGGCCTCCTGCGCGAGCTCGCGCGGGGCGGCTCGGGAGACGACGAGGCGTTCGTGGCCCGCGTCATGAAGGGGCGCCGGGCGTCGCGGCCCCGCCTCCGCTGGTACGCCGCCGCCGCGGCCGCGCTCGTCGCCGTCGGGATCGCCTGGAGCGCCCGCCCCAGCCGCTTCTTCGAGGGGACCGTCGTCACCCTGGACGGCGAGACCCGGTCGATCGAATTGGCCGATCGGAGCCGGGTGCGCGTCGACGAGAACTCCAAGCTCGTCGTCCAGCCCGATGCGACGAACGTGAAGGTCCAGCTCGACCAGGGGGGCGCCAGCTTCGAGGTGACGAAGAAGGAGGCCGGAAGGTCCTTCGAGGTCGCCACCGCCCACGGCGACATCATCGTCCACGGGACCAAGTTCGTTGCGCGGGTGGACGAGGGGGCCCTCATCGTCACCGTCGAAGAGGGTTGCGTCGAAGTGCGGAACCCGCACGGCCGCGCGCGGCTCCTGCCGGGGGAGCATGCGGTGGTCACGCAGGGCCGCCCGCCTGACAAGAAGGAGAAGCTCTATCTCGAGCCGATCAAGGTCGAGGTCCCGCCGCTCAAGAGCGATCCGTCGGTCAAGATCGACTACGACATCGTCTACGTCCGCGCGCGCCGCGAGGGCGACAAGGTCCACAAGCGCTACTACACGGACTTTTCGCAGCCGGTCACGATGGAGCCGGGGGCGGACCTGATGCTGCTTCGTCCCGACGGGAGCGAGGAGCGGCTGGTCGAGGGCGGCGAAGGGTCGATCACCGATCCCATGGTCTCGTTCGACGGGACGTGGGTCTACTACTCGTACCTCTACAACCTGAAGGGCCGGAATCAGTGGTCGCCGCCGGCCGCGGGGGCCGACGTCTTCAAGATCCACCTTGCGTCGCGGAAGATCGTGCGGCTCACCAACCAGGTCTTCACGCCCAACATGGGCGGTGCCGATTGGCCGGCCGACAAGAAGGCGTTCTCCTACGGCGTGTTCAACATGGGCGCGTGCCCGCTGCCCGGGGGAAAGATCGTCTTCACGAGCAACCGCGAGGGGTTCCGGCCGTCGAAGGGCTATCCCGCGATCGCGCTCCAGCTCTTCGTGATGGACGACCGCGGCGAGAGCGTGAAGGCGGACGATCCGTATCCCTCGAACCTCCACAAGATCGGTCATCTCAACGTCGCGGGAGCGCTCCACCCGGTCGTGCTGGCGGACGGCCGGATCATGTTCAGCACCCTCGAGTCGCAGGGCATCCGGAGCGAGATCTCGTGGGGCATCTGGACGATCCATCCGGACGGGAGCAACTGGGGGCCGCTCATCAGCGCGTTCGACCCGGGCGGCGCGTCCAACGGGTTCCACTTCCAGACCCAGCTCAGCGACCGCTCGATCATCATCGAGGAGTACTACAACCAGAACAACAGCGGCTTCGGCGCGTACATCCAGGTCCCCGTCGATTCCCCGGGCTTCGGACCGGCCTACGCGAACGACGTCCGCAACGTCCCCTGGCGGTTCGGACGCTTCGACAACGGCAAGGGGAAGCACTATCGCATGCCCTTCATGCCCTCGGGATCGATCTCGTTCACTCCGTTCGCGCTGAACGGAGAGGGCTATGCCGACACGTCGGTGATCGGCGACAAGAACTCGCCGAAGGTGGGCAAGTTCACCCACCCGTCCGGCGCGCCCGAGAATCATCTGCTGACGGTCTACTCGCCGGGCCCCGTCAACCACCAGTACACGTACCTCCCGCAGCTGGACGGAGGCCTCTACGTCATCAAGGGCGGACGGCCGGTCCAGCAGCCCGCCGACATGCTGCTGATCAAGAACGATCCGGAGTACAACGAGAGCTGGCCGCGCGCGGTGGTGCCGTACGAGCGGATTTACGGGATCAAGGAACCCAAGACGATCGCGCCGGTCGCGAACGACGGGAAGCTTTCGCCCCACCTGCCGGAGGGGACGCCGTTCGGCCTCGTGGGATCGTCGAGCCTCTACAAGCGCGAGAGCTACCCCAACGGCGTGGTCCCCGAGGGGAGCGTCACCGCGACGTACGCGGGAGGGAAGGACCCGTGGAAGGGCCTCGATGCCTTCACGAGCCACGGCAACGGGATGCCGATCAACTGGCACAACCAGGGGGGCGACGCGGGACTCTACTCGAACGAGGAGATCCACGCCCTCCGCATCCTGGTCATGGAGCCGACGTCCGATCGCCGGGAAGGGCCGCGCGGAGGCCGCCGGTTCTACAACCACGCGACGGAGCGGCTGCGCATCCTGGGGGAGATCCCGGTCCGGAAGCCCGGCGTGAAGGACCCCGACGGCAATCCCGACACGAGCTTCCTGGCGAAGATCCCCGCCGACACGGCGTTCACGTTCCAGACGATCGACAAGGACGGGGTCGTCCTCAACAACTCCCAGACGTGGCACCAGCTGCGGCCGGGAGAGATCCGCACGAACTGCGGCGGCTGTCACGCCCACAGCCAGAAGCCGACGCTCTTCGAGGAGACGGCGGCCGCGAAGCCCGACTTCAAGATCTCCGACTTCACCGGGAAGCCGGAGAACGTGGAGTACTTCCGGGACGTGCGCCCGATCCTCGAGCGGAGCTGCGCGGCGTGCCACACCGGGAAGGCGGAGAAGCCCGCCGGAAACCTCGTGCTCGACGGCGACGACGAACGGATCCAGGTCGAGCAGCACGGCAAGCTCCCCGGGACCTACGTCCGCCTGGCCCTCGACGAGAAGGCCAAGTTCGGCTTCAAGCCGGTGGGCTACGATTCGTGGGGCTACCCGAACGCGTCGCGATACATCCGGAAGCTCCAGTCCCGCCGGAGCCTGCTCGTCTGGAAGATCTTCGGCAGGCGCCTCGACGGCTTCAGCAACGACGACCACCCCTCCGAGCCCGAGCCCGGCGCGGGGCACTTCACCCAGAAGGGGGAGAAGGTCGACACCGCCAAGGCGCGGTCCCGGTATGACCTGGACTACCTGGGGAGCGCGATGCCTCCCGCGGAGGCCGTCGCGGGCACCTATGTCGGGCCCGACGGGAAGACGATCAAGGTCGCGCCGCTCACGGACGCGGATCGGCGGACGATCGCCCGATGGGTTGATCTGGGCTGCCCAATCGATCTCGACCACGATCAGGCGCGAGGATACGGGTGGATGTGCGACGACAACCGCCCGATCCTGACGCTGACCCATCCGCAGGCGGGGACGAATCCGCCGCTGGAGCGGATCCTGGTCGGGATGTGGGACTACTACTCCGGCCTGGAATCCGAGAGCCTCCGGG
>CAZSCC010000078.1:0-9864 GCA_964604905.1 uncultured Planctomycetales bacterium
CAGCTTCCGCTCGCCGTCGAAGAAGAAGAGGCTCTCGACGCCGTGATCCTCGCTGCCCTCCACGCCCCGGAAGTCGGGCCGGTCGTTCCGACCGTACATGGCGGCCTTGCCGTCCGCGTACACCATCCTCCGGTTGAGCCCCACGACGGCGTAGCCCAGCCCCCAGGTGACCCCTCCGGGCTTCCGCTTCTGCCAGGCCTCCGCGACGGCTTCGGCCGCGCGCCCGAGGAAGAAGTCGACGTACTCCACGGGCTTCATCACCCCCTCCTCGGTCACGTCGTACCAGCCGTCGTCCGTGACCGGGGCGGTATGCGTGTGGGTGGCGCTCAGGAGCAGCTTCCGGGGATCGAAGCCCGCAAGTTTCCCGTCCAGGAGTTTCCTCAGGCGCGCCTGGATGCCGTCGCGGATCGCGACGAGATCGCAGGAGACGAGGATGGCCTGGTCGAGCGCGTCGTCCCCGTCCCGCGTCTCGATCGCGAGCGCCGTGACGGAGAGCCGGGTCGCGACGCCCTTCGAGATCCGCTTGTGGAACTGGCCGGCCAGCGCGACCGGCCGGTCGGGGGTGATGTCGCGGCTCGCCCATCCCACGTGGAGTTTCCCCGTCCGGACGTCCGGGGCGGGCGTGTTCCCCAGGAGCCATCCCAGGCCGAGGGCGAGGGTCAGCCAGTTCGTGAACGGAAGCATCGGCGCACTCTCCTTGGAAGGGGGGACTCCGGAACGTGTACTCTACGTCCACCGGTGGTATTCAATCAAGTACCCCTCCTATGAAAGTGCGTACCCTCGCCCCGGCCCTCTCTTGCCTCTTCTCACGCCCGGGTGTCCGGGCGATCCGCCCGACGGCTCGAAGAACGGCGAGCCTTCCCCACAGGGGTCGCTGCGGGCGTTGAGACTAGTGAGACCCTGTTGGCCACTGCCGCCGCGATCGTCCTGATCCTCGCCGCTCAGGCGGTCGAGAACCCCCGCGTCACGGTCGACCGCTGGCCGTCCCCCTACGACGCGAAGAGTTGGGCCGCCGACGTCTTCCGGATCGAGAATGCGAAGACCGACGAGGAGAGGACGATCGCCCTCTACAAATGGGTCCGGCTCCTCCAGCACTGGGGGGAGCAGTGCGGCGACGGCACGCGCGGGAAGAACGTCGTCGAGTGCGACGCCATCAAGAAGATCAACATCTTCCCCTACGGAGAGTGCTCCGACTTCGGCGTCACCTCCGCGGCGCTGGGACACGCGGGCGGACTCAAGGCGAAGGAGGCCCACGTCCCGGGCCACGTCGAGCTCGAGGTCGCGTACAAGGACGCGGACGGCGTCGAGCGCTCCCACCGGCTCGACCCCTTCTGGGGCGTGGCCGTGTACGACCGCTCGGGCACCCGACTCGCGACGTGGGAGGAGATCGCGGCCGATCCCGAGATCGCGCGGAAGCCGTCGAAGACGCTCCTCCCCTGGGGCGACAAGGCCTCCGACCGCGAACGATTCGTCGAGAAGGGCTCCTGCAAGCCGAGCCTCCGGGTCCGCCCGTCGGCCTACACCATGGATAAGTCGCTCTGGCCCGGCGAGACCTATGCGCTCCGCTGGGAGCGGGAGGAGAAGGTCCCGTTCTACAACGCCCATCCCGATCCCTCCTACCGCGGCCGGCAGGACTGGGGCGGATTCCAGCGGTTCCAGTATGCGGACGGGAAGCCCGAGAAGCTGGCGTTCGGCCACGAACTCCTCCGCCCCCATGTCGAGGTGGGAAAATTCGGCGTCCAGGTCATGATCGGCCACGGCCGCCTGACGTTCGCCCCGCCCCTCGGGAAGGGCTTCGAGGAGGCGTTGGCCGAGCCGCCCCGGAACGTCGCGGCGGACGAGAAGGGCCTGCGGCCGGCGAAAGCCGGCGAACCCGCGATCCTCGTCTACGCGGTCCGCTGCCCCTACGTGATCGTCGACGCCCGTCTGGCCGGGACCTTCCGCGCTGGGAAAGGCGACTCGATCAAGGTCTCGCTTGCGTTCGCCGACTGGCGGCAGCGGGAGTACACGCTCGATCAGGTCCTCCCCGCGGCGCCCGAGTGGAAGCCCGTGTGGGAATCCAAAGGCGATGCGGCGGCGGCGATCGACATGCCCCTGCGCGGGGAGTACCAGTACCTCCTGAAGGTCGAGCTGACCGGCAACGCGCGGGTCGAGGCGCTCTCGAGCACCCACCTCTTCCAGCAGAACCAGGTGGCGCTTCCGCGGCTCCTGCCCGGGAGGAACCTCGTCACCGTGACCGCGGGGAAGATCGCCCCCGGGTCCCGGCTCCGGGTCACCTACCGCTGGGACGATGCGAAGGGGCAGGGCCACGAGGACGTGAAGCTCGTCGACCGGGTCCCGTTCCAGTACGAGATCATCGCCGCCGGCGAGGCCCCCGCCGACGTCCGGACCCGCTCGCTGATCCTCGACGTGACGAAATAGCGCGGCGAAGCCCCACCCCCGCTTCGCGACGGAATCGGCGAAACCCCGGGCCCGAGGGGTGGGTTAGGAAGGAGGCCTTCATGAAGACCCTCGCCTTCCTGCTCCCCTTCGTCCTCGCCGGCGGCGCCCCGCCCGACTCCGAAAAACCAAACTTCATCGTCATCAACATCGACGACCTCGGCACCGCGGACATCGGACCGTTCGGCTCGAAGCTCAACCGGACGCCGAACCTGGACCGGATGGCGCGCGAGGGAAGGAAGCTGACGTGCTTCTACGCCGCCCCGGTCTGCTCCCCGTCCCGGGCGTCCCTCATGACGGGCTGCTATCCGAAGCGCGCGCTGCCCATCCCCCACGTCCTCTTCCCCGGAAACGCCGAGGGGCTCGCGCCCGCCGAGATCACGATCGCGGAGCTGCTCAAGGCCCGGGGGTACGCCACCGGCATCGTCGGCAAGTGGCACCTCGGCGACCAGCCCGAGTTCCTCCCCACCCGGCAGGGCTTCGACGCTTACTTCGGCCTGCCATACTCCAACGACATGGGGCCGGCCGCCGACGGCGTGAAGAGCAACTTCGGAGCCCCGGTCCCCGAGTCCAAGGGGAAGGGACAGCCGCCCCTCCCGCTCCTGCGCGGCGAGACCGTGCTCCAGCGCGTGCTCGCGAAGGACCAGACCGAGCTCACGGCGCGCTACACGGACGAGGCCCTGGAGTTCATCCGGACCCGTAAGAGCGGCCCTTTCTTCCTCTACCTGCCGCACAGCGGAGTCCACTTCCCCCTCTATCCGGGAAAGGACTTCCGCGGGAAATCCGGGAACGGCCTCTACGGCGACTGGGTCGAGGAGGTCGACGCGAGCGTGGGCCGGATCCTCGACGCGGTCCGGGAGCTCGGCCTCGAGAAGCGCACGCTCGTCCTGTTCACCTCGGACAACGGGGGGACGAACCGCGGGTCGAACGCCCCCTTCCGGGGCTTCAAGGGCTCGACTCTCGAAGGGGGCTTCCGCGTGCCCACGATCGCCTGGTGGCCCGGGACGATCCCCGCCGGCACGGAGACCGACGCCGTCGCGGGCATGATCGACGTCCTCCCCACCCTGGCGAAGCGGGCCGGCGGCGCGGTGCCGGCGGACCGGACGATCGACGGGCGGGACCTCTGGCCGGTGCTGGCGGGCGAGGCCGGCGCGAAGGGCCACGAGGCCTTCTACTTCTATAGGGGACTCAAGCTTGAGGCGGTCCGCGGCGGGCCCTGGAAGCTCCACCTGGCGAAGGGCGAACTCTACCATCTGGGGAACGACCCCGGAGAGTCCAAGAACGTCGCGGCCGACCATCCCGACGAAACGGCGCGCCTGCGCGGTCTGGCCGACCGGATGAAGGACGACCTGGGCCTGGACGGAGTCGGCCCCGGTTGCCGCCCCCTCGGCCGGGCGGCGGACCCGAAGCCCCTCATCGGCCACGACGGGAAGATCCGCGAGGGATTCGAGCCCCCGTCGAAGAAGTGAATCCGGTTTTTTCCATTTCCCGTCCCATTCGCGCCAGACATCCCGGTTAGGATGGCCGCATGAAGAAGATCCTGACCCTGCTCCTCCTCGCCGCGGGCTGCCGCGGAGGGGCTCCGGCGGACGCCGCGCGCCGCCCCAACGTGCTCTTCATCCTGACCGACGACCAGCGCTGGGACTGCATCGGCCTCGCCCCCGGCTCGAGAGTCCGGACGCCGAACATCGACCGGATCGGCCGCGAGGGGGTCTATTTCCGGAACGCGTTCTGCACGACGTCGCTCTGCTCGCCCAGCCGGGCGTCGATCCTGAGCGGCCTCTACGCGCATGCGCACGGGGTCTCGAACAACTTCACCGAGTATCCCACGGATATGCCCAGCTGGCCGCGGGCGCTCCAGAAGTCGGGCTGGGAGACGGCCTACATCGGGAAGTACCACATGGGGGAGGAGAACGACGACCCTCGCCCCGGCTTCGACCACTTCGTCACGCACAAGGGCCAGGGGAAGTACTGGGACACCGAGTTCCGCGCCGATGGCGGCGAGCGCAAGGTCGTGAAGGGGTACTACACCACCGTCGTCACCGACCTGGCCGAGGCCTGGATCCGCGGGCGCAGGGGCGACCGGCCCTGGATGATGATGCTCGGCCACAAGGCCCCGCACAGCTTCTACACCCCCGAGCCCAGGTACGAGAAGGCCTTCGACGGCGTGCCGATCGCGTACCCGGAGACGGCCTTCCAGCTCGATGACAACCCCGCGTGGTACAAGGAACGCCTCGACACCTGGCACGGGATCTACGGGCCGCTCTTCGACTTCCGGAAGAACTGGCCCGACCGCTCCCCCGAGGGCGTGAAGGCCTTCGCCGCCATGGTCCGCTCGTACCGCGCGACGATCCTCTCCGTCGACGACAGCGTGGGGCGCCTCCTCAGGCTCCTCGAGGAGCGCGGCGAGCTCGAGAACACGATCGTCGTCTTCACCGCCGACAACGGCATCCTCGAGGGCGAGCACGGCATGGTCGACAAGCGCACGATGCACGAGCCGTCGATCCGCGTCCCGCTCGTCGTGCGCGCCCCAGGCCTCGCGCCCCGGGTCGTCGAATCGATGGTCCTCACCCAGGACTTCGCGCCGAGCCTGCTCGACCTCTGCGGCCTCCCGCCGCTCCCCGCCTCCCACGGACGGAGCTGGACGCCGATCGCCCGCGGCCGTCCCGACCCCGGATGGCGCGCGAGCTTCCTCTACCACTACAACTACGAGAAGCAGTTCCCCTACACGCCGAACGTCCGCGGCGTGCGGACCGAACGCTGGAAGTACGTCCGGTATCCTCACGGCGACGGCGGAGCCGACCGCCACAAGGCCGAGCTCTTCGAGATCGCCGCCGATCCCCAAGAGACGCAGAACCGCATCGACGACCCCGCCTGCGTCGCCGTCGTCACGGAACTGCAGAGAGAACTGGCCCGCCTCCTCAAGGCCACCGGCGCGGACCCCGACCGGATGCCGCTCGACGAGGGCGTCAAGAAAGTGCTGCCCGACGCGAAGATCCGATAGCCCGCGTGATTCATGGTCCTGGGAGAACTGATGCGGACTGTCTCAAGGGTGGGAACTTCCAACTCCCAATCCGGCAGGCACGATGCGGCCCTTCGGTTGGGACTTGGGGGTTTCGCCGATACTTTTCCTCTCCCAGGGGGTAACAAGGGACGATGAGAGTGATCCTCCTCTTCCTGGCCGTGCTGGCCCCCCTGCAAGACGCGAAGCCCTCGCCGGAGGAGGCGGAGCGGATCTTCGCCCAGACCGTCTACCCCGTCCTCAAGGCCAAGTGCCTCAGCTGCCACGGCGACGACGAGAAAAAGATCAAGGGAGCGCTCGACCTTCGATCACGCGAGGGGCTCCTGAAGGGGGGCGAGTCGGGGAAGCCCGCCGTCCTCGCCGGTCAGCCCGAGCGCAGCCTCCTCTACGAGGCGGTCCGGCGCACGAACGAGGACCTCCAGATGCCCCCGAAGGAGCGCGACCGGCTCTCCGCCGACGAGGTCGAGGCCGTCCGGAAGTGGATCGCCGGCGGCGCGCCCTGGTCGGTCTCGAAGGACCCGTGGGCGGCGGGCTCGCCCGCCGACCGCTGGGCCTTCGCCCCGATCCGCCGCGCCGCTCCGCCGCCCGGGGACCATCCCGTCGACGCGTTCCTCGAGGCCAAACTGCGCGAGAAGGGACTGGCCGTCGCGGGTCCCGCGGACCCTCTCGCGCTCCTGCGCCGCGCGACGTTCGATCTCACGGGCCTTCCCCCGACGGCGGCGGAGGTCGCGGCCTTCCTGGCCGACGGGACGCCCGGGGCGTTCGAGCGCGTCCTCGACCGGCTCCTCGCCACGCCGGCGTACGGCGAGCAGTCCGCGCGCCACTGGCTGGACGTCGTCCGCTACGCCGACACGAGCGGCTTCTCCAACGACTTCGAGCGGCCCAACGCCTGGCGCTACCGCGACTACGTGATCCGCAGCTTCAACCGGGACAAACCGTTCGGCCGCTTCATCCTCGAGCAGCTGGCGGGGGATGAGCTGGAGCCCGAAAACCCGGAGATGGCGGTCGCGGTCGGTTTCCTCCGCATGGGCCCGTGGGAGCACACGGCGATGAGCGTCGCGGCCGTGACGCGCCAGCAGTTCCTGGACGACGTCACCCACGCGACGGCCTCGACCTTCCTCGGAGTGACGATGCGCTGCTGCCGCTGCCACGACCACAAATTCGACCCGCTCCCGACGGTCGATTACTACCGCCTGCAGGCCTGCTTCTCCTCCACGCAGTTCGCGGAGCGCCCGGCCCCCTTCCTCGACGTCGAGAACACGAAGGGCTTCGCGGAGGCGAAGGCCCGCGCGCAGGAGCGGCTCAAGGAGAAGGGCTACCGGCCCGTCGGCGCCCAGGAGGGCGACGAGAAGATGAAGCGCAGCCTGGAAAAAGTTGGGACGAAGCGGCGCGAGCACTTGTCACGGGAGCTGGAGCGCTACGAGCCCGTCGCCTTCGGCGTCTACAACGGCACCCCGCGGAACTACGTCTCCAACACGCTCCGGAACGGGATGCCCCGGGACCGCCAGGGCCCCGTCCCCGACGTCGCCGTGCTGAAGGGCGGCATGCTGGAGTCTCCCGGCGAAACCGTCACCCCCGGCATCCTAGCGGCGGCAGTTCGGTACGGCGGAGCCGAGGACGCCGCGATCCCCGCCGCGCTCGACGGCCGCCGCCTCGCCCTCGCCCGCTGGATCGCCGGCCCCTCCAATCCGCTGACCGCGCGCGTGATCGTCAACCGCCTCTGGCAGCACCACTTCGGAGGCAAGGGGATCGTCGCGACGCCCAGCAACTTCGGCAAGATGGGGAAACGTCCCACCCACCCCGAGCTCCTCGACTGGCTCGCCTCGGGGTTCCAGGAGAACGGCGGATCGATCAAGCAGATCCACCGGCTCCTCATGACCTCCCGGGCGTACCGCCGCGCCGGGGAGCCTCCCGATCCGGAGAAGCTGGCGCGGCTCGATCCGGCCAACGACCTCCTCTCGGTCTTCCCCCCCCGCCGCCTGGAAGCCGAAGAGATCCGGGACGCGATGCTCGCGATCACGGGGGAACTTCAGGCGGACGCGGGCGGCCCGGGCAGCTGCCCGGAGATCAACTGGGAGGTGGCGCTCCAGCCCAGGCACGTCATGGGCGGCCCGGCGCCGGCCTACCAGCCCTCGCCGCTTCCGGCCCAGCGCCACCGCCGGACGATCTACGCCTTCCGCACCCGCACGCTCTCAGACCCACTGCTCGAGGCCTTCAACCGTCCGGGGAGCGAGATCGCCTGCGAGCGCCGGGACGAGACGACCGTCACTCCCCAGGCGTTCGCGCTCTTCAACGGCCAGTTCGCCCACGACCGCGCGCTCGCGCTGGCCGACCGGATCGCGAAGGCCGCGGCCGCTCCGGTGGCGCGGATCGACCTCGCCTTCCGGGGCGTCACCGGCCGACCTCCCTCGGAGGCCGAGCGGGAGCGATGTCTCAAACACCTGGCGGAGATGACGGAGCGCCACCGCGCGCGGACGCCCGCCCGGGTCGGGCTGCCCCTCTCCGTGCGGCGCGAGATGATCGAGGAGTTCACGGGCGAGATCGTCCGCTGGGACGAGGAGCTCGATCTCATGAAGCAGTACGTCCGCGACCTCCAGCCGTGCGACGCGGCGGCCGAGACGCGCGCCCTGGCCGAGGTCTGCCTGGTGCTCTTCAACTCGAACGAATTCCTCTACCTGCGATGAACGACAAGGCTTCCTTCCGCTGGGCCGAGCCGAACCGACGGGACTTCCTGTACGGTCTCGGGGCCACGCTGGGCACGGTCGCGCTGAACGCGCTCCTCCACGCCGACGAGGAGCCCCTGGCCCCCCGGCCGCCCCACCACGTGCCGCGCGCGAAGTCCTGCATCTTCCTCTTCATGGAGGGCGGCCCGAGCCACATCGACACGTTCGACCCCAAGCCCCGCCTCGAGGGGCTCCACATGCAGGAGTTCCAGCGGAAGGACCGCTTCGCCTCCGCGATGGCGAGCGGCAAGCGCTACTACGTGAAGAGCCCCTTCACGTTCAGGCGCGCCGGCGGCTCCGGCCTCGAGATGAACGACCTCTTCGTCGAACTCTCCGGAGTGGCCGACGAGCTCTGCGTCTACAAGGGGCTCCAGGCCGAGTCGGTGGACCACCCGACCGCCTGCTACCACATCAACACGGGCAACCGGTTCGGGGGCGATCCCGCGCTCGGCGCCTGGGTGGCGTACGGCCTGGGCTCGCCCAACCGGAACCTCCCGGCCTTCGTGGTGCTCCCCGAGGTCAATTTCCCCCAGGGCGGCGCGGCCAACTGGTCGAACGGCTTCCTCTCCGCCCACTTCCAGGGGACCGCGCTCCGCGCGGAGGGCTCGCCCATCCTCGATCTCCGCCCTCCCCCGGGCGTGACGACGGACGATCAGCGGCGCAACCTCGAGCTGCTGGCCGACCTGAACCGCGGCGACGCGGCGCGCCATCCGGGGCACAAGGACCCGATCGCCCGCACCGCCTCTTACGAGCTCGCCTTCCGGATGCAGGCGGAGGTTCCCGGCGTGCTCGATCTATCCAAAGAGGATCCGCGGACGCTCCGGGAGTACGGGATCGGGACGGAAGCGACCGACTCGTTCGGCCGCCGCTGCCTGCTGGCCCGCCGGCTCGTGGAGCAGGGGGTGCGTTTCGTCCAGGTCTACGCGGGCGGCTGGGACTCGCACGACTACATCGCCACGGCCCACAAGAATCGCATCCAGGCGGTGGACCGCCCGATGGCGGCGCTGCTCCGCGACCTCCGCCGCCGCGGCCTGCTGGACGAGACGCTGGTCGTCTGGTCCGGCGAGTTCGGCCGCTCCCCCGACAACGGCATCCGCGGTGGGGGCGCCGTGGTGGGGCGCGACCACAACGCGAAGGCGATGAGCGTCTGGCTGGCTGGGGCGGGCGTGCGGGCCGGCGAGGTCGTCGGCGCGACCGACGACCTCGGCAACGAGGCGGTGGCGGCGGTCCACCCGCTCAAGGACCTCCACGTGACGCTGCTCCACCTGCTCGGGATGGACGACCGGCGGCTCACGTTCTTCCACGAGGGCCGCTTCAAGCAGATCAGCCAGACGGGCGACGGCTCGGTGATCCGCGAACTCCTCTCCTGAGCGGGGGGGGGGCCGGGACCCGTCATCTTGCCGGGATGTATGTGTCCTATTAAAGCACAGCATGGGGATCGCCCCGCGTTCCCCCTGATGTTACGAATCGTAACACGGCGGATCGAAGCCCCCTCGATTCTCCGCGGATTTCCGCGTTTTCCCGGCGGCACGCCGTTTGCGGTCGTGTCGCCGTGGAGGTCACGAAGTACCGGCGGCGGCGGCCGGAGGAGTCGGTCCTGTACCAGGTCGTCCAGGAAAACCTGGAGACCTTTCTCGAGCTGGCTTCGCATCGCAGCGGCGGCAAGGGGCTGCCGACCTA
>CAZSCC010000079.1:0-8850 GCA_964604905.1 uncultured Planctomycetales bacterium
CACGCCGAGCGAGCAGGCTTCAGGTCTTCCGTGCGGAGGAGACCGGGCCATACCGTCCTCGGAAGCTTGACCAGATCACCCGGGCGGATGAGCGCGATCCCGTCGCAACCCGAGGCAGGATCCTCGTCGCAGCGATCCGCGAAGAGCACCCTGGCGCGGTGCCCCGGCAGGGATTGCAGCAGGACCCGTTCGGCCCGGCACGCATGGGTGTGGGAAGGCTCCGACGAGATATCCAGGATTCCACGCGTCGTGCGCGTCCTCCTGCTTCGCGTCCTCAGGATGTCCTTCATGGGCTCTCCTTTCTCAGCAGTGGCTCCCATTGCAACTGCCATGCCATCCGTCTGACTACGTGGACTGGGGGCCGCTTCTCTTTTCCGCAAGAGGGTTTCTCATTCTTGCGGCTGCCGGGGTCATATGCTTCCAAGCACGACTGCGACAATGAACGTTCCGATCACCCCGAAGACGAGCGTCCAGTAGGCGCAGGCGAGCGCCTTGAAGATGCCCTCCGGGGCGGGCGTGCCGGGTTGCAGCGTCTTCATGCCTACCTCCCTTCAAAGAAGGTCCCGCTCAAGCTGAGTTGCGGGGAGGTGAAGCAAGCGCGTTGCCAGCACGCCGTCGGATGGACTAGTGAGCCCTTTCGCAGGCCGACGGCACGCTCTGGCGAGAACGCGAGCGCGCTATTGAAGCTTTCGGTAGAGCGAGGAGACGTCGACGCCCAAGGCGGCGGCCGCTTTGGCCTTGTCTCCCCCGTGGCGATTGACCACCCGCTGGATGTGGGCGACCTCGAAGGCCGCGCGAGCCTGGCGCAGGTCGTCGGGGGCATCGACAGGAGCCCCCTCCTTCAGCACCCCGGGGAGATCGTCGAGGCCGATCCTGGCGCCCGGATTGAGAATCAGGGCGCGTTCCAGCACGTTGGCGAGCTCGCGGACGTTGCCCGGCCACCCGTACGTCTCCAAGGCCGGCAGAGCTTGCGGGTCCAGGTCGGGCTTCGGACGGTTCATTCTCTTGCAGAGCCGCTCCAGGAGGTGGTCGACGAGCGGCCGGATGTCTTCGAGGCGCTTGCGTAGGGGAGCGATGGGAATCTCGAGCACGTTCAGGCGGTAGTAGAGGTCCTGCCGGAAGAGCCCCTTCTGGATCATGTCGGACAGGTTCCGGTGGGTCGCCGCCAGGATCCTCGCCGAGATGTGAATGGGGCTGGTCGATCCGACCCGCAGGATTTCACGGCTCTCGAGCGTGCGAAGGAGCTTGGGCTGGAGGGCGACCGGCAGCTCTCCGATCTCGTCCAGGAAGATCGTCCCCTGAGCGGCGACTTCGAAGAGGCCCCGCTTCTCGCCGTCGGCTCCCGTGAAGGCGCCCTTCACGTGACCGAAGAGCTCGCTCTCGAGCAGCGTCTCGGGAATGGAGCCGGAGTTGACCGCCACGAAGGGCGCCTTGGCCCGGGGCCCGCCGTCGTGGATCGCCCGCGCGACGACCTCCTTCCCCGATCCCGTTTCCCCGGTGATGAGCACCGTCGAATCCACGACCGCGACGCGGGCGATGAGGCGCCGCACCTCCTCCATTTCCCGGCTCGATCCGATCAGACCGCTCGGCGGGCGCGCGCTTTGCCGAAGAAACCGGTTCTCCTCGATCACTGCCCCGCGTTCGAGGAGGAGCTCCAACTTCTTCTGGAGCGCCTCCAGGTTCACCGGCTTGATCAGGAAGTCCTGGGCGCCCAGGCGCATCGCCTGGACCGCAGTGTCCACCGCGCCGAAGGCGGTGATCACGATCCCTACTGTGTCCGGATGGCGCGTCAGCGCTTCTCGGAGGACGTCGAGGCCGTCCCCGTCCGGGAGGCGCAGGTCCGTGACCAGGGCGTCGATCGGCTCGCGGGCGAGGCGCCGGAGGGCGTCGGAGACGCTCCCGGTATCAACGACCTCGTGTTTGCGAAGTTCGAGGACCTCCCGGATGGCGCTTCGGAGGTCCGTTTCGTCTTCAACGACCAGGATTCGAGCCATGGATCTCCTCCTCGGCGGGCAAATGGACGCTGAACGTGCTTCCCTGGCGAAGGCGGGACTCGACGGCGATGCGGCCGCCGTGCGCCTTGACGATCTCGGCGCTCACGAAGAGGCCGAGGCCCGTCCCCTGGCCGGTGCGCTTCGTCGTGAAGAACGGCGCAAAGAGATTCCGCATCGTCTCGGCGGACACTCCGCTGCCGTGGTCCGTCACGCTCAGGACGACCTCCTTGCCCGCGCGGGTCCAGCCGATGTCCAAGCTTCCCTCGCCCTCGGTCGCGTCGGCGGCATTAAGCAGCAGGTTGAGCACGACCTGTACCAGTTGATCTTCGGATCCCAAGACGGCGGCCCGCTCGTCCGACATCTTCCTCTCCAGGGTCATGCGGCGGCCCTTGGCGTGCAAGCGGAACATCTGAGAGGCTTTCTCGACGACGTCGAACAGCTTCACGCGCCCGCGCAGCTCACCCGCCGGGCGGGCGAACCCCGTAATGTCCCGCACGATGCGCTCGATGCGGCCCATGTGCGTTCCGAGAGCCTTGAGGCGTTCGGCGATCTCCGGTGCGGGCGCCCGGAGTTCGAGAATCTGGAGGATGGCGGACATGGATGAGAGCGGATTGCCGATCTCGTGGGCGATGCCGGCCGCGAGGAGGCCGATGTCGGCCATCTTCGACTGGTGCACGATCTGGAGCGCATTCTGGCGCAGGTGGCCGTAGAGGGTGCCGAAGGCCCAGGCCGAGCCGAAAAGCAGGCTCGCAAGCAGAAGGAGGTCCGCGATAAGGAACGCGCCGCCCCCTTTCACCCGCTCGGGATCGAAGTTCTCGTGGAAGGCGAAGCCCGGCACCATGGCCAGGTGATGGTGCGCGAGGGACCCCGGAAAGTGGTTCCAATGGGTCATGAGGACGAGACCGGAAAAGAGGAGTACCGCCACCAGGGCAAGGAGGAGGCCCATGCGCCGCGAAAGAAGCGCCGCGCCTGCCACAACGGGCAGCAAATAGGTGAACATGAGCGGGTTCTCGATGTCCCCGGAGAAGTGGAGGAACACCGTCAGAAATAGGATGTCGGCGACGAGCGACCCCGCGGCGACTGCCGCGTGATACCCCCAGCGAAGCGAGGCGCCAAAGAGCAGCACGGCGGCCGCCACCCCGGCGCCCGCGACCGCCAGGAGCGGCCCCGCGCTTTCCACGAAGCCGCAGCCGGCTCCCGCGATGGCGGCGGCCCCGAGCGCGACGGCACCGATGAGCCGGGTCCGGTAGAGCCCGGCGAGGTCGGCGCTGAAGACGCCGGGCAGCGTCAGTACACCCATACGCCCTCTGAGACGAGGCAGATTCTGCCCCGTTCGCCTTCGCCTTGCACGTCCCGGAAAACGGTGAAGTCGGACGCTCCCGCCGCGTGCACGACGTCGAGGACAAGCCCGAGCGACACCCTATCGGCCACGATCTGCACCCGCTTGATCGGCTGCATCAAATCACCTGAGGATCAGGCACGCGAGTCTCCAATTAGAGGGGAATGCCCGCCACCACATTGAACGGAAAGGGGATGGCCAGCGGAAGCGTAATGTAGAACCCGGGGTTCGCTTGGCGGGAGCGCCCACGTGGAGGGCGGCCGGCACGGCGACGGAAGAGGCGCTCCATGCTAAGACTCCTGGCACGCACGCTTCCTTCCCAGAGCTTGGCAAGCGATCCGAGCGGCGACGGCCGCGATGGAGACGAGAAGCAATCCCAGCCCCACGGCGCGAAACCAAAGCTCGTCTTGGAGGGGTGCAAGAACCGGCGCGAGAGCGGACGCCCCGGAGGCGAAAGCGGAACCGACGACGGCGGTCCCGGCCATGATCCACCCGAACGTTTGCCAGAAGCCCAGGCCCAGGAGTCGGCCGAAGAACGTACCGGTTAGCGCCCCGAGGCCGGGAAGGATCACGAGCGTGGCCAGGCCGATTCCGGCGCAGCGGCGGATCCAGGGTCTTCGCTCGAGGAGGGCGCGCTGGGATCGCTCCGTCTCGCGGATCCAAGCCCCGATGCCGCCGGCACGACGCAGAAAACCTAGCGAGGCGGCCGCCATGAGGACGACCGCGGCGTCGAGCGTGATGACCAGCGCGGCGAGGACCCACGGGCTTAGCGGAATCGACGGCTCCAGGACTGGAGCGAAGATGACGAAGTTCCCAGCCGAGGTCAGCTTGAGTCCGGCCATCGCGAATAGGGCAACCCAGGCGTCCGGCGGAAGGAGCAGGAGCGCGAGGGCGCAGGAGACCGCGAGCAGCCCTAGAGCTCCCAGCACCATCGCGGTGCGCGGCGACCAGCGTCGCGTTAGCCGCTTGAATGCGAAGGAGTTCATCCCGCGGACTCCATTCCTCGGCTCAGGTTCATGGAGAGGGCACCTCCGCGAAGCGGCACATAGCCCTCCCGGCCTCCCACCTTCCCGGCCAGCCGAGCCAGCTCATCCCCGTCGATGGTCTCCTTCTCGAGGAGAGCGCCGGAAACCTTCTCGACGGCCCCGGCATGGGCTCCCAGGATCCCTCGCGCCTCCTCATACGCCTGGTCGAGGAGCCTGCGGACCTCGAGGTCGATCTCCCTGAGCGTGACCTCGGACACGTTGGCCGTGCGCGCCACCTCCCGCCCCAGGAAGAGATGCTCCTCGTTCTGCGAGTATCGAGCGGCCCCCAGGCCGCTCATCCCCCACTCCGTCACCATGGCGCGGGCCAACTCGGTCGCGCGCTTGATGTCGTCGACGGCTCCCGTCGAGATGTCGTCCAGGTAGAGCTCCTCGGCGACCCGCCCTCCCATGAGGACGCTCAGTTGCGCGAGGGCCCGCCGCCGGGAGAGGGAGGAGCGCTCCTCCTCGGGCAGGAACATGGTGGCGCCTCCCATCCGGGCACGCGGGACGATCGTCACCTTGTGGACGGGATCCGCGTGAGGCCGGAGGGCCAGAGCCACGAGTGCATGACCCGACTCGTGGACCGCGGACAGGCGCCGCTCCTCCTCGATCACTTCGAGGGTCCGACCGGGCCGGCCGAAGAGCACCTTGTCCCGGGCCTCCTCGATCTCCCGGTGGCCCACATCAAGCGCGCCCCGCTGCGTGGCGAGGATGGCGGCTTCGTTGAGCAGGTTGGCGAGGTCGGCGCCCGAGAGTCCCGGCGTCATGCGGGCGATCCGGGAGAAGTCGACGTCCTTCCCGAGCAGGATCTTTCGCGCGTGAACCTTGAGGATCGCTTCCCGTCCTTTCACGTCGGGGAGGTCGACCATGACCTGGCGGTCGAAGCGTCCCGGGCGCAAGAGGGCCGGGTCCAGGACGTCGGGGCGGTTCGTCGCGGCCAGGACGACCACGCCCTGCCGAGGAAGGAAACCGTCCATCTCGACCAGGATCTGGTTGAGGGTTTGCTCGCGCTCGTCGTGGCCGCCGCCGAGCCCCGCGCCGCGCCGGCGTCCCACGGCGTCGATCTCGTCGATGAAGATGATGGCCCGCTCCTTCTCCCTCGCCTTTCCGAAGAGGTCCCGGACGCGGGAGGCCCCGACGCCGACCAGCATCTCGACGAAGTCCGATCCCGTGACCGAGAAGAAGGGCACGTCGGCCTCGCCGGCCACCGCCCGGGCGAGGAGGGTCTTTCCCGTCCCCGGAGGCCCGACCAGGAGGATGCCCCGCGGGATGCGGGCGCCCAGGCGCTCGAACTTGCCGGGGTTCTTGAGGAAGTCGACGACCTCCTGGAGCTCTTCCTTGGCGGTGTCGGCGCCGGCCACGTCGGAGAAACGGGTCTCGGTCGACTTGCCTTCGACCTGGACGGCCCGGATCTTGCCGATGGAGAAAATCCCTCCGGGCCCCCCCGCGGCGCTCGTCTGCCGGCGCGACCACCAGACGAGCCCGCCCAGGATCAGGATCCATGGGAGAATCTGAACCGCCAGGAGCGTGAGGAAACTCGGCCCTGGGGCCGGGGCGGTCGAGAAGGCGCCGGCCGCGAGCCCCTCATGAAGCGAGGCGAACGTGGCCGGATCCGAGAGGTATGCGGGCGGCACGTGTACCCGAACGCTCGGAAAGGTGCGATTCTCCCGGGTAAAGCCGGGAGCCGCGACTTGGGCCTCCAGCCGGTCGCCGGTGAGCTTCGCGCTCGAGACTCGCCCCGCCTTCCTGAGCTCGAGGTACTCGATGATCGAAACGTCCGCGGTCTTCGACGCGACGGACGTGCGCAGGGGATCCCAGACGAACCAGACTCCCGCCGCCAGAAGCCAGAAAGCCAGGATCCCTCCTCCTCTGCGGCTCGGGGGCTTGGTGCCTTCGACCTCGGTCTTCTTCTGATCGTTCATAAGCTTGCCACCTCTTTTCTTTGGCTCCTTGTACACAGCAAGGTGCATGCCAAAGGCGCTCGCCCAGATTCGCAGGGCCCTATTGCAGGAATAAGAATCCCTTTGCAGATCCCCGAATGGAGCCGGAGACGAAATGCCGCGTCCACGTGAATGGAAGGGGGTCGGGTCCGTGGCTGAGGGGCTCAGTTAGCGAGCCAGGATGTGACGGCGGACAAAGTCCTGATAGCTCTCCCGGGCGCGCTCTTCCCGGAGGTCGACCAGCAGAATGATCCCATCCCAGCCCTGCATGAACAAGTTCCCACCCTCTTCGGGCAGCGGGGAGGTTCGATTGGCCCGAGACTTGCGTAAGAGGGAACATCGGAGAACAAAGAAAGGAGCGACTCATGAACTGCCCCCGCTGCAAGCAGCAAACGCTCGAAGAGCGGACCCGTCAGGGAGTCGAGATCGACATCTGCGAGGAGTGCCGAGGCGTGTGGCTCGACAAAGGCGAACTGGATCGCTTTATCGAGAAGGCCGAGGGCGGCGCGGAATACCACGAAACGGAAGAAAGGCTCCGGGACGACGATACAGACAGGTGCCCGCGCCGTCGCGGAAGCTGGATCCGAACTCTTTGACTAAAGGGTGGGCATCATGTTTGGAGGAATGAGCATGCGACCGTCCCATAGAGCGGACCTGTCTCGGGAGCCTCCGGCTTAGCGGCGACTGGGGGCGGTGGAGATTCCAAACGCCAGCCCGGCGTGCGCTCACGGAGCACGAATCGCCGCGGTTCACGAGGGAGGGCCTTAGGGGCGATGAGTTTCGCTGCTGTCTTTCCTCCCGTGACGCCGGCCTGGAGCATCATCCCTTTCGTGGGCCTCCTCCTCTCGATCGCGATCCTTCCACTTCTGTTGCCGCAGGGGTGGCACGAGAAGCAGTTCTGGTCACATGGCGCCCCGGCTGCTCGGTATACTACCTGGGTCCGCGACCCCCAGGCTGAATCTTTCTGGATGCTTCTCACATGCTTTGGATGTACGCAGGTTTCATTGCCCTGATCTTGATCCTCTTGGCCCTCGACCTTGGGGTATTCCATCGGACGGCCCATGTGGTGTCCGTGAGAGAGGCCCTGCGATGGTCCGGCTTCTGGATCGGCCTTGGCCTGGCCTTTGCCGTCTTCATCTACTTCGGTTACGAGCGCCACTGGCTGGGCTTGGGTCTCACCCCCGACCTTATGACCATAGCCCCGCATACCTTGGAGGGGGTGGGGCTCGTTTACAACGACGGGACAAGCGCGACGGTCAAGTACATCACCGGGTACTTGGTCGAGAAGTCACTCGCGGTAGACAACATCTTTGTGATCGCGATGCTGTTCGGCTTTTTTGCGGTCCCCGGCATATACCAGCACCGGGTCCTGTTCTGGGGGATCGTGGGCGCTCTCGTCATGCGTGGGGCGATGATCGCGGTGGGTGGTCAGCTCATTCAGCGCTTCACCTGGATCATCTACGTGTTCGGCGCCTTTCTGATCGTAACCGGGATCAAGATGCTCCTGCTGAAGACGGACACGATGGACCCAAACCGCAACCTCGTCGTTCGGCTGACTCGGCGGCTCTTCCCGGTGAGCGAGCGTTTCCACGGGGAGCACTTTTTCGTGCGCGCGGGCTCGATCGCCTCCCTGAAGGCCGCCACACCAGGCGCCGTGGTGGAAGTCGATCAGGTTGTGGCGGGGGCCCGCCGAGGGGCCCTGCTGGCCACACCGCTCTTCCTGGCACTCGTGATGGTCGAGTTCACGGACCTCATCTTCGCGATCGATTCGATCCCGGCCGTCTTCGCTATCACGGGCGACCCATTCTTGGTATTCACGAGCAATGTGTTCGCGATCTTGGGGTTGCGGAGCCTCTACTTCGCCCTGGCTGGGATGATCGACGAATTCCGCTACCTGAAGGTGTCGCTCGCCGTCGTGCTGATGGTGGTGGGAGCGAAAATGATGACCCACGTGTGGCTAAAGACACTGGTGGGGCAGCACTTCAACCTCTACCTCCTCGCTGTCGTCCTGCTTATTTTGGCCGCCGGCGTCGGTGCCTCGCTTCTGGCCTCTCGGCGGGAGCGGGCTAAAAAGGAATCCGTCGTGAGACCCAACGCCGCTTAGCCCTCTCTAGAAAGAGGATGCATGGGTTCAACGCCGGAGGTTGGAGACGCTTCCACAGCTGCGCGATGGTAAAAGAAACTCTTGAATCCCCGCACAGCGGGCCCCGGAGTGCGCGACGCTCGAGAATCGTTGTCTGAGTGTGATTTGGTCGTCAAACGGATCGCCGGGCCACGGCCGATGTTTGAGCGATCGAGCACGGCGGCGCGCCCTCGAGCAGGCCATCGCGTGGCGCCGCGATCCGGAGTGCGTGATTGAGGTCCGTCCTGCCGCACCGATTCCAAGAACCCGCCTTCTAGGGTTCGCTGTCCCGCAGATGGCGCGTGATGGTCTCGATCGCAGCCGCTAGCCCGACTTTCGCACTTTCGATGACGTAGAGCAAGGCAGGCGAGACGTGTGGGGCCTGTACACACGCCGTTGTGTTGACAGCGGCGCCAAGATGTGGCTAGAT
>CAZSCC010000080.1:0-7166 GCA_964604905.1 uncultured Planctomycetales bacterium
TGGTCCTCGTCGACCTCGTAGATGGCGGCGATGTTGGTGTGGTGGAGGCGGCCGGCGGTCTGGGCCTCGCGGCGAAAGCGGGCGATCTCGTCGTCGTCCCCGCCCTTCAGGAACTTGAGCGCCACCCAGCGGCCGAGCACGGTGTCCCACGCCTTCCACACCTCGCCCATTCCACCGGCGCCGAGCCGTTTCGTGCGGATGAATTTTCCGAAGCGTGCGGTGTGCGGCGCGCTGAAGGCCTCGTCGGGGAGGGCGGGCTCGGACTTCGTGCGCCGGTCGGTCCTCTTGTTGAGCTGGACGGTCTCGTCGTAGGGGGTGACCTCCGGCCGGCTGTCGGAAGTGGCTCCCACGACGGGCTTGGGGCCGCCCGGGTCGCTCGGGGCCGGACTCGAGGGGGGAGGCGTCATGCCGGACGTCCCCAGTATACCACCTCCCCTGTCAGGAGGGGCCCGCGCCTGATCCCGGTCAATTGTCGGACAATACGGCGTAAATCAACGAGGCAGGTTTGCGCCATTTGTCCGACAAATGGCGCAAACCTGCCTCGTACGATTTGGGCGAATTGTCGGACAATTCAGCGGACGTGGAAGGGGCGGAGGATCGCGTCGCGTTCGCAGAGGACGCGGAGCTCGTGGGCGCCGGGAGAGGCGGGCCAGCGGAACTCGTGAGGGCCTCGCGTCACCTCGAGGAGCCGGCCGTCCACGCGCCATTCCACCTCGACTCCTTCCGGGGCGTGGGCCCGGAACAGCATGAAGCGGGCCGAGGCGGGAGCCGACGGATCGAGGAAGTAGCGGTCCCAGGCCTGCGGCGTCTCGAGCCGGAAGGCTTCGCGACGGGGAACGCACACGGACCCCGGGCCCCGGCCCTCGGGAAACAGCTCCGAGATCCGCCGGCCGCAGCCCTCCCCCGGAAGCCGCCCCGTCTCGGCGCAGACCTCGATCGACTCCACCCCGGGAGGACGCGGGAGCCAGGGGCCCTCGAGGCGCGACATCACCGCGCGGAAGATCGGGCCCGCGCCCTCGACTCCGCTCGTACCCCGCAGCGGACGGCCGTCGGCGTTCCCGACCCACACCACCACCGCGTGTCGCGACGTGAAGCCGGCCACCCAGTTGTCCCGGTGGTCGGGACTCGTCCCTGTCTTCGCCGCCACCCGGAAATCGAACGAGAGGTCCGTCCCCGTCCCGAACGACAGGGCCCGCGCGCCGTCGTCCGAGAGCACGTCCGCGATCAGGTACGCCGCCACGGGAGAGAGGAGCCGCCGCGCCTCGGCAGGCCCCGGCCGACCGTGCGGCGCTAGGTAGACTCCGCTCCGCGCCAGCATCGCGTAGGCCCCCGCGAGCTCGACCGGCGAGACCCACGCGTTCCCGATCACGATCCCAAGGCCGTGCCGGCGAGGGTCGGGATCGACCCCCTCCATTCCAGTCCCGCGCAGCAGCCCGACGAATCGGTCCATTCCCGTCTCCCGCAGCGCCACCACCGCCGGCACGTTCAGCGAGTTGGCCAGCGCCTGCCGAAGCGTCACCGGTCCGTGATACCGCCCGTCGTAGTTCCGCGGCGCGTAGTCGCCCGTCGGCGTCTCGAAGTGCAGCGGCGCGTCGTCGTACAGGCTGGCCGGCGTCTTCCCCCCTTCGATCGCGAGCGCATAGACGAACGGCTTGAGCGTCGACCCGGGCGACCGACGCCCCGCCGCCGGCCCCGAGAAAGCGCGCAATTCGCCGCTCGCGATGTCGAGCACCACCACCGCCGCCTCTCCCGCACCGCACCGATCAAGATGCGCCGCCGACTGACGCACGATCCCCTCCACCGCCTGCTGCAGATCGAGGTCGAGCGTCGTCCGCAGCTCGACGTCGCCGGGGCGCGTGACCCAGTCGACAAACGTGGCCGCCTCGTGCGGATGCCCTGCCGGGCCGATCACCCCCTGCAGCACCTCGCCCTCAACGCCGAGCGCCTCCAGGATCCACCGCTGCCGTTTCCGCGCCCGCTCGGGCCACCGCAGCGGATCGAGCCGGGCGGGGGACTGCGGGAGACCCGCCAGCAGCGCCGCCTCGGCCGGCGACAGATCGCGCGCACGCTTTCCGAACGTCCGCCGCGCCGCGGCCTCCGCGCCGACGACGTTCCCCCCATACGGAGACCGATTCAGATACTCCTCCAGGATCTCATCCTTCGAGAGCCGCCGCTCAAGGCGGAACGCGAGCACCGCCTCGTCCAGCTTCCCGAGGAACGACCGCGGCCGCGGCCGCAGAAGCCGCACGAGCTGCATCGTGATCGTCGACGCGCCCGAGACGATTCGACCTGCCGCGAGGTCGTCCTTCGCCGCGCGCAGCACCGCGCACGGGTCCACGCCCACATGGCCGCGGAACCGCCGGTCCTCAGCGGCAATCGTCGCCCGCACGAGCCAGGGGGAGATCTCCGAAAGAGCAACCCACTGCGACCGCGTCCCGTCCGGAGTGAGCCCCTCCCGCAGGGGCCGCCCCTCCCGATCGCTGACCCGCACGGGCGTCACGCGCCGGCGGTCCAGCAGTTCCTCCGGAAAGGGAATGAGATAGACATAGCCGACCGCCGCAAGGACGAGGGCGAGCAGCCATCTCCGGGCTCGCTTCATCGGACCCTCACCGCAGCGGACGGCCCGCGACCCCATACGTCCGGGCCGTACATCTCTTCGGCCCGCGGCGCGGGCGCCGCGAAGGTCCCCGCCGTCGTCGCGCGCGCCAAATAGACCAGCTCGCGCGACCCCGCCGACATCTCCTGCAGGCTGGCGAAGACCCGGTCGTCCCGGCGCTCGACATACGTGAACCAGTCCCCGCGCGCGTCGAACCCCGCTTCCGTCCGGAAACGGAGGTCGACCGGCTCGAACCCCGCCGGGAGGGGATCCTCGAGCGCCACGTACGACCGCGGCTTCGGCGCCGCCGCCGTCACGCGCACCACCACGAGGTCGCCCGCCTTGAAGTCGAGCCGCGGCGACACCTCGCCCGCGCGGGTGTAGGTCCTGCGGATCCAAAAGCCGCGATCCTCGGCCCGGCCCTCCGGCTGCTGGCCCTTCACCAGGACGGAGTACCAGAAGCTGCCGTCCGTCTCGAACCGAAGGCGTCCCGCCGGCACCGAGAGCCGGACGATCCCCTCCAGCGGCCACTCCGAGAGCAGCCGATCGCCGACAAAGACCTTCACGTACCGGGCCTTCGCCTCGGGACTTCCCGAGATCTCGCGCGCGGCGAGCAGCGTCCACGCCCGCTCGTACGTCCGCGTCGCCTCCTCGGCCAGCGCCCGCGCCGAGACCCCCGGATCCTCGCCGAGTCGGCCCCTCGCCATAGCCGCCGCGCACCGCGTCCGCAGCTCCGACTGGAAGAGATCGCCGGCGGGCGCCTTCGAGATCCGCCCCAGGATCAGCCGGGCCTGGTCGCGCTTCCCCATCTCGATCGCCGCGAGCGCCAGGAAGGGGTCCCGCTCCAGCGACTGAAGATAGGCCTCGTGCCTCCGCCCCGCCAGCGCGAGCACATAGAGCGCGTAGGTCTGCCACGCCCCCACGCCTTCACGGAGCATTCCTTCCACGTACTTGAGGAGCCCCTCCATCGCCGGTGCGGGCACCTCGAACCCCTCCCGCCGCGCGAGCAGCAGCGCGTGGGCCGCATAGACGCTCCCCGCCGGATGGGGATCGCGTTCCCCGGGCCAGTAGGCGAGACCGCCGCCCGACGTCTGCATCGAGAGCAGCCGCGCGACCCCGGCGCGGATCCGCTCGTCCGTCCCCTCGATCCCGAGGTCCCGGCACGCCAGGAGCGGGATCGTCTTCGACGTCGTCTGCTCCACGCATCCGTGGGGGTAGTCGAGCAGGTGGCGCAGCCGGCCTTCCAGGGGCACGAGCGCGCTCCTGCCGAGCACGAGCTCGACCGAATCGACGTTCGCGAAAGACGGGAGCGACACCGTTCCGTTCTTATGGATCCGACCCGTCAGCAACTTCGATTCGGTCGCCGCAGGGAAGCGGACGGGCAAGGTCACCTCGAGACGATCCTCGTGGTCTCCGAGCCGGCTCAGCACCGCGAACCGCCAGGGCCCGGGCGATCGGGCCTTCACCGGAAAGACGACGGGCTTCGCCGCTCCGTCGGCGATTTCGACCTCACGCACGGCGCCGTCCATCTCGACGCGCGCGCTCCCGGCCGAGCCCGACCGGTTGTGCACCACGAACCGCGCCTCGAACTCATCGCCCAGGCAGGCGAACCGGGGGAGGCCGGAGACGATCATGAGAGGCTTGCGCGCCTCGAACGTCGCGTGGCCCGTGCCCCAGCGGCCGCTGGCCGCCGCGATCGCGATCACGCGCCACCGCGTCAGGTTGTCGGGGAGCTTGAACCGGACGACGGACTTCCCCTGCCCGTCCGCCTCGACGCGGGGATTCCAATAGGCCGTGCCGCGGAAGTCCTTGCGCAGGGATCGCCCCTCCTTGTCCGTCCCACCGTCGCCGCCCGGGCGGCCCTTCTTGCCTCGCACGTCGAGCGCCCGGCGCACCGCGAGCCCGGGCCGCGCCTCGGACATCTCCACTCGGAGGGGCCGCGGCGACGTGAAGAACGTGTGCGGGTCGGGGTCCTGTCCGTCGAGGAGCGCCAGTACCGCCTGATCGACCACCGCGACCGCAATCTCCGCGCGTGGAGCGGTCGCGATCTCGACCGTCACCTCGCTCCCGGGAAGCGCGTCGCGGACGGTCGTCACCTCCACCGGCAGCCGCTCGCCGGAGGCGTCAACCTCGAGCGTCGCGTATCCGTATCGGAAGCACGGCCGGCCACGATCCTCCCCGTCGGGGCCCCGATCGTCCCCCGTGCGTCCGCGCAGGAGGACCACGCCCATATGGATGTTAGGGAGATGTTCCGTCCGGATCGGGACTTCGATCACCGGGGCGCCCGTGGGGACGTCGATCCAGCGCGACTCGGAGACTCCCTCGCGTTCCAGCGTCACCAGCGCCCTCGACCCCGCGGGGGCGTTCTTGACCAGCACGCGCGCGGTCTCTCCCACGCGGTAGCGCTCGCGGTCCGGCACGAGCGCGACGGCGAGGTCGTTCCGGGGATGCCACGCCCCCTCGCCGGGGCCGATTACGTCCACCTCGACCGACGCGAGCGATTCGCGCCCCGCGTCGTCGATCGCGCGCATCTCGACGACATGAGGGCCGGGCTCCTGCGGGACGCCCGTCCAGCGGCCGCCGTCGGCGAATCCCGCGGCGACCAGGTCGTCGTGCTTCTCCCACGTGTAGCTCCAGCCGTGACCGGCCGTGCGCTGCTGGACGTGGGACCACGAGCGGCGGACGAGGCGCACCGCGACCTCGCGATTCACCGCGGTCCCGTCGGCGCGCTTCACGGCGTAGGCGATCTCGAGAGGCCGGCCCGCCTCGACGAGCCACTCCTTGGCCTTCGCTTCCACCTCATATTCCGCGGGCCGGATCCGGAGCGATGCCTGGCTCGAGACCGACTGGTGGGCCGCGTCGGTGACGGTCGCGTTGATGACGAGTTCGCCCGGCTTCACCCCAAGCCGGTAGGCGATCCGGAAGCGGCCCTCGCGGTCGAGCACCCCTTCCCCGCGCGCCTCCTCGCCCGCCCCTTCGACCCAGGCGTACCAGTGGACGGCGGCGCCGGCGAGCGGAGCTCCGAAGTAGGCGCGGGCCTCGACCGTCGCCTCGAGTTTGTCCTTGGAGAGCGCATAAGGGCGCGAGGGCTGGACCTTCACCTCGAAGCTGGGCGCCCGATAGGAGCCCACCTGGAAATCATGGGCGGACTTCCGCGCCCCGACGACGGCCGCGATCTCGTAGGAGCCGGACGGGGCCTGATCGCCGAGGCGGAACGACGCGTCGAAGCCCCCCGTGGGCGAGAGCCGGCAGACCACGCTCTCCTTCAGGTCGTTGCGCCCGTCGCGCAGCTCGAGGCGGATCGTCTCCGCCTTTGCGCCCTTCCACCATCCCTTGGCGCGGACGGTCTCGCCGGGGCGGTAGATCGGCCGCTCGGTGAAGAGGAAGACTTCGAGCGGCATCTCCTCCTCGGGGTCGCGGGCCCGCACCGGGAGCCGCCAGGTCTCGATCTCGGCCCTGCGGAGATCGATCCAGGCCCGGTCGCCATCGGTCCGCGCGACGAGGTACCGCGGGCGGCGGTCGACCATCGGCCGGCCCGGCATCCAAAGGCGCCCCTCGCCATCCGTCATGCCCATGTAGAGGAGGCGGCCCTCCTCGTCGTAGAGTTCGAGGTCCACGTCCGGCTTCGGCTGCGCGCTCTCGAACGACGTGACGCACGCGAGCGACCGGGTACGCCCGAGCTTGAAGGTGATCGCAAGATCGGTGACCTGGTAGTACCGCACTTCCTGCAGACCAAGGTCGGGCGCCGATGCCTCCACGCGGTAGTGGCCAGTCCCCGGGAGCGCGATCCCGTGGGTGAACAATTCGTTGGGCTCGCTGTTGCCGGCGAGAAGAACGTCGGAGAGGACCTCCCCCTCGAACTCCCAAGGCATTCCGGGAAGGCGGTTCACGACGACCCGCGCCTCGGGGGCGTTCACGCAGTAGAGCGGCACCGCGAGCATCCCGTGCGGCTCGAGATACGTCCCCTTCTCGAGGAGCCCGAGCGTCGGCGTGTAGGCGGGCATCGCGACGGTCGCCGAGGCCGCGCCCATCCGGTTCCCATAGGAGTCGCGCACGCCCTCCGCGATCTGGACCCAGTAGGTGGTCCCCGCCTGGAACGTCCCCGTGACGCGGACGTGGCCCTGCCACGCGGAGAGGGAGAACTCGGCCTTCGGGCGGATCGTCAGCCGCTCTCGCAGTTCCTTCTCATCGACCGGGTTGGAGAAGACGAGCGAGAGGTCATTCGCCTGGCCGACGTCCGACCGGCCCGTCGACGAGAGGAGACGGAGGGGAGGGCAGACGCGGAACTCGCGCGACCACGCCCCTAGCTCGGCGCCGTCCTTGGAGGTGACGGAGTCGATCGCGAGCTTCCATTCGGTGCCGTGGGGCAGCGGCCGGGCGGGCTCGACGCGGAAGCCGTCGAGGCGCGCTTCGATCCGCTCAGGATTGCCCACGAACCGCACCCGTCCCTCGAGGCTCGCCGGATCGACCGGGCGATCGAACTTGAGCGTGAACCGGGGGCTCGGGCCCGTGACGTTCGGGAGGGTGACCGAGAGGTGCAGGCCGGCGGTGCGGAAGGCCCAGGTCACCG
>CAZSCC010000081.1:0-7241 GCA_964604905.1 uncultured Planctomycetales bacterium
CAAGGGCCACATCGAGTTCAAGGGCGCCTTCAGCGACGCCGAGAAAGTATTCCTGTGGGACCCCCAGACCTCGGGCGGCCTCTTCTTCGGGATCCAGGCGAAGGACGCCGACGCGTGCCTGAAGAAGATCCACGAACGAGGGATCACCGACGCCCGCATCGTGGGCGAGGCGTTCAAGACGGACAAGCCGCACCTGGAAGTCGTCCGCGGGTAGCCGGAGACTGGATGATCGCCCGCGGGGGATCGCGATGGGCGCTCCTGGTCCTCGCCCTGGGCGCTGGCTGCGTTCCGGCGGAGCCGCGCAAGGGGTACCCCCCCGCCGAGCTCCCCGCGTTCCGCGCTCCGGCCCTCCCGCTCATTGTCCAGACCCCCTACCTGAACGTCTGGCTCTTCGGCGACCGACTCACCGACGATTCCCCCAAGCTCTGGAACGGACAGGTCAAGGGCATGGCCGGGCTCCTCCGCGTCGACGGGAAGGCCTACCGCTTCCTCGGCATGCCGGGCTCCCCCGTCCCGCCCATGAGGCAGGAGGCCGTCCGCGTCTGGCCCACGCGTACGGAGGTCGAGTTTTCCATCGAGGACGTGCGGCTCAAGCTCGAATTCCTTTCTCCCCTCGACCCGCGCGACCTGGACGTCCTCTCGCTCCCGGTCGCCTACGTCCGCGCCGAGGTCATGAGTCGGACCGGGCGAAAGATCCAACTCCACCTCGACATCACCGGTGAGTGGGCGGTCGGCTCGACCGACCGGCGCATCACGTTCGACGGCCTCTTCCGCATCCGCCCCACTCAGCCGCGGCTCTTCCGGGAGACCTCCTCCTTCCCGGACTGGGGCGACATCCACTGGACGGCCGTCGACCCGGCCCTGTCGCAGTACGGCGTCGACAAGGAAGTGCGCCAGGCGTTCGTCGACGGGACGGCGCCGCAACGGGACCTGCGCTACCCTCGCCCCGCCAACGAGGACTGGCCCGTCTTCGCCCACGCGTGGGACCTCGGGCTCGTGAAGGCCCCCGTGGCGCGCCGCGCTCTTCTGGCCCACGTCCGCCGCGAGGCGATCCTCTATTTCGGCGCGGTCTGCCCGTCCTACTGGACCCGGTCCTTCGACGACGGCTTCGCGCTGGTCGCCCGGGCGGCCTCCCTGTGCGACGAACTCCGCACCCGCGCCCTCGCCCTGGACGCCGAGGTGCTCGCGCGGGCGCGCGACGCCGGAGGCGAGCCCCTCGCCGCGCTCGCCGCGCTCACGTTCCGCCAGACGTTCGCGGCCCACGAACTCGTTCTCCACAAGGGACAGCCCCTTTATTTTTCGAAGTCGTTCGACGCCTCGGGCGCGAGCCCGGTCCAGGCCCTGGAGACCCTCTACGCCGGCGCGCCCGCGCTCCTGGCCTTCAACCCCAGACTGCTGGCGATGCAGGTCGCCCCCGTCCTTGAGGCGCTCCGCCGCGCAGAGTGGAGCGAGCGCCACGCCCCGCGCGATCTCGGCCTCTACCCCGCCGCCACCGGCCAGGCGCAGCCGGACGATCAGCGGATCGAATCCACCGCGGTCCTCCTCCTGCTCGCCGCTCTCGCCCGGGAGGGAGACGCGCGCACGCTCCAGAAGCTCGGGCAGGTCCTCGTGGAGGCGGCGAACGAGGAGCTCTGGGGGTCCGGAGAGACCCATCCCATCCTCGCCTCGATCCTGGCGCTCGCTACGCTCCCCGAGTTCCGCGACGAGGCGCAGAAGCGGATGAAGCGCTGGCTCACCCAGGCGGATGCGGGCGACCACACCTCGCTCTCGTTCGGCGACCGGGAGGGGTGGAGCCTGAAGCCCCACTTCCTCGCCGACCGCCTGCTGGGCCTCGGCCTCGTCCCGGAAACCGCCCTCGCGCGCGAGACCGCCTTCGCGCGACGCCGCGCCGGCCGCTTCGGAGCGCCCCTCGACAGCAGACGGCCTCAGATGCGGGTGGACGCCCTGCTGTTCCTCGACCGCGCCGCCGCCGCGGACGTCCTCCGCGCCATGAACGAGACCCCTTCGAGGCTTCCGCCCGGCGACCGCTACGAGACGGATACCGCGCGCCTGGTCGGCGGACAGGCCCGTCCCAGCCTGGGGGCCGTCTTCGCTCCGGTCCTCCTTCACGAAGGGTTTGGCCGGCGTTAGAGAAGTATGCGGAATGCGGTCGCGATCCTGCTCCTCCTGGCGCAGGAGAAGCATTTCGACCCCGCCGTCCACGAGGCGACGCGGACCTTCGCCTACGAGGACTTCCGGATCATCCCCGTCCGCGTCCATCTCCTTCGATCCAAGACGGAGGACGCCCTCAACTGCCGGCTCGAGGAGAAGGACGTGCAGCGGGTCTTCGAGAAGATCAGCCGGATCTGGAACAAGGCCGGCCTCGCCCCGCGGATCGAGTCGGTCGTGAGCGAGGACGCCGTCGTTCCCGAGGGATTCCAGGGGGCCGCTGCCGAGTTCGACCAGTTCAAGGCCGCCCGGCCGGCAAAGGGGCGGGACGCCGGGATGATCCACGTCTACTACGTGCACCTCCTGTCGACCAACGGCGTCTTCATGGCACGGGACGCCATCTTCGTGAAGGATACGGCGGCCCTGCGCGCCGTGAAAGGCGGAGTGGACGAACCGCTCCCCCGGGTCACCTCGCACGAGATCGGGCACGCCATGGGTCTCCCCCACCGCCAAGACACGATCAATCTCATGGCCTCCGGCACGACCGGCTGGTCGGTCAACGACGCGGAGATCGCCCGGGTGCGCGACTGGGCCGGCAAGCAGGAGTGGATCCTGGATCCGCAGGCCGCGTTCGACAAGAAGTTCTATGACGTCCTGGCCGCGCTTCCCGGGGAACACGAGCTGAAAACGAAATCGAAGGCGGCGCTGCCAAAGTAGACCCGGCGATTCGTGATTCGTAATTCCTGATTCGGCCCGCTACACTGGTGGGCCTATGCGCCCCCTGGTCCTCGCTTTCTTCTTCATTTCCGGCCTCTGCGGCCTGCTCTACGAGGTCGTCTGGATCCGCGTCGCCGGGACGGTGATCGGCAACACGACCTACGCGCTCGGCACGGTGGTGGGCGTCTTCATGGGCGGCCTGGCGCTCGGAGCGTGGTGGGGCGGACGGGCCGCCGATCGCCGCCAGGGGGGATCCCTGCTCCGACTGTACGGACTCCTTGAAGCGGGCATCGCGCTTTCCGCGGCCCTGGTCCCCTTCCTGATCGCCGCAAGCGAGCCGATCTTCCGCCTCCTCTGGAATTCCGTGGGCGAGATCGCCCCCCTCTACGCCGCACTCCGCGTCCTCCTGGTCGGGATCGTCCTCATCGTCCCGACCACGCTCATGGGAGCGACCCTTCCGGTCCTGTCGCGGTTCCTCTGCGACTCGGGCGAGGAGGCCGCGCGACACGCGGGACTCGCCTACGCGGTCAACACGTTCGGCGGAGTGGCCGGGACGCTCCTCTCGGGCTTCTGGCTCATCCCCACGGTGGGCCTACGCGCGACGACGTGGGTCGCAGTCGCGCTCAACCTCGCCATCGGCGTCGCCTCCGTCGCGGTCGCCCGCGGCCGGTCGGGGGAGGTCAGCCCGTCGCTCCCCCCCGAGCCGCGCCCCCGGCCGCTCGCCCTCTGGGTCGCCGCCTTCTCGGGCTTCTCGGCGCTCGTTTACGAAGTCACCTGGACGCGGTCGCTCATCCTCTCGATGGGCTCGACCGTCTACGCCTTCACGCTCATCCTGACGGCCTTCATCCTCGGACTCGCCGCGGGGAGCGCCGTCTCGGCACGGTTCGTCTCCCGCTTCAGGCATCCCCTCCCCATCCTGGCGGCCCTCCAGGCGGCCATCGGACTCGCCGCGATCGTCCTCCTCCCCATCCTGGGGGACCTGCCGCTCCGCGTCGCCCCGATCGTCGAGGCCCACCGGTCGGACTACGGGGCGATCCTGCGGGCCGAGTCCCGGATGATCGCGCTCTTCGTCCTCCTCCCCACCCTCCTGATCGGAGCGGTCTTTCCCCTCGCCTTCCGTCTCGCCGCCGGACCGGCGACCGCCGTCGGCCGCTCCGTGGCGGCGGTCTACACGTGGAACACGGTCGGCAGCATCGCCGGCTCGGTCGCGGCCTCGTTCCTGCTCGTCCCGACGATCGGCCTCGCCGCCTCGATCCTCCTGGCCGCCACCGTCAACCTCGCGCTTTCCGCCTTCATCCTCCTGCGCGATTCCCGGAGGACCCTCGCCCTCGCTCCCGTCATGCTGGCGATGATCGCCTGGTTCCTCCCCTCGTGGGATCCGCGCGTCCTCGCCAGCGGCGCCTATCTCTACGCGGCCGGGAAGACGGGGCCGGAACTCCGGAAGCATCTCGAGAGCGAGTCGACGATCGTGGGGGAGTACTGGGATGCCTACGGTCTCACCACCGTCCACCGGTCGGCCCGCGGGGCGCTCGCCATCCGGGTGAACGGGAAGAACGACGCTTCGACGACCACCGAGGACATGCCCACCCAGCGCACGGTGGGACACCTCGGGCTCCTCCACCATCCCGCGCCGAAGCGGGTCCTGGTCATCGGCCTCGGAAGCGGCGTAACCCTGGGGGCCGTGGCGCGCCACCCCGTCGAACGAATCGACTGCGTGGAGATCTCCCCCGCCGGGGTCCGCGCGTCGGCCCATTTCACGGAGGCGAATGGCCGCATCCTCCAGGACCCGCGCGTGCGCCTCACGATCGGCGATGGGCGCAACGCCGTCCTGTTCGCCAGGGAGCCCTACGACGTCATCGTCTCCCAGCCCTCCAATCTCTGGGTCAGCGGGATGGCGAGCCTCTTCACGCGAGATCATTTCGAGTCCGCCCGCGGCCGGCTGGGCCCCGGAGGGATCTACTGCCAGTGGGTCCATGCGTACCGGCTGCCGCTGGAGGACTTCCAGGCGATCCTCCGCACTTTCTTCGCCGTCTTCCCCGAAGGGAGCCTCTGGGAGGTCTTCCCCGGCCAGGACTACATCCTGCTGGGTTCCGCGGCTCCCCTCCGCGTCCCCTGGCCCGACCTTGAGCGGCGCTTGGGCGCCCCGTTCCATTTCGAGGAGTTCCGGGGCGCCGACCTCCTCCTGGGCCGCTGGATCGCGGACGCCGCGACGGTCCGGTCGTCGACCGGGCCCTCACCGCTGATCACCGACGACCTCTCCACGATCGAGTACTCCACCTCGCGCGCCATGTTCACGAGGTTACAGCCCAGGATTCTCTCATGGCTGGACGAGATCCGGAAGCGGCCGCTTCCGCTGGACGCGTATCCAGGATCCGACGCCGCCCGCGTCTCCGAGGCCCGCGAGCGCCGCCGGAGCCTGGCTTCCCTCCTCTCCTACGAGGCCGAGAAGCATGCGGCCCACGAGGTCCTCGAGCGGCTTCAGGAGCTGCGGATCCCGCTCGCCGACGACGCCCACGTGCGGGACTACTTCGACTCCATCGCGCTCTACGCGCGGCTCGACGCGCGAACGCTCCGGATGGGTGGAAAGTACCCTCTCGCCCTGCGGGTGCTGAGAAGCATTCCTAAGGAATCGACCCACTACCCCGATGCGCTCTTCGACCGCGCCGACGTGGCCGAACGGATCGGGAACCTGGAGGAAAAGGCGCGCTGCGTCCGGGCGCTCCGCACGGACTACCCCGACTCCTTCGCCGGGACTTGCCTGCAAGCCGCCTTCGCCGAGCACGACTCCTCCTGGCCCCTCGCCGAAAGGAAATGGCGCGACGCGCTGCTCCTCCGGGCGGACTCCGACTACGTCCACGCCCAGCTCGCCTCGCTTCTGGCCAAGCTCGGTCGGCGCGAGGAGGCCCGCGAGGCGTGCGCCCGGGCGCTCGACCTCGACCCCGCCAACGCGCTGGCCCGCCGCGTGTTGGACGGACTGGCCAAATGACCCGTAAGGAAGGTAGACTTCCTCCTATGAAACACCTCCTCATCGCGTTCCTCCTCTTCGGCTCCTGCGCCGTGAACGCCCCCGTCCCCGCTCAGAACGCCCCGGCCCAGCAGGACATCCAGGTCAAGGTCATGGGCTTCGAGAGCGCGACCTTCGAACTCCCGAAGGGCGACCCCGAACTCGTGCCCGGCCTCCACGACGCGATCATCGTGGGCGGCGGCATGAGCGGGCTCACCGCCTGCTGGTACCTTAAGGACAAGAAGGTGATCATCCTCGAACGGAACGACCGGCCCGGCGGCCTCGCGTTCCGCGGCGTCACCGACGACGGGATCGTCTACGGCCGCGGGTCGGCCTACTACTCGGAGCCGCCCGAGATCGTGATGCCGCTCTACAAGGAGATGGGCCTGACCCCGATCGAGCAGAACGAGATCCCCGCGCCGATCGACAGCTACTACCGGAACGGCGAGCTCATCATCGACATGTGGGAGGAGGCGTCGTTCAAGAAGCTCCCCGCCGAATTCCGCGCGTTCCACAAGAAGCTGCTGAAGGACGACAAGGCCGGCAAGGTCGCGATCCAGCCCATGGAGAAGGCGGACGACCTCTCTCTCGACCGGATCTCCGCGGCCGACTACATCAAGCCCTTCGGCAAGGAGCTGAAGGCCTACCTGGACAGCTACTGCCAGTCGGCGCTCGGTTGCTTCACGGAGGACGTCTCGGCGCTTGCCTTCACGAACTTCTACACCTCCGAGGTCACCTCGCGCTACGCCTGGCCGGGCGGCACGGCCGGGGCGAGCGTCCACCTGGGCGAGAAACTCAAGGAATTCATCCGCACGGGCTGCACCGTCACGCGGGTCGAGCAGGACGGCGAGGGCGTGACGGTGGATTACGTGCAGGCGGGCAAGCTCTACCGCGCCCGCGCGCGCTATGCGATCCTGGCCGTCCCGCTTCGAGTGACCGCTCACATCTTCCCCGCGCTGCCCGAGGATAGGAAGAAGCTGATCTCCCAGCTCAAGTACGCCGACTACGTCGTCCACCAGGTCTTCACAAGCAAGGACCACTACACGAAGACCTACGACACCTGGGTCACGGACAAGAGCTTCACCGACGTGATCGTGGCGCGCTGGATCGAGACCAAAGGCTTCAAGGTGCCGCCCAAGTCCGGTCCGGGGATCCTCTCGATCTACCAGCCGCTCGCGCCGGGCCGCGAGACGAGGGCGCTGACGGAGGCGACGGTGAAATCGCTCGCGCTCCGCGCCGTGGGGGAGCTCGCCGAGCTCGTCCCCGAGCTCAAGCAGGAGCCGATGCTGCGCATCGAGTCCTACCGCTGGCCGAGCTCGATCCACGTGGTTCCCCCCGGCTTCTTCACGAACGTGGCGCCGAAGCTGATCCC
>CAZSCC010000082.1:0-1673 GCA_964604905.1 uncultured Planctomycetales bacterium
GCCGTCCCCTGCGCCGGGAGGAGAGGCGACAGGGCCACACCGGCGCCTCCCATCGCGATTCCCGTGAGGAACCTCCTTCGCGAGGGTGACCTATCGCTTGCCGGTCGGTTCATGATCCTCCTTCAACGAGGCAAGGGGCGGCGCCCATGACGCGGGGCGTCCTCTCCACCAGGAGGCGGCAACCCTGCCTAGGGAACCCGTCCTATCTAATAATTCGTCCGAGGCCAGGTTGCCAAGTATCTTGGCCCCCGTTTTGACATGGTACCCGAGGGAGGACACCTTGCCCTGGAAACGGATGCTCGCCTACCTCACCGGCACGGTCGACCAGGAACTCCTGCTCCGAAACGAATACCTCCTGGTGGAAAACAGGATCCTCCGCCGGCAGCTCAAGAAGCGCCTCCGCCTGACGGACCCCGAGCGCCGGACGCTGGCTGAGATCGCGGTACGCCTCGGCCGCAAGGCACTCCGGGAAGTCGCCACCCTCGTCACTCCAGAAACCCTGCTGGGCTGGTACCGCAAGCTCATCGCCCGCAAGTTCGACGGCTCGAAGCAGCGTCGCACGGCCGGCCGGCCTCGGACGAGCACCCAAACCGAAGCCCTCATCCTGAAACTGGCCCGGGAGAACCGAAGCTGGGGCTACAAGCGCATCGCGGGAGCCCTCGGGGCTCTGGGGATCAAGATCAGCGTCCAGACCGTGGGAAGCATCCTCCTGCGTCACGAGCTCCCTCCCGCCCCGGAGCGCAAGAAAGGCATGCCCTGGAAGGACTTCATCCGGTCTCATCTGGACGTCCTGGCCGCCACCGACTTCTTCAGCGCTGAAGTCCTGACCCTGGGAGGCCTGGTCAGCTACTACGTGCTCTTCTTCATCCATCTGGGCACCCGCAAGGTGCAACTCGCTGGGATCACCACTTCCCCGGACGAAGCCTGGATGAAGCAGATCGCCCGCAATCTCACGGACCCAGAGGACGGTTTCCTCCGGGGCAGGCGTTTTCTGATCCATGACCGGGACGGCAAGTATTGCCCGGCCTTCCGCGAAATCCTCCAGTCGTCGGGCGTAGAATGCCTCCCCCTGCCGCCCCGATCTCCAAATTTGAACGCGTTTTCCGAACGCTGGGTTTTGAGCATCAAAGAGGAGTGCCTGGGGAAGCTCATCCTCTTCGGCGAAGGATCGCTCAGGAAAGCCGTCACCCAATACATCGCCCACCACCAGCACGAGCGGCCTCATCAAGGCCTCGCCAACGCCCTCCCCTTCCCGACCCCTGATGACCACGTCGGAAGCCGGGAGGGGCTGGTCCGCTGCCGCGAGCGGCTCGGAGGTCTGCTCAGGTTCTATCACAGGAACGTCGGATGAGTTCTTGGATAGTACCAGCTCGACCTGGGGGAACTTCCGAACGGGATCCTTCCCCTTCTCCCGCTTCCCGTAGAGCCGCCCGTTGATCACCGTCCCGTTCAGGCTGTCCAGATCGCGGATGGTCGCATACGGCGGACTCGCCTCGAGGATGAAATGGTGGCGGGAGACGTACGGGTCGTTGATCAGCGCCTGGCAGTCAGGGGCCTTGCCGAACAAGAAATTCCCATGTTCGTCGAACACGTACTCCGTCCCCTCAAGGGGACCCTTGACCATCTTGAGCGCGATCTTTCCGGCCATGGGGTGCGGCTCCCTGGTTCTGGAG
>CAZSCC010000083.1:0-4603 GCA_964604905.1 uncultured Planctomycetales bacterium
CGTTGAGGTCCTCGATGATCTTCATGATGTCCTGCCCGACCCGGGTGTCCAGGTTCCCGGTGGGCTCGTCGGCGAGGAGGATGGAAGGGTTGTTGACCAGGGCGCGCGCGATGGCGACCCGCTGACGCTCGCCGCCGGAGAGTTCGCTGGGCCGATGGTCGATCCGGGAGGCCAGCCCGACGGCGGTGAGGGCCGCCGCGGCGCGCTCCTTCCGCTCTCCCCGAGCCGTCCCTGAGTAGGAGAGCGGAACCTCGACGTTCTTCAGCGCGGAGTACTTGGGGAGCAGGTTGAAGCTCTGGAAGACGAAGCCGAGCTTCCGGTTCCGGATCTCGGCCAGGCCGTAGTCGTCCAGGGACTGGGCGGGACGGCCTTCGAACAGGACCTCGCCTGCCGTGGGGCGGTCCAGGCATCCCAGGATGTTGAGCAGGGTCGACTTTCCGGACCCGGAAGGTCCCGTGATCGCGACGTACTCGCCCCTCTCGATCGTCAGAGAAACCCGGTCGAGGGCGCGCACCTCTTGGAGGCCGCCGCCGTAGACCTTGCTCACACCCGTCAGGTGGAGGAGGTCACTTGCCATCTTCGTAGAGCACGACCTTGACTCCGTCGACCACGGGGGCCTCGTCCTGGAACTGGAGAGGGATGACGAGGGTGTCCCCCACGGCGAGCCCGGCGGCGACCTGGGTGGTCTCCCAGTTGGAGAAGCCGGTCTTGATCGTCCGTTTCCGGGCCAGGCCGTTTTCGACGACGAACACGAATTTCTCGCTCCGGTTCCGGTCTTCGTGGATGAGATGGGTGGGGATGTGGAGGACGTCGTCGAGGCCGCGGAGGATGATCTCGATGTTGGCGGACATGTTGGCGTAGATGTTGGGGGGCATCTTTGGGACGCGGATCTTGACGTCGACGGTGCGGTTGTTCTTCTGGTCCATGGAGGCGGCGGGCATGATCTCGTGGAGCACGCCGTTGAACTTCTCGTTCTCGTAGGCGTCGAAGGTGAGGCGGACCGACTGGCCGAGGGCGAGTCGGCCCATGTCCACCTCGTCGACGGGCGCGCGGATGAGGAGTTCTCCGGCGCTGTGGAGCTGGAAGAGCGGTCTCCCGGGAGTGACTGATTCGCCCTCCTCGCTCAGGAGCTTCGTCACGACCCCGTCGAACGGGGCGGCCACCTTCGTCTTGGCGAGCTTGAGGGTGAGGACCTGGAGTTGGGCCTCCAGGGTGCGGAGGGCGAGCGCGGCGATCTCCTCGTCCTTCTTTCCGATCTCGAGGTCGCGCTCGAGGCGCTCGACGTCTCCCTTGGGGACGTCCACTTTTTTTAGCCGCTCGAGGTCTTCCCACACCTTCTTACGGCGCAGCGCCGCCAGCTCGATCCGGAGGCGGGAGGTGTCGAGGTCGCTGCGGATCACCTCGCGCTCGGCCTCGAAGTCCCGGGAGTCGAGCTCGAAGATGACCTGGCCGCGTTTGACCTCGCCCTGGCGGACGCGGACGGTCAGGATGCGGCCGAGGATCTCGGAGGAGACGGTGGCGTTCATGAGTGGCTCGACGGAGCCGACCGAGTTGGAGGTGACGATCTCCTCCACGCGGCCCCGCTGGGGGTGGGCGAGGCGCACGCGGACGGGCTTCCGTCCGTTGGTCGCGATGGCGAGGGCGATGCCGAGGGCCACCAGGACGAAGAAGGCCACGACCCAGGTGCGCGTGCGTATCACAGGGGCATCCTACCAATTGAGACCGCCGGGAGTGAACGGTTGTTCCCCGTCGCGGGCGCTAGTATAGAACGACCTGAAAGGTCAGGACGAGGTCCTCCAGCGCGAGGGTCCTGCCTCGCAGAAGCACGTGGAGGAGCGAGTCGCCGCGCCATTGTTCGACGGCGGAACCGGTCAGGCGGGCGGGGATCGGCTGGCCCCGGGCCTCGGCACGGAGGAGCGAGGGCCGGGCGCGTTGCGTGTCGCGCGGGAGGGGGATTCTGAGGTGGATCCGCGGCTCGCCACCGTACGGATCCTCGAAGAATCCGGCGCAGTCCCATGCCCCGACGCGCCAGGTGACCTGGAGGACGGTGCGGCCCTCGCGGTCGGTGGAGGACTGGGTGGCCGTGGGACGGAGGGGAGGCAGGTGTTCGCGGGAGTGGAGCTTGAACATCGGATCGCCGTAGAGGATGCGGGTGGCGGACTGGAAGAGCGGCTCGCCGAAGCCGCGCGGGGGTAGGGCGCCGTCCTGGGGGAGATCGAAGGAGAGGGGCGAGCCGCCGGCGGCCAGGATGGCGAGGTCGTATCCGTGCTTCATGACCCAGCCCAGGGGTTCGTCGCTGACGACCGCGTCGGTCCACTCGCGCTCGAGGAGGCGGGTCTCGCCGCGGTCAAGGGGCGCAAAGATCGCGGCGGCACCGTTGCGGAGGAGCGCGTGGGCGAAGGACTGCTCGGGGTCGAACGTACGCCGGCGGAGGAGGGGTGCGGCCGAGTCGAAGCTGGCTCCGGTCACGCCGGAATAGTCGGCTCCCGAGAAGACGATGCTGCTGTCGAGCCGGAGCTTCTCGAGATCCTCGCGGGGGAGGCCGCGGAGGCCCTCCGGCGAGCCGGGTCCCTCGAGGAGGAGGAAGTCGGACTCCTCGAGGACGGAGACGTTCTTGCGGAGGGAGTCGAGGTCGCCCTCCTTGAGATCGAAGGTGCGGAGGGGGAGGCGGGTGGCCCAGGCGAGGGAGTCGGTGCGGAGGCCCGAGGCCGGGGCGCCGGTCCGGAGGCGCGTGGCCCGGAGGAGGCGCTTTTCGAGCTTTGCCTCGGCGGCTTCGATCCGTTCGATCTGGGCCTGGAGGGAGGAGGCGTCGGTGGCGGGGAAGTACCCCCACGCGAGATCGGGGAAGGGGTCGTCGTCGACGCGACAGGCGAGTTCGAGGAACGCGAGCTGGAAGGCGGCGTCGATCTCCGCGGGGCGGAGGACCAGGGCGGCGTAGGTGGGCTGATTGGCGCGGAGCCAGCCGAGGATCGTTCGGCCGTCGAGGTCAAGGTTCCGGAAGCGGACGATTTCGGCGGAGCGCCGGCGGGCGAGCCGCTGGACGGAGCGCTCCATGGGGGATCCCGGGACGACGGTGGTGAGGACGACGTACCGGGGGAGGACCTCTTCGCTGCGGGTCGGCCCGCAGCCCGCGAGCAGGACGGAGGCGAAGGCGATCGTCCTCATCAGGCCCCGATGAAGGCGAGGATGGCCGGTCGCTGGTGGGGGGTCTGGAGGAAGGCGCGGAGGTGGTCGCTGTTCTCTCGGGTCTGGGCCTGGAGCCGTTCGGGGACATTCCGGCCGGTGTCGGCGAAGGCCTGGGGGGTGAAATCGATCGTCGCGAGCGTTCGGGCGACGGTGGGGATCTGGAAGCTGGGGACAAGGCGGAAGTTGGCAACGCCGTCCTCGCGGGGGCACCAGGGGAACTCCTCGGAAGTGACGGGATGGAAGTCTTCGACCTCGGTCTGGGCCTCCTTCACGGGGAACGGTCCACTGAGGCGGAGGAGGGCCTCGCGGGTCAGCTTGTACTCCTCGGCCTCTTCGGGGGTCGAGGAGAAGGCCCGCTGGACGAAGAGGAGGTTGATAGCCTCCTCGACCCACTCTCGACCCGAGGCGCACACATGTTCGCGGATCCACTGCCTCCCGGAGGCGGCGAAGGAGTGGAGGAGCCATTTGAACTGGCTGGTGGTGCGGGTGCGGCAGTAGTCCCCGGTGACGTCGTTGAGGTGGCCGGGGAGTTCGCTGTTGGGGCCCTGGCCGGTCACGATGAGGCGGCGGGCCATGACCATGGTTTCGCGATCCTGCTTTCGGAGGGTCTGAATCTGATCTTCGTTGGCGAACGCGAGCTCGGCGTATCCGCGGAGCCGGTCGCCAGGGGAGGGATGTTCGAGGAATTCATCGACGTAGGCGGAGAGGGGGAGTTGGAAGGCCTTCTCCATCTCCGCGAGGTCGGCGACGAAAATGCAATGGCGAACGGGCACAGGGGGAACCCTCTTCCTCCGATGGTCTTCCGCATTGTCGCGGTCGGGGAGCCGCTTGTCCAGTCCCGGCTGAACAGGACTACTTCTTGGACGGCGCTTTGATCTTCTTGGAGATGACGGTCGAGGGCTTGGGGGCGGTCCAGTACGACTCGCGGAGCAGGACGATGCCGCCGGTGGGCCCGGGGACCGCGCCGTGGACGAAGACGAGGTTCTTGTCCTTCGCGACCTTGATGACATCCAGGTTGCGGCTGGTGACCTTCTCGTGGCCCCAGTGGCCGGCCATCTTCTTGCCGGGATAGACGCCCTGGCTGATCGAGTGCTGGCGGCCCAGCGAGCCGGGCGCGCGTTCGCGGTCGCTCATGCCGTGCGTCGCGGGGCCGCCGTGGAAGCCGTGGCGGCGGACGACGCCCATGAAGCCGCGGCCCTTGGAGTTGGCGACGACGTCGACCTTCTTGTGGGTCTCGAAGATCGCCACGGTCAGCCTGTCGCCGACCTTGACCTCCTCCTTGCCGTCCCAGGGGATTTCGTTCACGCGCTCGACGGGCTTGAGGTTGCGGAGTGCCTGCTTGAGCTGCTCGGCGCGGTCCTCGGGCTTGGCGCCGGCGGGGCGGGGGACCTGGTGGCCGAGCTCGGCGCGCGAAATG
>CAZSCC010000084.1:0-18014 GCA_964604905.1 uncultured Planctomycetales bacterium
ACGCTGATCGACCTCTTCGACTGGGCGGTCGGCAAGCGGGTGAACCGCTGGAAGCTGAAGGACCAGGACCGCGGCTGGTGGGTCCACTTGAAGTACTATGTGCTCCTGGCCTGCCTGGTGGCCGGGCTCTTCGGCGTCCTCCTCACCGGCTTCGTCGCGGCGATCCCGGTCGTGACGCGCGCGATGCTCTTCATCGTCACGCCGCTCCAGCACGGCCTGTCGCGCGGGTGGTACCAGGTCCCGCCGTGGAACTGGGGGCACGCGGTCTCGCTCGCCCTCTTCGCGGGGGTGCTCGGCCTCGGGCTCTTCCGGCGGCGCTTCTGGTGCCAGTACGTCTGCCCCACGGGCGCGATCTTCTCGCTCGGGAACCTCTTCCGCGCGACCGAGCGCAAGGTCGAGACGACCTGCATCAACTGCAACAAGTGCGTCGAGGCGTGCCCCTTCGACGCGATCAAGGCGGACTTCACGACGCGCACGGCCGAGTGCACGCTCTGCCAGAGCTGCGGCGGCGTCTGTCCCACCCACGCGATCAAGTTCGTCTCGCGCTGGGACCTCTCGAACCTGAAGAAGGAGAACGATCCCGAGACGCACGAGACGCGGCCGTCGCGCCGCGGCTTCCTGACGGGGACGCTGGCGGGGGCGGCGGGGGCGTTCGGCATTGAGCGCGCCTGGGGGGCCGACCTCGGCGCGAAGGACCTGCCGGTGCGGCCGCCCGGGAGCGTGCCCGAGAAGGAGTTCCTCCAGCAGTGCATCCGCTGCGGCGAGTGCTTCCAGGCCTGCCCGAACAACGTGCTGCAGCCGGAGGGGTTCGAGCAGGGGCTCGAGGGCCTCTGGGCCCCCAAGGTCGTCGCCAACTGGGCGGGCTGCGAGTCGGGCTGCAACAACTGCGGGCAGGTCTGCCCCACGGGGGCGATCCGCGCGCTCCCGATGGAGGAGAAGAAGGTCGCGCGGATGGGGCTGGCGATCGTCGACCTCCAGACCTGCCTCCCCTACGCCGGGAGCGAGGCCTGCCAGATGTGCGTGGACGAGTGCACGGCGGCGGGCTACAACGCGATCGAGTTCGTCCGGGTGCACGTCAAGGTCGACGAGGCGGGGGTGCCGATCGCGGGCTCGGGGTTCGCGGCGCCGGTCGTGATCGCCGACAAGTGCGTCGGCTGCGGCCTCTGCCAGACGCGCTGCAACGTGATCAACGTCAAGGCGAAGGGGCTGCTGAAGGAGACCGCGATCCTGATCGAGGCGGGGCCCGGCAAGGAAGACCGGATGAGCTCCGGATCCTACGTCGCCCTCCGCGAGGAGGAGCGCCGGAGGCGCGACGCCGCCGCCCCCAAGGCCAAGGGCGACGGCTACCTCCCCGACTTCCTCAAGGACAAATAGAGGGCTTGGCGTAAATCAACGAGGCAGATTTGCGCCACCAAGGTGGCGCAAATCTGCCTCGTTGATTTACGCCAGCCATCAGCGCCCTTCCCGCCCGTCGATCGACCGGATCCGCAGCCTGCGGCCCGCGGAGACCCCCGGAGAAGCCGTTCGTCATCTTCGGGAACGCCCGGTCGCCGCCCTCCAACGTCGTGTCGCCGGAATGCATTTTTCTTAGACGTTCCTCCCATCGACGGGATATTAGAGAGAGAGTATACGGGGGTGAGCGCATGATCTTCCTGCTTCTGGCCCTTCTTCCGGGCCTCCAGGACGGGCTGACCGACGAGACGTTCCGGAAACTCCACGACCAGCTGAAACCGCCCGTCGCCGAACTGTGGCGAAACATCCCGTGGAAGGTCTCGCTCGTCGAGGCGCAGAACATCGCGGCGCGCGAGAAGAAGCCGCTCTTCATCTGGTCGATGGACGGCCACCCGCTCGGCTGCGGCTGAAACAACGTCATCATCGACCGTGCGTCGACCTTCAGCGACAAGGAGATCATCGAGACCCTGAAATCGAAGTTCGTGACCGTGGCGATCGACCAGTGGTACACCCGCCGGCAGAAGGACGCCGAGGGGGACTTCTACCGCAAGGTCGCCGGCCAGAGCCCGCAGAACAACTTCAACGCGACCACGCAGGGGCTCTTCGCCTGCAGCGCCGATGGCAAGCTCCTCGGCTTCACCAACCACCGGTCGCCCGAGTGGGTGAAGGCGATGCTCAAGAAGTCGCTCGCGGGGTTCCAGCCCGACGAGGTCGCGCCCCTCGTCAACCCCAAGCCCGACCCCAACTACGCCTATCGCCCGCCCGAGGGCGGCCTCGTGGCGACGGTCAGCTCCCGCGTGCTCGCCGGCTACGAGACGCCCGCCTTCGTGGAGGCGAAATTCTTCCAGGATTCGCTGGGCCGCGACGTGCTGTGGATCCGCAAGGACGAGCGGGAAGCGCTGGCGCGCGGCGAACTGATGGAGAGCCTGAAGCGGCGGATCGCGACCTACACCCTGCTCGACAACACCCGCGGCGAGCCCCATCCGTGGGATGCGGCCCACATCAAGAAGCTCGAGATGTCGCTCAAGGGCGGCGTGCTGACGGGGACGGCGCACCTCGAGACCGCCTCCGGCGACCGCGGCTACAAGGCCGAACTGCGCGGCGTCGTCGAGTCGAAGGACGGCAAGGTCACGCGGTTCGACGTGGTGGCGAGCGGTCCGGCGTGGGGCGCCAGCGGCTGCACCGAGACCGCGAAGCCGAAGGACAAGTTCACGCTGGCCGTGGCGTTCCGGCTGGCCTCGGGAACGGATGAGGCGGACAAGGTGATGCCGCAGGGCGCCAAGTCCTGGCTGCCGGAGTATCTGAAGTAGAGGATTCCCGCCCGCTCCATCGCGCGGATCACCAGCCAGCCCAGGTCGAGTTCGTGGGGGCGCAAGCCCATCCGCGCGGAGCCCGGGAACGCGTGGTGGTTGTTATGGAACCCCTCGCCGAAGGAGAGGACGCCGAGCAGCCAGTTGTTGGTGCCGTTCTCGGTCGCGCCCTCCCTCAGATAGCGTCGCTCCCCCCACGCGTGGGAGGCGTAGCCGATCGCCCAGTGGCCCAGGATCCCGCCCGCCGTGCGCGCGCAGATGCAGACCGCGACGCCTCCCGCGCCGAGGGTCCATAAGATCACGCCGGCCAACGCGAGCACGTGCAGCGGCCAGCTGCGCTCGAGGAAACGGAGCCAGCGGTCGCGAAGCAGGTCGGCCGGCAGGCGCGCGTCGCAGCGGTCGTCGGCGGGATCGAAGCGAAGGTGGAGATTCCACACGAAGTCCCTGGCGAGCGAGTGGGTGTAGGCGAAGTAGGTCGGGCAGTCGGGTCGGTTCTGCCAGTAGTCGCGCACCGCGTGGAGCCGCGCCCAGGAGAGAGGCCCGCCCAGACCGCTCAGGACGAAGAGGTAGGCGAGGACGCCCCGCACGAGCGGCGAGGTCTCGTAGCTGCGGTGGATGATCCCCCGGTGGAGCCCCACCGAGTGGCCCACGCAGAGGGTCAGGAAGGTCAGCGCGAGGGCGACCGTCAGCGTGGCAGGGCTGAGGGAGGGGATCCCCACGACGACGCCCGGGATCAGGAGGCCCCAGAGCCAGAGGGTCTTCCCGGCGTCGAATCGGATCCGGCCGATCTCGGGCGGTACGAGCGTCACCCCCACCCGTACAGGATCCCGGCCCGCCGGTTGCGCCGTTTGTGAGACTTCCCCTTCCCTCCCGCGCTATATAGACTTGGAGACTCACACGGGAGGAATCGATGCGCACCCTTCTGATCGCGCTGCTTGCCTTCGCCGCCCCGCCGGAAGCCGAGGTCCAGGGACTCTACGAAGGTCCCAAGCTCGAGATCCGCGTCGTGGCCCAGGGCAAGGACGCGTACAAGGTGTACGTCCGGCAGGCGCTCGCCGACGGCAAGGTCGGCAAGGCGGAGCTTGAAGGGAAGGCCGAGGGCGACGCGGTCGCGTTCAAGAGCAAGGAAGGGGACTGGACGGCCGCTTGGGCCGCGGGCACGCTCAAGGGGAGCGGGGCCGGCGCGGCCTTCGAGGCGAAGCGGGTCCAGCGGAAGCCCCCTACGCTCGGCAAGGCCCCTCCCGCGGGGGCGATCGTCCTTCTGGACGGCAAGGATTTCACCCGGCTCACCAAGGGCGACAAGGAGGAGTGGAAGGCCGCCGAGGACGGGTCGATCCAGGTGCCCAAGGGCGGGATGAATTCCAAGGATGCGCTTGAGGGGAGTTTCGATTATCACGTCGAGTTCTTCAATCCCTTCCAGCCCGCGGCGCGCGGGCAGGGCCGCGGGAACAGCGGCTGCTATCTCCCCAACGGCGACGAGATCCAGGTGCTCGACTCGTTCGGGATGGACACGTATAAAGGCGGCGGCTGCGGCGGCCTCTACGGTTTCAAGGACCCCGACGCGTTCGACGTCTTCTCGCTCGCCTCGCTCCCGCCCCTCGAGTGGCAGACCTACGACATCGAGTACCGGGTGGAGAAGGCGGGGGGCAAGCCGAAACTGACGGTCCTGCACAACGGGATCAAGATCCACGACGGGGTGGAGCTCCCCAAGAACGCCAAGAAGGGCGGCCTCCACTGGCAGGACCACGGCAACCCGGTCCGCTACCGCAACATGTGGGTGGTCGCCCGGTGACCGTAACAAGACAAACCGTTTGTCTTGTTACGCTCGCGCTGGCCCTGGGCGCCGCTGCGCCCGCGATCCCCTCTGGACCCGGGGATGCCGTACCCCAACAAACGGTTTGTCTTGTTACGAAACCCCAAGCCGCCCCCCGGCCCAACGTGGTCCTCATCCTGGCTGACGACCTCGGGTGGCGCGACCTCGGGTGCACCGGGAGCACGTTCTACGAGACCCCCGCCATCGACCGCCTGGCCGCCCAGGGGATGCGCTTCACCCGGGCCTACGCCGCCTGCAGCGTCTGCTCCCCCACCCGCTCCAGCATCATGGCCGGCAAGTACCCCGCCCGCCTCCATACGACCAACTTCTTCGGCGGCAACCGTCGCGGCGCCCTCCTCCCCCCCGAGTACCGCCAGTCGCTCCCCCTTGAGGAGATCACCCTCGCCGAGGCGTTCCAGAAGGGGGGCTACCGGACCGCCATCGCCGGCAAGTGGCACTTGGGTGGAAAGGGCTCGCTCCCCTCCGACCACGGCTTCGACGTCGTGATCGGCGCCGAGGCGCGCCCCGCAGGCGGGCCTCCCGACGACCCCCACTTCGCGACGAAGCTCTCCACCCAGGCGGCGGAGTTCATCGATCAGAACAAGGACCGTCCCTTCTTCCTCTATTTCCCGCTCCACTCGCCCCACGTGGGGCTCAAGACGCGGCCCGAACTCGCCGAGAAATACCGCGCCAAGCCTCCTGCCGAAGGTCCCCGCGACGTGCCCGCCGGCCCCGGCTTCAAGGCCCGCGCCGTCCAGGACCACGCCGTCTACGCCGGCATGATCCAGGAGCTGGACGAGGCCGTCGACCGCGTCCTCCGAAAACTCCCGGAGAACACGATCGTGGTCTTCAGCTCCGACAACGGCGGGCTCTCGACCGCCGAGGGTTCGCCCACCTGCAACCTGCCCCTCCGCGCGGGCAAGGGCTGGAACTACGAGGGCGGGATCCGCGTGCCGCTGATCGTCAAGGCCCCCGGCCGCGTCGCGGCGGGGTCCACGTGCGACGTGCCCGTGATCAGCAACGACCTCTACCCGACGCTCCTCGAGATGGCGGGGTTGAAGTCGGAGCAGGCGGTCGACGCCCTCAGCTATGCCCCGCTGCTCCTCAAGACCGGCGGGATCGCCGACCGCCCGCTCTTCTGGCACTACCCCCACTACAGCAACCAGGGCGGCCGCCCCGGCGGCGCCGTGCGCGCCGGCACCCACAAGCTCCTCGAGTTCTACGAGGACGGGCGGGTCGAGCTGTACGACCTCGCGACCGACCCTGGAGAGCAGACCGACCTCGCCGCCGCCCAGCCCGCGCGCGCCGTCGAGCTGAAGAAGCTCCTCGCCGACTGGCGCGCGAGCGTCGGCGCCCAGATGCCGACGCCCAACCCCGAACCCGTCGACCCCTTCGGCTCGAAGGCGATCCCGCCCAAGAAATGAAACGTCCGCTCGCCCTCCTGCTCCTGATCGCCTCCTGCTCGACAGGCCCTTCGCCCACCGCCCGCCCCCCCAACATCGTCCTCATCGTCTCCGACGACCAGGCGTGGACCGACTACTCCTTCATGGGCCACGAGCAGATCCGGACGCCCCGCCTGGACCGCCTGGCCGCCGAGAGCCTCGTCTACCGTCGCGGCTACGTTCCCTCCAGCCTCTGCTGCCCCAGTCTGGCCGCGCTCATCACCGGGCTCTATCCCCATCAGAGCAAGGTGACATGCAACGACCCGCCCGGCGACCCCAAGAACCAGGAGACCTTCCGCGCCGGGCGCGAGCGCATGAACCTCCACCTCGAGGCCGCCCCCTCGCTCCCCCGCCTCCTGGCCTCGCGCGGCTACCTCAGCTTCCAGGCCGGCAAGTGGTGGCAGGGCAACTTCGCGCGCGGCGGCTTCACCCACGGCATGACCCGCGGCGACCGTCACGGCGACGACGGGCTCACGATCGGCCGCCAGTCGATGAAGCCCGTCACCGACTTCATCGATGCGGCGCGCCGAGAGGAGAAGCCCTTCTTCGTCTGGTACGCCCCGATGCTGCCCCACTCGCCCCACACCCCGCCCGCGCGGATCTTCGACAAGTACAAGGACAAGACCCCCTCCCCGCATGTCGCGCGCTACTGGGCCATGGTCGAGTGGTTCGACGAGACCTGCGGCCAGCTCCTCGACCACCTCGACCGTCAGGGCCTCGCGGAGAACACAATCGTCCTCTACGTGACCGACAACGGCTGGATCCAGAGCCCCGACTCGGCGAAGTTCGCCCCGAAGTCCAAGCTGTCCCCCTACGACGGCGGCCTGCGGACGCCCCTCATGATCCGCTGGCCCGGCCGCGTGGCGCCGCGGATCTCGGACGAACCGGCGATGTCGATCGACCTCGCGCCCACGATCCTCTCCGCCGCGGGCCTCGAGTGCGCCCCCGCGATGCAGGGCTTGGACCTCCTCGACGACGCGGCGGTCCGCCGACGCCCCGCGATCTTCGGCGAGTGCTTCCTCCACACGGCGATCGACCTCGACAAGCCCGCAGCCAACCTCCTGTGGCGCTGGGCGATCGAGGGCCGGCACAAGCTGATCGTCCCCCGCGACGCCGCGAAGAAGAGCGAGCTCTACGACCTGGTCGCCGACCCGCGCGAGGAGCGCGACCTCGCCGCCGAGCGGCCGGAGACGGTCGCCCAGCTCCGCCGGAAGCTGGACGCCTGGTGGACTCCATGAGGAGGGCGTGGCTCCTCCTCGGGCTCGCCGCCTGCGCCGGAGCGCCCACCCCCGCTCCCTCCGCGCCGGACGCGATCCGCCCCTACCGGGTCCACGTCGACGACGCCGTGCTCGCCGACCTCCGCGACCGCCTCGCGCGCACGCGCTGGCCCGATCAGATCGACGGGTCGGGCTGGACCTACGGCGTCGACGTCACCTACATGCGACAGCTGGCCGAGTACTGGCGCACGACCTTCGACTGGCGGGCCGCCGAACGCCGCCTCAACGCCTTCGACCAGTTCACGACGACGATCGACGGCGTCGAGCTGCACTTCATCCACCAGCGATCGAAGCACCCGAAGGCGCTCCCCCTCGTCCTCACGCACGGCTGGCCGGGCTCGGTGGCCGAATTCCTGAAGGTGATCGGCCCGCTCAGCGATCCCGAGGCGCACGGCGGGAAGGCGGAGGACGCGTTCCACGTCATCTGCCCCTCGCTCCCCGGCTTCGGTTTCTCCGGGAAGCCGCGCGACGCGGGCTGGAACGTCTCGCGCATGGCGGAGGCGGTCTCGATCCTGATGGATCGTCTGGGCTACGAGCGCTACGGCGCGCAGGGCGGCGACTGGGGGCGGAACGTGACCGAGACGCTGGGTCGGACCGACCCACGGGTGGTCGGCATCCACCTGCAGTTTCCGCCGGGGCCCACCCCGGCGGGGCCGAACCCGTACGAAGGGCTGACGGCGGAAGAGGTCGACCGGATGAAGCGCCGCAACGCCGAGCTGCAGGACCAGCGCGGCTACGGGGCGATCCAGGGGACGCGGCCGCTCACGCTGGGCTACGGCCTGAACGACTCCCCCGCGGGGCTCGCGGCGTGGGTGGTGGACAAGTTCTGGGCGTGGAGCGATCACGGCGGCAACCTCGAGTCGAGCTTCACGAAGGACGAGCTGCTGACGAACGTCACGATCTACTGGGTGACGGAGACGATGCCCTCGTCGATGCGGCTGTACTATGAGAGCCAGCATCCGGGGCCGACGCGGCCGAGCACGCGTCCGCGCCGGGCGAAGAACGACGTCCCGGCGGGGGTGGCGCTCTTCCCGAAGGAGATCAGCGTCCCGCCGCGCAAGTGGGTGGAAAAGGTCTACAACCTGGTGCACTGGACGGAGATGCCGCGCGGCGGCCACTTCGCGGCGCAGGAGCAGCCGGAGCTGCTGGTGGAAGACATCCGGAAGTTCTTCCGCGCGCTGCGGTAGCCCGGAGGGGCGATGTCACCCCATGTCACGAATCGAAACACGGCGTGATCCGTAGCTCGCCGCCAGCGGCCGTCCAGCGGCCGGACACGGGCGGGCTTTGACGTTCCGAAGCACGCCCCTTCCCCACTTCCCCCTCTCACCGGCGAGTCCGGGCCTCTCCGCCGGTCTCCTGAGAGACTGTTGCAAGACCGCCATGGGTCGCGGAGACACGGAGAAGATCTCCTTCTTGAATTCCATGTTCAAGGGCGAAGGGCGAGCAGTCCTGATTGGAACGTCTGCTCCGTGACCCTGTTACTCTGCGGCCCATCCTTCGGGGCATTGCACGGGTCTAAGGAACAAATCGGGAGTGGCAGGAGAGACACTCCACGCGGCCGTCCGACGCGGCGTCCCCGACGAACGGATGCTCGCAGATCCGGCACGGATGGGAGGGCCGGGGCTTCCCGGCCGGAGAGGGCGGGCTCGACTTCTGGGCGCTGCCCTTCCGGGCGTGGATGGCGCTGTCGCTCTGAAGCTCGGCGTCGGTGCGGACGGAATCGCCCGGCTTCCCGGCGGCCAGCGGCGCTTTGCAGCGAGGGCAATGGATGGGCTTGCCTTCCGAGATGGTGTGGACCGTGAACGAGACGTTGCAGGGCGCGCAGCTCATGATCTTCTTCGATTGCCGCGCCAGGAGCTCCTTGACCTGATCTCTTGAGAGGATCCCCTCGGCAACCATGAGTTCGCCCAGCGTTCGCTTTTCGCCCGCGCGGCCCTGGAGGCGGAGGCACGCGTTCAGCTGGTCCTGGGTCACCATCCCCTCGCGCACGGCCAACCGTCCGAAGAGAGCCCCTTCCTTGCTGGTGTTGGCAACGGGGTCGATCTTGATCATCCGGCCGCGCTGGACCTGGAGCACCTTGCTGTGCTGTTCCTGGGTAAGGTAGCCTTCCTGTACGAGCTGGTGGCCCAGCGGAATGGAATCTTTGGACCGCGCCTGGATCTCGAGGCAGAGGTCGACCTGAGCCTCGGTGCAAAACTTGAACTCGATGGCGATCCTGCCCAGGAGTAGCTCTGAATCCGACGGCATAGGCCCCAGTAGCGGCTCAACAATCGACCCCGGTCCAACGGCACCGGAATCATACCACACGAAAGCCACCCCGCCTTCTTCCCCTTTGCTTTCCTCTCCGCTCGCGGATACCCTTTCGAGGGTCCTACATGCTTCCGCTCCCACATGTGCGACATGCGGCCGACGATCATCGCGCGAAGGACGTCGCTTTGGATCTCGGCATACCTGCTCGTCGTCATCTTCGGCGTGGCCGCCCGGATCGAGAGTTTTCCGCTGACCTGGGCGCCCATGTACGCCAACAAGTCGAGCTTCTATCCCATCGAATCGTATGTCCTGAAAAAACCCTATGTCCTCGAGGCAACCCAGCGTGACGGAACCCGGCAGAGGCTCACGGTCAAGACGCTCAACGTGGCGGATCACAGTTTCCGGCGCCTCTGCACCCAGCGGATCGACAGCCGCAAATGGTGCCACGTCCTCCTGGAGTCGGTCAACTCGACGCTCGGCTACGCGCCGGAGGACCCCCGCTATATCGTCGAGCTCGCGGCCCCTTTGACTGTTCTGAAGATTCCCGAGGGCTCGAGCCTCCGGGACATCCGGGTCGTCGAAAAGCGCGCCACCTGCTCCCTCTCGAACGTGAAAGGGGACGCGCGTCCCCGGGCGAAGTCCTGGCAGCACCCCGCGCCCGACTGGGCGGCCGGAGGGATCGTCGTGGCCGTCCTTGCGGCGGCCGGCGGGTGGGTTTTCCGGGCGTCCTCGAAGCGCGCGGAACGCCGGTTTGCGGCGGCGCGCGACCGATTCGAGGAACTCTGCCGGAAGACCGAAAGCGTCCCGGCTTTCGAGTGGGCCGGCTGTGCGTGGGCCGGCGACACGTCCTTCGATCCCCGCCATACGCTCCACAACTCCGCCGTGCTGGCCCGCTGGTCGGAGGCAATGCCTGCCACGGATCCGCAACGCGATGCGGTCGAACGGGCTCAGCAGGCCTTGTCGGCCCGCGCGGCGCTTCGTCAACCCATGAGCATCCGCGAGAAGGACGAGCTTCGCCGGCTCGCGAAGGAGGCGGGTCATGCCCGGGCCTGAGTCGTTGCCGGAGCGGATCTGCCGCGCGTGGAGGCGGTTCTGGTACATGGACGCCGAGCCCGCGAATCTCGGAGGATTCCGCATCATCATCTCGTTCGGCGTGCTGTGCTGGTTCCTGTTCGGCGCCACCAGCTCGTGGATCTGGGCCGCGGAGCTGGACGTGAACGGGCCGGGCTTCCGCTACATGGAGCCGATCTGGTATTTCGAGGCGCTGGGAATCCGGGCCCAGTCCCCTCTTCTGGCGCACGTCGCCTATTACGGCTCGCTGCTCGCCGCGCTCTGCGTCCTGGGAGGGATCGGGACGCGCGTGTCGATCGTCTTCCTGATCCTCGGGATCACGTATCTGAAAGGGGCGCGCGACAGCCAGGCGGGCGACATCCACCACCGCGAGATCATGTGGGTCCACGCCCTGTTGATCCTGTTGTTCTCGCGGTGCGGGGACTCGCTCTCGCTGCGCGCCCGGCGGATCCGCGGGGACCCGGTCGCAGCGGGGTCCGCGCGCTGGCCGATCCGCCTCGTTCAAACGTATATCGCCTTGTTCTTTTTCGCCTCGGGGGTGGCCAAGGTCCGCCTGACGGGCCTGGAGTGGATGGACGGCAGCCTGATTCAGGGCCTTCTGGTGTCGCGCTCCATGCGATGGGGAGTCGACGACCCGGGAATCGGATGGACGATCGCCCAGTACCCGAACGTGTGCGCCGCCCTGGCGATCACGACGATCGTGATGGAGCTCGGCTTTCCGCTGATCCTTCTCATGAGGCCCAATTCCAAGCTGCAAGTTCTCACCTTGCTGGGGGTGACCGGCTTTCACTTCGCCAACGCCTATCTGGCCAACGTGAACTTCGGCTTCACGCCGATCCTGTTCCTGGTGTACTTGGACCTGTCGGCGTTCTGGCGCTGGGCCGCCAGGCCTGCGTCGGCCGCCCCGGCGGCTCGGTGACGTCGGGGATGGGGAGGCCGCCGATCCGGGAGCACCCGCAGCACCCATGGGATATACTTCCTGAACTTCCATGGAAAAGCCCGAAGCGCCGCGGGGCAAGCCGGTCACCCTGGGCCGTTATACCCTCGTCCGGGAGATCGGGAGGGGCGGCATGGGCGTCGTCTACGAGGCCGTCGATGCCCAGCTCAACCGGAAAGTGGCCCTCAAGCTGCTGGTCCCGCGACCCCACGCCGATGCGGTGCAGGCGGAGGCCGAGCGGCAACGGTTCCTGCGCGAGGCCCAGGCGAGCGCCAAGCTCAAGCACCCGAACATCGTCACGCTCTTCGAGGCGGGGGCCCTCCAGGGGAAGCTCTTCCTCGCCATGGAGCTGGTCGCCGGCCAGCCGTTCTCACGCTGGTGGAAGCAGAAGGGTCTCACGCTCCATCAGAAGGCGGCCGTGCTGCGCGACGTCGCGCTCGCGGTCCACCACGCCCACGAGCAGGGCATCCTCCACCGCGATCTCAAGCCCGAGAACGTCCTGATCGGTCCCGACCACAAGCCCTTCGTGATGGACTTCGGCCTCGCCAAGCTCATGGGCGAGAACACCGGGCTCTCCCTCACGGGCGACGGGTTCGCCGTCGGGACTCCCGCCTACATGAGCCCCGAGCAGGCGCGCGGGCTGAAGACCGTCGACGCGCGGACCGACGTCTACTCCCTGGGCGTCATCCTTTACGAGATCCTCACCGGCCGGAAGCCCTTCGAAGGGGAGACCGCGATCGAGATCCTCATGAAGGCGCAGAAGGACCGCGTCCAGCCCCCCTCGAGCGCGCGGATCCTGGCGCCCGACCCGGCGCTCGACAAGGCCATCGAGAACATCGCCCTCAAGGCGCTCGAGAAGAACCCGAAGGACCGGTATCCCTCGACCCAGGCCTTCGCGCAGGACCTGACCCGCTGGATGGAGGGCGATGTCGTCAAGGTCACGCTCTCCTCCACCCGCCGTAGGGTGGTCGCGGCGCCGAAAAGGTCGATCGGGTGGATCTTCGCCGTGGCCGGCGTGGCGTTCGCCGGGATCCTGGCCGCCCTCCTTCTCTGGCCCTCCTCCCCGGCTCCTTCGGCCGAGGCCGAGCTGGCGCGCGCCCGCCAGTTCATGAAGGAGAAGCGGTACACGGATGCGCGCATCGAGTTTGGAAAGGCGCTGGTCAAGGATCCCCGGAACGGCCAGGCCGTTGTCGGCGACCGTGATGCGCGCGCGGCAGAGGAACTGGAGAAGGGGGAGAGGACAAGGCGCGAGGAGGCGGAGAAGGCCGGCCTGACCCGCCAGCTGCAGGAAGCGAAGACGAAGGCGGACGATGAGGTGAGGCGGATCCGGGAGGAGGCCGACCAGAAAGTCAAGGCCGCGGCCGCCGCCTCGCAGGGCGACCCGGCGCGTGCCGGGGAGCTCCGCGCCATCCAGGAACGCGTGCGGAAGGCCGAGGAGGAGGCCCGTCTCGCCCGGGAGCGTCTGGAGAAGATGGAGGCCGAACGGCTTGCGGCCGCGAAGGCTCCTCCGGTCGCGCCGACGCCGGCGCCGACCCCGATCCCGCCCGCCCTCAAGCCTCCGGTTTCAGCTCCGGTCAGGCCGCCGCTTTCTCCTTTCCCGAAGCCGCTGCCCCCCGTGAAGACCCGCGAAGAGCTGGCGGCGGCCCGCGACGCGGCCGTCGCCCTCCTCGACCTTCCTTCCGCGTTCAAGGCCATCGACCAGATGGCGGGCGGAGGCCTCGAGCCCGACCCCATCGCCGCCAAGGCGGCGGCGCTCAAGGCCGCGCGCAAACTCGTGAAGACGAAGGAGGAGGCGGGACTCCTGGCGGGAGGCCACGTCCGTCATGCCGAACACGCCCTGGCGGCGGACGACTTCAAGACCGCCGCCGCGACCGCCAAGGAGGCCGGGACGATCGCCAAGCAGGCGGGGGACCCGGGCCTGATCGAGCAGGCGGCCTCCCTCCAGAAGGAGCTCGTCGACCTCAAGCCCTCCTTCGACCGGCACGAACGCGCGCGGAAGACGCTGGACTCCAACCCGCAGGATCCCGCGTCGAACACGGACGAGGGGCGCTGGCTCTGCCTCGTCAAGGACTCCTGGGAGAAGGGGCTCTCCCTCCTCTCCAAGGGGTCGGACGAGCCGCTCCGGAAGCTCGCCGAGCTGGAGCTGGCGAACCCGCAGGCCCCGGACGCCCAGGGGGCGCTCGCGGAGGCCTGGTTCGCGGCCGGGGGCAAGGAGAAGAACGACGCCCTGAAGGCGCGCATCTACTCTCGCGCGCTCACCTGGTATGACGCGGCGCTCCCGTCCCTCCGCGGGGCCGAGCGGACCCGGGCGGAGAAGCGCATCGACGACTGCTTGCGGGCCGGCCGGATGGAGACGCGCTTCGCCTTCGTCGCCGACAAGAGCATGAAGCTCTTCCCGATCGGCCACCGCCAGACGACCTTCCCGGAACAGAAGTCGGACGACGCGACCGCCGTGTTCCGCGGCGAGGCGATCTACTTCAACCAGCAGACGGGGACGGACGTCCTGTACGAGGTCCGCTCCGGACGCCGGTTCCGGCAGCTTTCCTGGAAAGGCGCGGCCGTGCAGCAGATGACGATCGAGGTCCTCGACCTCGGCGGCAACGTGCTCGGCAAGGGCGGGCCCTGGGGCGGCGGCAACCAGTGGGCCGAATTCACGGTCGACTTCCCTCCGACCCCCCGCTTCCTCATCCGCCTGAAGAACCACATCAGCAGCTGGTACCTGATCGACAAGCTGGAGCTGCGATAGCCCACTCATGGGTCCAGGCCAGGGCAACCCGCGCTATCGCCCCAGCCGCGCGAGCGCGATCTGGAACTCCGGGTCGCGCGTGCGCTCGTAGGCGATCTCCAGCGCGCGCCGCACCGACGGCTGAGGGCCCAGCGATCCCAGCCGGACCGCCTCCCGGGGATCGACCAGGTATCCCAGTCCCTCGAGGGCGCCCCGCTGCGGGACCCGGGACCAGAGAAAGGCGCGGACTTCCTCGACCGCCTCTCTCGACGCGAACCGCCCGGCCAGGACGAGAAGCCGATCGGTCGCGGCTTTCTTCATGAGAAAGAGCGCCGCCTGGTCCCGTCGCTCGGGATCCCGAACGCGGTCCAGCGAGACCTCCGCCAAGCGATCCAAGGTCCGGACGTCCTGGCCGGAACGCTCCACCCCGAGGACGAGCGCCTCTTCCCAGGCCGCTCGCTCGGCCGCAAGCCCTTCGTCGACTCGACGGAGCAGGAGATGCATCGCGAGGGGCGAGCCCTCCAGGATCAGGAGCTCCACAAGTTCCGACGGATGAAGGGATCGAAGGCGGTCCCGGAGGGCCGACTCCACGGAAATATCCGCAGCCGGCCCGCGAAGGTATTTCCGGAACTCCTTCTCGATCGCGGGAAAGTCGCTGCCGGCGATCTCGGGCGATGGATCCTCGACCCGCGCGGGGAGCGATTCCTCAGCCTCCGACGCCTGAAGTCGGAGCCTGGGCGCCCGCTCCGGGACCGGGTCGCGCCGGACGAGGACCGCGAGGACCGCGACCAGGGCCACCCCTCCGATCAGGACGATCCGGGGACTCCGCATCTACGGGAAGGTCACCGAGTTTCCGCTGATCGTCAGGGTGACCTCCCCGCGGTTGTTCGTCCCGGGCACTTCATGGAGCGCTCCCACCGGGTTGACGATCGAGACGAGCGTGTAGGTCCCGTCGGGCACCCCGGTGATGTCCACCCACTGGCCCTCCAGGGTCGAAGTGTAGACGTCCGCCCAGCCGACCGAGATCCCCTGGCTACTGCACGTGTAGACCATCGACGGGGGCGAACCGGGGAGGCTGCCGTCGTACTTGGACACGTCCTCCAGGCAGAAGCTCACCTTGTTGCCGGTGCCCACCAGCGTCCCGTCGAGCTTCTCCAGACGGTAATCGGAGAACCGGTCGTAGTGCCAGTGGCCGTGGCTCTCGTGGCCGGCGAAGCTGAAGGTCCCCACGGAGTAGGTCGTTTGCGAGCCGTTGTCGTTATGGACGACCTGGTAGGCCTGGGTGGTTCCGTTGGCGGCCACGACCCCGTAGACCTCGAGCGGTCCGGTCCCGATGTTGGGGACGGCATTCGAGAAGCGCAGGCGCTTGAGGCCGCCCTCGATCGACACGCGCGCGTCCCGCAGATAGCTCGAGCTCACCCAGGTCATGAGATCGGGCAGGAGCGGATTCCCCGGAGGGAGGTTCTGACCCGTCACGGTCAGGGTGCAGGTCCCCGTGGCCCCCTTCGTGTAGGCGCGGAGCCGGAGGTAGTAGAGACCGTCGGTGGAGGGTTGGAACGTCAGCTTCGAGAGGTACCCCGCGCCCGAATCGTCGTCGTACTTCACCACGGTCGATCCCGAATTCAGGAGATAGAGAAAGGTGTCGTTCCCGCCGCCGACCGCGTTCGACGTCTCGAACGTATAGAGCGTCCCGGCGGTCATGTTGATGAAGTACTGGCCGTAGCTGCCCTCCGATCGGAAGGCGTACGTGCTGCGCCACTCGAAGATCTGGCCGTTGAGCACGTCGCCCGCGCGAAGCTCGACTTCCGCCGTGGGCGGAGGCGGCGGCTTGAGGCGCAGCGTCAGCGAGCAGGTGCCGTACCGGTTCTTGGAGTAGGCGCGGAGGCGGATCCAGTAGGTCCCCGTGGCGGCCGGTGTATAGACGATCCTCGCGTTGTTCGAGCCGGCCGAGTCGTCATCCTGGGCGAGCACGGCCCCGGAGGTGTCCAGGAGGTAGAGGTACGGATCGCTCGAGGTCCCCGCCACGATGTTCGACGTGAGGATCTCGTACTCCATCCCCTCCATGAGATTCACCTCGTACTGCCCGTACGTCCCGGCGGACCGTTGCGAGTACGCCTTTTTCCACTCGAATCTTTGGCCGGCCAGAGTCGATCCCACCGAGATCGGCACGGCCCAGAGGACTCCGGTGAGCAGAAGGACGGCCGTCGCGGCAAGCATTCGTTTCACGATTCCCTCCCGTTCCTGCGGATGACCCATAAGGGTACCCATGCGAATCTGGTCATGAGAGGACGCCGGGCCCGGATTGCAAAGCGGGAACGATCGAGGCCGGGGCGGAGTCGGCCGGGACTCCGCCGGGAGAATGAAAATTTGACCCCGAGGGAAATCTTGTGCACTGCGGTCCTGTTCAGGGGACGGTCCAAAGACACCGGGACCGCGTGGATGATCGGATCTACTTCGGGCCCTAGCGAGGCGTGAAGCCTTCGGGGACCTTCAGGAGTTCGGCCGGAATCGCGACACCCTCCTCCACGGAGGTCGCCTCTTTCACGTAGCTCAGCCCCGAATAGTTCTTCATCTCGATCTTGAGCTCGATCCCCTTCCAGCGCCACGAACGCCAGAGCGAGTCTCCATTCTTCTTTTCGTAGAGCACGCAGGTCTTCCCGGCGACCTCCTCGGTCCCCTTCCGCTCGAGGCCGACGGCCTTGAGCGAGGCATCGACGGCATGAAGGACGCTCAGATCCATGTCGGCGGGCTTGATCGCGGAGACGAAGAAGGTCTTCTTCTCGGGGTCGAGGTTCGTGGCCTTCCCCTCGTTCCAGAAGGTGGTCTTCCGGTCCCATGCGCCGATCTTCTTGTCGCGCTGGAGGACCATGGTCTTCCCGTGCTCCGCCACCGTGTAGGTCTCGGAGCCTTCAAAGGTCCCGGTATAGCGATAGACGATCCTGGCCGAGTCGAACTCGTAGAGCTTGCTCCGGTCGGCCGGGACGGCGGGGCGGGCGGGCGGCCTCTCCGGGCCCGCGGCGGCCGGAACCTCCTCCTTCGAATCCTGATTGTACTGCCACACCTTCTTGCGGTTGGCTTCGGTCAGGGTCCCGGTCTTGGTCACCGACGTCCCGTCCCTGCTCAGCACGAGCGAGACGCCGACCTTGGGGGAGTGGCCCATCTTCTTCAGGATTTCGACGAGGTCCTCGCTGAATCGCTTCTTGAACCGGTCTCCGTACTCCTTCTTGCAGAACTCGACGAGCTTCTCGAGGGGGAGGTCGTCCAGAGAGACCAGGGTGTACCATTCCCCTTCGAACCGAACGACGGGCGTCTCCTTCTCCCAGCGGACGCCCGTGAACGGAGAGGCCTTCTCGGGGACCTCCTGGACGCCCGCCAGGAGCACGGCCATCAGCGCGACGTGGGCCATGGGATCGCCCTCCGGGGGTCTGAAGGATCTTGGAGTCGCCCCTTAGGATATCACCCTTTGGCGGAGATCAGGGGAACGCGCCCGGAATCGATCCCGGCCGCCCGCGTGCGGAGGAATCTAGTCTGCACCCCCGATGGCGGCGCCGTCCCCGCATGTCCGGGGGGCATTGACCTGTTTGGAGGCCGCTTGAAGCGATCGGTCCGCGGCGCGCGTCCAGACCTATAGATGCTGATGTGGATGGGCGCGCTGACGGTCCTCCTGGCCGCCGTGCAGGACCCGGCTCCCAAGCCGCCGCCTCCCGACCCCTTCGTCCAGAAGGTGGCCGAGACGG
>CAZSCC010000085.1:0-13362 GCA_964604905.1 uncultured Planctomycetales bacterium
CGGCGATCGGGCCCGTCTACCTCGCGTCGGCGGCGTGCGGGAACGAGCTGGTGTACTACGGGATCCATGCGCTCTCGATGGTCTACGCGGTGCTGGGGGGCGGGGCGGTCTCGTGCCTGAACGCCGGGCAGCCGGGGCTGAACATCGTGCGCGCGCGCTTCGCCAATCACCGCGACGTCGTCCTCCTGGTGGGGGAAAAGGAGTGGATGACGGCGGGCTACCAGATCAGCCTCTACGGTCAGAAGGGCTGGCGGACGGTGAAGCCGGACCTCGCGAACCTGTACGCCCACCTGCTCGAGGCCTTCCTGGAGTACCTGCGCACCGGGGTCGAGCCGTACCCGATCGAGCAGGAGGTGGAGCTGATCGCGGTGCTCGAGGCGGGCAAGCGGTCGCTCAAGGAAGGCCGCGAGGTGACGATCAAGGAAGTGCTGGAGTAGGGATCGGCCGGGGCATGGTAGAATGCCCTCATCATGGATTGGGAAGCGGCGATGGCGAGGGCGGAACGGCTGGCGGGGGAGCGGCCCCCGGCGGCGGACCTCCTCCGTTTCACCCGCGCCATGGTGCGGTTCCAGATGGAGATCTACCGCCGCGCCAAGACGGCGGCGACGGCCGACGCCCGGAAGCTCGACACCAAGATGCTCGCCTCCTTCTTCCCCGACTTCGTCCAGCTGGTCGAGAAGTACGGGCCGCGCGACTTCGCGCTCCAGGCACAGAAGTTGGAGGACCGCGAGGATTGGGAGGGCCTGCTCAAGGGCTACTGGGCGGGGACGCACGACCGGCTCGACCCTCTCGCGCGCGCGATCCTGGGGCCCTACGTCCAGTACCTCGCCGAGCGCTGGCGCGACGAGGTCGGCGTGGGCGAGGAAGGGACGGGCTCGTGCCCCTTCTGCGGCCGGGCGCCGCTGCTCAGCATCCTGAACGGCCGGCGGCGCCTCGCCTGTTCTCTCTGCTCCCACGAGTGGGTCTTCCCCGAGAAGCGCTGTCCGGGCTGCCACGGCGACAAGATCGAGGTCCAGCGCCTTCGCGGCTTCCCCCACGTGCGCGTCGAGGCGTGCGAGAGCTGCGGCCACTACCTCAAGTCGGTGGACCTGAAGAAGGAGCCCAGGGCCATCCCGATCGTCGACGAAGTGGCCGCGATCGAGCTCGACGAGCAGGCGCGCAAGGATGGGTACCTGAAGTTCGAGCTGAACCTGGCGGGGCAGTAAACCGGAAATCCAAAACCCAAAATCCCAACACGGGGGAGGGAACGGCATGCGCATCGGGCCATAGAGAGGCGTCCAATCCACCATGAGGGCGAAGGCGAACGAGAACTCCTTCGGCGTGATCCCGGCCGCCCTCTACGGGATCCTCCAGGCCGCGATCGTGATCCACGGGATGCTCCACTTCCCGCCCTGGAGGCCTTGCTCGCGAAGCCGGAGAGCCCAAGGATGCGGCCCGTCGTCGAACATGCCCTGAAGAAGATTCGCGGCCGCCCATGATCCGTCGCTTTCCGCCGAACCGCCCGCGTTGAAGCCGCGTTTCATCTGTGGTAGAATCGAAGAGAACGATGCGGCGATACTTCCTCTCGGTCATCTCGGGGCAGCGGCGGGGGCCCATGGCGGCCCTGCTGCGGATCTTCCTCTCCGCGATGACCCCGGTCTACGCGGCGCTCCACGGGACACGCCGGCTGTTCTACCGGATGGGGCTCTTCCGGTCGACCCGCTTCCCCTGCCCCGTCGTCTCGGTGGGCAACATCACGGCGGGCGGCACCGGGAAGACCCCGCTCGTCGAGTTCCTCGCCCGCTGGTTCGTGCGGAAGAACTTCAAGGTCGCCGTCCTCGCCCGCGGGTATGGGAGGATCGACGACCGGGGGAACGACGACGAGGACCTGGCGAGCGAGATGGCGCTCGAGAACGTGGTCCGCCTGGCCGGCAAGGACCGCGTGGCCAACGGACGCAAGGCGCTCGACGAGTACCACGCCGGGCTGCTCCTCCTGGACGACGGCTTCCAGCACTACCGGATCCAGCGGAACCTCGACATCGTGGCGATCGACGCGACCCAGCCCTTCGCGAACGGCCACCTGATCCCTCGCGGGCTGCTCCGCGAGCGGCCCTCCGCGCTTCGGCGCGCGGACCTGATCATCCTGACCCGCACCGACCAGGCGACGCCCGAGGCCCTGGAAGCCCTCCGCGCTCGGGTCGGGCCGGCCGTCGAGACGGTCCACAAACCCGTCCACGTGCGCAGCCTCTGGAACCGGAAGAAGCACGGACTCGAGTGGCTGCGGGGGCGGAGCGTCTACGCCTTCTGCGGCGTGGGCAACCCCGAGGCGTTCCGGAAGACGCTGGAGTCGGTGGGCGCGCCGCTGGTGAAGTTCCGCGCGTTCGACGACCACCACGTCTTCACGCCGCAGGACCTGCGCCGCATCAACGCCGAGGCGCAGGAGTTCATGGCGGAGGTGATCGTCACCACCGAGAAGGACGCCACGCGCGTCAACGCCGAGGGCTTCGAGATCCCGCTGGCGGCGCTCCGGGTGGAGATCGAGGTCGTCCGCCACGAGGAACTGCTGGAGGAGCGGCTGCTCGCCGTGGTCCGGGACATCCCCCGCGCGGCGGCCCCGATCGGGAAATGAGCGACGCGCGCGGCGACTTCCGCTGGCGGCGCTGGCCCCCCGTCCAGGTCCTCGGCTACCTCCTTCTCCGCGTCGTGGTCACGGTCATCGACATGTTCCCCTACGAGAGCGCGCCCCGCATAGGCCGCCTGCTGGGGAGGATCATCCGCCTGATCGACCGCAAGCACGTGCGCATCGCCGTGAAGAACCTCGAGCGGTCCCGGGGGGTCTGCCCGCCCGACGAGATCCCCGCGTTCATCGAGCGGGTCTACGAGCACATCGGGCTGGGCTTCGTCGAGATGCTCATGATCCCCCGCCTCATGGAGCGCCACCAGGTGGAGGGCTACTGCCGCTTCCATCACTTCGACACCTTCAAGGACGTGCTCGCGCAGGGCCGCGGGATGATCGTCGTGATCGGCCACCTCGGGAACTGGGAGCTGGGAGGCCTGGCGGTGACGCTCTCGGGCATCCCGCTCCACTCGCTGGCGCGGCCGATCGAGAACCCCTGGATCGACCGCTGGCTCAACAGGTTCCGCACGCAGACGGGGCAGGAGATCATCCCGAAGTACCACGCGCTCGGCAGCATGGTCCGGGTGCTCCGGAAAAACAAGATCCTGGTCGTGCAGATCGACCAGGACGCGCGCCATTCGGGGGTCTACGTCAACTTCTTCGGCCGGCCCGCCTCGACCCACCGGAGCCCGGCGGTGCTCGCGCTCAAGTTCGGGGCGCCGATCGTGGTGGTGAACGTCTACCGAGAGGACGGGCTCCACCACGTCGTGCTCTCCGACCCGATCCTCCCCGACGCCTACCGGGGGTCGGCGGACCCGGTCAAGGCGCTGACGCAGGCCTACTCGGAGAAGTTCGAGGAGTGCGTGCGGGCCCACCCCGAGCAGTGGTTCTGGGTGCACGACCGCTGGAAGACCGCCGAGCGCGACGCGAGGAAGACGACCGAGGCCCTGGTCTGAGCCAGTCCAACCAGGATCGTAAGTACCCAATCCACCCCAGAGACACGGAGATCACAGAGATTCCCTCTTGTCTCTTCAAAAGGGTGGATCTTCTCCGTGTCTCCGTGGTGCAATTCTTGCTTACGCTTTCAGCTGCACCGACATGGAGGGCCTACTTCGTCCGGAGCTCTTCCAGCATCCGGCGGGCGTGGGCCTGGGTCGCGCGCGAGGCCTGGCGGATCTTGAGGACGAGCTGGCAGGCCTCCTCGGCGCGCTTGGCGTCCCGCTCCTTCTCGCCGTACGCGCGGCGGGCGAGGGCGAAGAGGGTCTCGCCCGCGAGGACCGCCGTGCGCTCCTCCTTGTCGAGACCCAGCTCGACCGCGTCCCGCAGGTCGGCCATCGCGTCCTCGAAAAGCCCGAGCTCGAGGCGCATCCGGGCGGCGTTGACGTACGCGGTGGGGTGCGAGGGGCAGAGGCGCCGCGCCTTGAGGAAGTACTCGAGGCCCTTCGCAGGCTCGCGCCGCTCCGCGTGGAGTTTACCCAGATCGTTGAAGACCTCGCCGAACTCCGGCCAGGCGGCCAGGGCCTCCTGGTACTTGAGCTCGGCCTCGACCGAGCGCTGCTGGGCGTGGAGGACGCGGGCGCGGTCGTAGAGCGCCCGGGCCTTCGCGATGTCGGGGCGCGCCGAGGCGCGGACTGAGACCGTGGCGCTCTCGCCGGGGACGTCCTGATCGGCCCGGCTCCGCCCCGTCGCCTGGAACCGCATCTTGGACGTGTCGATCCCGGGGACGACCCAGGGGTAGCTCCCGGAGGCCTCCAGGCCTTCCGTGATGGTCATCCAGGTCGCGCCGTCGACGGTGTACTGCAGCCGGACCGAGCGGTCCTTGAGATCGGCGCCGGAGGCGCTCCACTGGAGCGTCACCTGCTGGCCGGCGGTCCAGACGGCAGGCGCGGCGGGGTTCTCCCAGACGATGCGGCCCCGCTCGCTGACGTGGCAGCGGAGCTTGGGATCGTACGCCTCGCCGGCCCTGGGCTCAGGCATGCTGTTGGTGACCGAGTCGCCCAGTTGCGCATAGAAGTCGTAAGGGCCGTTCTCGGGGACGCGGACGGAGCACTTGATCTTCCCGTCCGTCCAATCGCCCCACGCCGCCTCGACGCCCGACTCCTTCGCGGGCTTCCAGGTCCTCCCGCTGTCTTTCGAGACCCAGAGGTCCTTGCGGGCGGGCATCTCGGTGGCCTCGATCCGGATCACGAATTCGCGGGACGGGACCGGCTTACGGTCCTGCGCCGCGGCGACCGAGGCGAGGCCGAGCAGGCAGGCGAGGGCGAGCGAGGACTTCATGAGCGGATCCCCCGAAATAGCCGGAAGCCGGAAGCTCGAAACCGGAAGCCCGAGCGGAGCAACACTCTAGGAATGTATCGGCGTGGGGACCCTGGGACCTGCAGGGGCGGTTTCCGGCTCAGGGCTTCCGGATTTCCGGGCTACTTCATCGCGGCGGCGGCGTCGCCGCGGTTGTCCTTGAAGGTGAAGATCTGGGAGAGCCCCAGGAGGTCGAAGACCTCCTTCACGTTGGGGCTGGGCTTGATCAGGATGATGTTGCCGTCGTTCTCCTGGGCGGTGCCGATCGCGCCGATGAAGACGCCCGCGCCGGCGGACGAGATGTAGTCGAGCCCCGAGAGGTCCACGACCAGCTTGTAGGTGCCCTCCTCGAAGATGTCGTTGATCGTCCGCTCCAGCTCCTCGAACGTGTGGGCGTCGAGGAAGCCGCGGACGGCGAGAAAGATCACCCCCTCGGGCAACTTCTCCTTCAGGATCTGGAAGGCAGGCATGATCAGCCCCTATTTGATGAACTTGACCAGAGTCAGCTCGTTCTTGACGCCATCCTTGAACTTGTACCGGACCTCGTCCATGATCTGCCGCATCAGGAAGATGCCGAGGCCCTTCTTGTGGCCCCGCTGGACGTGCTCCTTCATGTCGGGATCGGGGATCGACTCGGGGTTGAAGATCCGGCCGGAGTCGCGGATGATGATCTTGAACTGCTCGTCGCTCCCCTCGACCTCGATCTCGATCGACCCGTCCGCCCCCTCGTCGTAGCCGTGCTCGATGATGTTGGTGACCGCCTCGTCGACGGCGAGGATGACCTTGTTCTCCTCCTGGCGGTCGAGGCGCGACTGGCGGATCAGACGGGAAACGAAATCGCGCACCACGATGAGGTGCTTCGTGTCGTTCGAGACGACCAGCCGGTCCTTCAGGCTCTCGCCCATTCCCATCCTTGCCTGGGGGGTCCCCTAGAGATACCGCAGGGTCACGATGGTGATGTCATCGGACTGCGGGGCATCCCCTTTATGATCATCGAGCATCTTGACCACCAAGTTGAGCATCTGGTTCGAATCGCGCACGGCCAGCTTCTGGATGAGGTCCTGGAAGCGCTGGTCGCCGAACTCCTGGTTGGCGGCGTTCATCGCCTCGACCGTCCCGTCCGTGTAGGCCACGATGCGATCCCCATGGTTGAGGACGAGCTTCTCTTCCTTGACCGTGCGCTCGAAGACCGGCCCCTTGTCGAAACCGAGGGCGATCCCCGGGGGGTTGACCAGCTCCACCTTGTTCGCCGCCGCCCGCCAGACGATCAGCGGGTTATGGCCGGCACTGGCCACCCTTATTTCATTCGTCCTTTTGTCCAGTATACAATAGAGAGCGGTCACGAACATTCCCTTTTTGATATCCTGCGCCAGCATCCGGTTGGCCTGCATGAGCGTGCTGGCCGCCGAGGTATTGTGGTTCTGCTCCGCCTCCATGCGGATGAACGCCCGGGCCATGGTCATGACGAGCGACCCGGGGACGCCCTTCCCCGAGACGTCGGCGACGATGATCCCCTCGAGATCCTCGTTGATCGACAGGAAGTCGTAGTAGTCGCCCCCCACCTCCTTGGACGGCCGGTAGTAGGCGCTGATGTCATAGCCGGGCACCTTCAGCATCCGCTTGGGCACCAGGTTCGACTGGATCTCGCTGGCGATGAGGAGGTCGTGCTCGAGGGCCTTCTGGTCCAGCTCCTGCTCGTGGGCGGCCCGGATCGCCTGGGTCATCCGGTTGAACGTCATCGCGAGCAGGCCGATCTCGTCCTTCGATCGAGCCGTCGTCTGGTGCTGGAGGTTGCCGCTGGAGACCTGCTGCATGTCGTGGACGAGGATCTTGATGGGGTCGGTGATGAGGGTCGAGATCCAGATCGCGATCCCGGTCCCCAGCAGGACCGAGACGAAGATCGGGAAGAAGATCGCGTTGCGGAGCGAGCCACGGGCGTCGTTGATGTGGTCGAGCGACAGGATCACGTTGAAGCGCAGCTTCCCCACGCCCGTCGTGTCGCGATCCATCGTGAAGAGGCGGACCTCCGAGTCCGTCTGCTTGTCCCGGCCGTCGCTGATGTCGACGCCCGCCGGGTCGCGCCGCTTGCTGGCGGTGTAGATCGTGAGCCCCTTCTCGCCGTACCCGTTCACCGCCTGGACGCTCTCGCTCATCCCCACGTCCAGGACGCTGATCTGCATGATCTCGGTGCCCTTGCCGATGTCCTTGGTCTTGAGGGGGTTGAGCGGGCCGAGCGGATCCTGCAGCTGTTCGTAGAGCTGCTTGAGCTCCGGGTTGGCGCGGAGCCGCTGCTCGCGGAGCGCGTCGCTCCACTCGATGCCAGGGGCCTTCTGGAGGAAGAGGTCGATCTTCTTCTTCCGGTCGTCCTTGGAGGAGCCGATCGCCACCTTCCAGTAGGCGCCGTCGATCGTGGCCAGGGTCTTGCAGAGGCGGACGCCCTTCGAGTCGATCTCGTCGCTCAGCTGGTCGACGGCCTTCTTGTAGACGACGACGAAGATGAGGATCGCGGTCGCGATCGTGATGCCGGTCATGGCGCAGACGATCTTCCAGCGGAGCGAGAGCCCGCGCGGATTGGCGGCGCTCCGGGCCAGGGTGGTCCGGACGGAGGTGGCGTCGATATCGCCGCCGTCGACCACGACTTCGACCTTGGAGGCGGGCGGCACGGAACGGCGGACGGTGGGGGTCCTTCCCGACTGGGGGATATGGGTGGAACTCGAGGGGCGCGGCGCGACGGGTTTCAACCCCGGCGACGAGCCCGCGGGGGGGACACGACGGGTGGGCTTGGGCGGGGTCGATTCGGGCATTACCGTACCATTATATCCGCTCGCTGCCGAGGAGGCGGCGCGCATCCATGACGTAGGCCGCGCCGGAGACCACGGTCGAGACGAGCGTGAGCCACATGAGCCAGGTCGTCAGGGTTTCCACCCAGAGGGCGCCGACGAAGTTGGCGGCATAGCAGAGGGCGGTTCCGACGGCGCAGTTCTGGACGGTCGTCTTCTGCTTGCCCCAGAACGTGGCGCCGAACGGGATGCCCGCCGCCTCCGCGGCGCCTCGTATCCCCGAGACCAGGAACTCCCGCCCCAGCACCACCACCGCGAACCAGGCGGTGAAGATCTTCGGAAGCGGCTCGATCGAAAGGAAGAACATGAAGGAGCCGCAGACGAGGATTTTATCCACGAGGGGGTCGGCGATCCTACCAAAATGTGTGACCTGCTTGTACTTGCGGGCCAGGTAGCCGTCGAGGAGGTCGCTCCAGGCGATCACGAGGAAGAGGACGAACGAGATGTTGAGGTGGAGCCGGCGCGGCTCGGCATTCGTCTCGCGGACGGCGAGGCTCAGGAGGACGTAGTAGACGATGCAGAGGAGGAACCGGAGGGAGGTGACCTTGTTCGCCAGAGTCATGAAGAGCATAAGGAAGCTCGAAGCTGGAAGCTGGAAGCCGGAAGCTTGAAGGGCCCCCGGCTACACCAGGTCTCCGATCAGGTCATAGACGTTGAAGCCGGTCACGCGTGCCTTCGCGAGGTCGCCTTCCTTCACGGAATTCCCGTGGAGCGTGATCATCGTGTCGATGTCCGGGGCGTCGCCGGCCGTCCGGCCCTCCCAGCGGTTCTTGCCCCGCTTCTTCTCGACGAGGACGGGCACGGTCTTGTTCACCATGGCACGATTCTGGGCGAAGGCGATCTCCTGCTGCTGCTGCATGACGCGGGCGTACCGCTGCTGCTTGACGTCCTCGGGAATCTGGCCCTCCAGCGCCTCCGCACGCGAGCCGGGCTCCTTCGAGTAGACGAAGGCGCCGAGCCTCTCGAAGCGCATCTCGCGGAGGTCGGTCAGCAGTCCGTCGAAGTCCTCGTCGGTCTCGCCGGGGAAGCCGACGATGACGGTCGTCCGGAAGACGAGGCCCGGCACGCGGTCACGCCATTTCTGGACGAGGGCCTTCTGGGACTCCTCGGTCACCCCGCGGCGCATGGCGCGGAGCATGCGTTCCCGGGTGTGCTGGATGGGCATGTCGACGTACTTGACGATCTTGGGGTTGCGGGCGACCTCGGCGATCAGGCGGTCGGTGACGTAGCTCGGGTAGCAGTAGAGGAGGCGGATCCAGTCGACGCCCTGGACGGCCTCGAGCTTCGCGAGGAGCTCGTCGAGGACGAGCTTCTGGTAGAGATCGAGGCCGTAGGAGGTGGTGTCCTGGGCGATGAGGTTGAGCTCGCGGGCGCCGTCGCGGGCGAGTTCCTCCGCCTCGGCGACGATGACCTCCACCGGCTTGGAACGGAACTTGCCGCGGATCTGGGGGATGACGCAGAAGGCGCAGGTATGGTCGCAGCCTTCGGAGAGACGGAGGTAGGCGGTGTGGCGGGGGGTCAGGCGGACGCGGTCGCGGTCGATCTCGTAGCGGGGCAGCTCGGTGGAGACGAGGTTGAGCGTCTGCCTCGGGCGGGTCTTCTCGAGGATCGAGGCGCAGACGTCGGCGATCTTCTCGCGGTTGGTGATGCCGAGGACGGCGTCGACGCCGTGGAGGCGCTTTTCGAACTCGGCGCCGTAGCGCTGGGGGAGGCAGCCGGCGACGACGACGGCCTTCAGGCGGCCCTTGCCTTTCAGGTCGACCATGGAGCCGATCGTGTCCATGGACTCCTTCTCGGAGGCCTGGAGGAAGCCGCAGGTGTTGACGACGACGACGTCGGACTGCTTGTAGTCGGCGCAGAGGTCGAACCCACCCTTGGCGAGGTGGCCCAGGAGGACCTCGCTGTCGACGAGGTTCTTGGCGCAGCCGAGGGAGACGAAGGAGACGCGGGGGTTTCCCATGGGGTGGGCCATTATAGGGGGGGTGTCGGCAGGGGCGCAATCCCGAACTTTTAGTCCATCAACCAAACTGTTAACGAAATCGCGCCGCGATTTCGTTAACAGTTTGGGGCGACTTCGTGTTGAATTGAGGACTCATGCCCGCTGCGAAGAAGAAGAAGACGCGCCTGGAGGCGGTGAAGCTGTTGCCGGAGGTGATCCGGCGGCTGCTGTCGATCTCGGATCCCGACGTGCTGCTCCACGAGGTCCTGACGCTGGCAAACGGCGCGCTGGGGGCGGACGAGGTGTCGCTCCTGCTGCTGGACGCGGCGGGGCGCGAGCTGGTGGAGCACGAGGTGGTGGGCAAGAAGCTGCGTCCCACGCGCCACCGCCTGCGGGTGCTCGAGGAGGGGATCGCCGGCTGGGTGGCCTCGCACCGTCTGCCGCAGGTGGTGGCGGACGTACGGAAGGACAAGCGGTACGTGAAGGGCCAGGGGGACACGCGGTCGGAGGCGGCGGTGCCGATCCTGTCGGGAGACCGGCTGATCGGGGTGCTGAACTTCGAGTCGCGGAAGGTGGGGTTCTTCCAGAAGGGGGACCTCGAGCTCCTGGGGTTCCTGGCATCGCAGCTGGCGATCGCGCTCCGGATGGTCGATCTGAGCGAGGGGGCGCGGCGCTGGCAGGAGCGGATGTCGGCGCTGCACAACCTGCTGCGGCTGGGCGGGGGGGTGGTGCCGCGGGAGACGGTGCTCCAGCGGGTGGTGGACACGGTGCGGCTCCTCTGCGGGGGCCACTACGCGGCGGTGTTCCAGGGCGACTACGACCGGGAGGAGCTGGTGCTGCTCGCACAGTCGAGCGCGAAGCCGGTGGACATCGCGATCGGGTCGCGCCTCAAGTTCCGGACGGGGCTGACGGGGAAGGCGTTCGAGATCGGCGAGACGGTGAACGTCCGGGACGTGCGGAACGAGTCGATGTACGTGGACCGGGTGCCGGGGGTGCTGTCGGAGGCGTGCGTGCCGCTGCGGGTGGGGGACCGCTGCGTGGGGATCCTGGACGCGCAGGCGCCGGGGGTGGGCGAGTTCTCGGACGACGAGGTGCTCTTCCTGGAAGCGGTGGCGCGGTTCCTGGCGCCCGCGCTGCAGGCGCCCCTGGCGGTGAAGTGAGAGGGGCGCGGGCGGGGTCCCTTTTGGGTTGATTCACTCCGCGGCCTGCCTATAATAGGCCGCTGCCACGCGGGTCTCCAACATCCATACGGTGGCCGTAGCTCAGCCTGGCTAGAGCACCTGGTTGTGGCCCAGGTCGTCGCGGGTTCAAATCCCGTCGGTCACCCCAAATGATACGCGGCCGTGAAACAACGGCTCTGCCGAGCCACACGCCTCTCCGGCACTGCGCTTCACCACCTCTGAAAGCATCGTTTTCAGGGTCGCGTCCTCCGGGGACAGGAAGAGCCGGGGGAAGAGCGCCACCTCCAGGGTCCCCTCGCCGTTTTCCTCCCTCCAGACCACGTAGTCGATGAATCGGGGAAGCATGGCCTTGATCCGCTCGGGATGGTCCTGGTTGAGGTCGATCAGCTCCTTGAAGAGGCCGAGCGTCCGGATCTGCTCCTGAGCGTCCAGGACCTGGCACTCCTCGGCTTCGAGATCCTTCTTCAGACGGCCCTCGGAGGATTCGAGATCCTCACGCTCGCGCTCAAGATCCATCAGTTTCCCTTCGAGGGTCGCCATGGCGGCGCGTCCGCGTTCAGCGATGATGTCGGCCAGACTGGATAGCCTGGAACGGACCGATGCCAGGCGCTCCCGGACGCGGGAGAGGTCGTCCCGGAGCTTCCCGGCTGTGTCCGAGACCATCTCGTTGGCCCGCTTGACGAAATCATGGACCAGCTTTGGTTCCAGCTGGAGCTTCTTCAGGAACTTGATCACGGCCTGGTCAAGAGCCTCCGCAGGGATGCCGACCCGGCGGCAGGACTCGCCCAGGCTTTTCTCGGCGACCGTGCAGGCGTAGTAGGGATAGTACTGACGGTTCCTGCCCATGCCCGGCCGGGGAGTCATCTTGCGTTCGCAACGGGCGCAGCGAAGTAGGCCCTGGATCAGGTAGGCGTACTCCCTGCTCTCCCGGCGCCCGCTTCCGTGCCGACGCTGGTTTGCATCGAGGAGCGCCTGTAGTTTCTCGTGAATCTCCGGCGTACGGATGGCCGGCCACTGGGCGTCGTAAAGCTGATCGCCGTAAGCGACCTTCGCAACATACGCGGGATTCCGCAGCATGCGGCAGATCAGGGGAACGCTGTACTTCCCTCCCTTCCGAGTCCGGTATCCCAAGCGATGGAACTCCCGGAGCACGACGTGAGTGCTGTGATGCTCGAGGTACAGGCGGTCGCAGGTGTGGAGGTGTTCGGCGAACTTTTCGTCCACCACGTACATCTTGTCCTGCATCCGATACCCGATCGGGGGAGGGCCCAGGGGAAGACCTTTCGTGGCGCGCCACTCGACCTTTTCGCGGGTCCGAACGGAGATCGTCTCCCGTTCGTGCTCTGCGAGCGCGATGAGGAGAGTGGTCTGGAACTTTCCGCTCGGAGTGGTTAGGTCGATGCTCTCCCTGAGCGATACGACCCTAACCCCGAGCAGATCCAGCTCCTTGACGAGCGTGAGAAAGTCGATGACGCTGCGTGAGATTCGGTCGATCTTCGTGACCACGAGGACGTCGATCAGCTTCGCCCGCGAGAGTTCGAGGACTCGCCGGAGGCCGTCGCGATCCGTGTTCTTGCCCGTTCGGCCGTGGCGCTTCCCGTCCCGTTCCCCCTCGACGATCTTCTCGGTGACGATCCAGGAATCGCCCGACGTCTTCTTGAAGTCCACGTAGGTCATCAGACGGTCAAGCTGGGTGTCGAGCGAGCCGTCCTCCTTGTTGGCCTGCTTGTCCGTTGAAACACGGACGTAGAGGCACACTCGGACGGGAGCTCCCGTCTTTTCGCCGCCGCTCGGACCACGCATTGCTTTCATTCGTTCATTTCACCATCGAAAGGAGAACTGTCAACCGGCCTTCGCCATCTTGGACGGCCTCTTTGCCGAACGCAGATCCAACGTTCTCTGGACGTGAACGTGAGCGAAGATCTCGACGACCTCCTTCGTGCGAGCCCCTTCCTCCATGCGCATGAACAAGTGGTCCCGGTCCTTGCCGAACTGGGGGTATTTGGACGGCGCGATGGCGGTCACGGCGATTGAGCGCAGCCGTGGACGACTTTCCTTGCTGGGGAAATCGTTCATGCCGCACCCTTGCCAATTTGCTTCTTGGCGAGGTGGATCCGCATCTGCACCGTCGACTCCGGAATCTCGAGGATGGCCGAGACTTTGGCCTGGCTGTGCCCCTCAAACGAGAACTCGAAGACCTCCCGCTGCTCGCGGACAGGTTCGGAGGCCGTCCCGAAGAACTTCCCGCGGTCCTCGTCCTCCAGGGCGACGAGCACCTCAGGGGCCCTCCTGCCGTGCCGCTGGAGGGTTTTCAGAGCCTTCCAGCGGCACGCGCGGAGCAGGAAGCGCTTGGGGTTGCCCAAGGTCTTTCCCTCCAGGAACAGGCCGGCCAGGACGCTCCGGACCACTCCGGAGGCGGCCTCCTTGCCGACGTCGAACTTGGCGGCGACATAGTCCACCGCGAGCCGGTGGAAGGGGAAGACCTGGGCGAAGATGGATTCGTTCATGGTT
>CAZSCC010000086.1:0-2162 GCA_964604905.1 uncultured Planctomycetales bacterium
GTCTTGGTGTAGGTCGCCAGCTCGTTCCGGAAGGTGTAGGTATAACTCTCCACCGTGGAGCCGGTCGTCCGCGACGTCATGCTTCCATTCTCGTCGAACTCGGACGAGGAGACCAGAGTGGTCGCCCCGACGGAAAAGGCCCGGAATTCGTTCAGCCACATCGTGTTCGGGTGCGACGAACTTCCGCCGCCGACGTCCATCAAGACCCGGACGTGGTTGCCGGTGATCGCGACGAACTCGATTGTCACCTCATGCACATCGTTCGTCTGGAGCCATCCCGGCGTCGCCGACGGGCTCGCGCCGATCAGCGACGTCGGCACCGCATCGCTGAATGCGCTTCCATCGCCCACTTGTACCTTGAAACGCGCCATTCCGCGCTTGCCCTGGGTGGGGATATAGAGGATGACTTTGCCGATGGGCTTCGCGGCGAAGAGCGCTAGCCCCGCGGAGTGCTGGACCGCCGTGTCGTCGCTGCGCCAACACTGGATTGCGCTCGGGCTATCCGACGTGTCGCGGTCGTTGAGCACGGACGCGGAGTGTCCCGGTTTCGTTGAGTCTACGACCGGGGTCCCGAAAACTTCCTCGCTTCCACTGACGACCGACTCCAACGTGGCGCGGTTGTCGGCGTCGATGCCGAGGACGAAGGTGCCGGCCGGCGTGGATTTGAAGTTTCGGTTTCCTGCGGGATCGTAGCCGTAGGTCCCGGCGAACGCGAGGCTGCCGGACCAGCTTTCGCCGGTGAGCCGACCGAGCGGGTCGTACCCGAAGACGACGGACGACGAGAGGTGCGCCAGCGCCATGCCGGTGCGCTCGTCGCGCGCGTTGTAGGAATAGACGAAGCTGGAAAGAACGGTGGTGTCGGTCTTCCGGGTCACGATCGAGGCGAGGCGTTCCTTCGCGTCATACCCCGTGGTCTGCACCGCGCCGTTGCCCATCGTCATGGTCTGCTTGCGGTGCCCGGCATCGTATATCCACTCGGCGATCACCTGCGCCGGGCTCGCGACGACGCTGACTCTCTGGATCTGGTCGTTGTCGGTGTATTCGTAGACGGTCTCAACCGGCGTGCTGTCCGGCTTCAGCTCCGGCCCGAGCATCTTCGAGCGCAGGCCGTTCTCGAGGTACTCATAGCTGAGCTGGCGGAACGGCGTTACGCCGACGAACCAGCTCGTGCCGTCCATCCGGTTAAGCGAGTCGAACGTGTTCACCTCCGTGAACGTGCCGTCCGAGAGGCGCGTCATGTTTCCGGACGCGTCCCACTCGCGCGAAATTGTCACGGAGTACGGCGCCCCGTGCGCCTCCGACGTCATCCGCCCGAGGTCGTCGTGCTCAAACGTCACGACCTTCCCATTCGCGTCCACCTGCTCGTTCGTCTCGCCGAACTCGCTGTAGCGCGAAAAGTCCGACTTCCCGAGCGGCGTCACCATCGCCTGCATCCGGTTGGCCGCATCGAAGACGGTCGTATACGTCCGGCCGTTCGCGTCCTTGGTCGTCGTCCGGTTCGAGTTCGCGTCGAACCCGTACTCCATCGACACGTTCACCGTCGATGACGGGCCAGCGCTGGCGACGAAGTTGCGCGTCTCCTTGACCACGCGCGACAGCTCGTCGTGCTCGAACTTCGCGACGACGCCGAGCGCGTCCTTCGTTTCGCGCAGGTTCCCGCGCAGGTCGTAGATGTTCTCCTGCACGACGACGCCGAAGGCGTCCCTCACCTTCTTCAGCTCGTCGCGGTCGTTGTACTCGAGCTCTTCGAGGGTGACGAGCGTTGCACTGCCTGACACCGGGTCCGGCGCCATCCGCTTCGTGCGCCGGTCGCTCTCGTCGTACTCCGTCTTCGACACGGTCACGTTGAACGCGTCCTTTGTCTCGCTCGGCCGGCCGAGGTCATCGAAGACAAAGCTCATCGCGTGGGCGAGCGGATCGATCACCTTCACGCGGTTTCCGTCGCGGTCGAAAATATTCTTTGTCGTCGGCCCGTCGGTCGAGATGCCTCGAAGCTGGATCGACTTGATCAGGCGATTGCGCGCGTCGAACTCCGACCGGTTTCCGCTGTGGAACGCGCCTCCTGATGTCCGATACGACTTGCTCAGGTTGTCGTTCGCGTTGTACTCCATCACGTCCTCGAGGCCGCCGAGGGCGAGCTTCGTGCGGAGGACGTTCGATCG
>CAZSCC010000087.1:0-13886 GCA_964604905.1 uncultured Planctomycetales bacterium
GTTCGCCCAAAACCTCCTCGGGAAGTTTGCCGGAGCCGAGGAGGTCGAGCGCCCGCTCGCCCCATTTCGGGTTGTGCCAGTGCTGGGTGCAGAACGCGCCCACGCCGGCCCGCACGTACGGCACGACCTTGCCCACGGCGGGATACCGGCTCGCCACCGCGGCACCGCAGACGCCCTCCTCGGGATCCACGGCCACGATCGAAAAGGTGCCGCTCACCCCCTGGAACGGATCGGCCGCCGCGACGCAGCCGGCGAGCGCCAGCGCGAGGACGAGGAACGTGCGCATCGGGGTCACCTTGCCTTCCTGGGGCCGATGTATTTCGTCGCCACGATCACGTCGTCGTACCAGACCGTCCGCGTCGTCCCGCCTCCCGAACCCTCGTAGCCCCGCTCCTCGAGCCACTGCGAGAGCGAGACCTGGTTCACCTTGAGGCTCTCCGCGCTCCGCCAGTTGATGCCGCGGAACGAGCCCCGCTTGACTCCGTCGATCCAGCAGTCGAGTTCGCCGTCCTCGAGGCCGGGGGTGTTCGCCTTGACGCGCCATTCAATGCAGATCCAGGTCTCGAGGGGCGGGACCGCGTCGACCTCGGGCCGGAACCAGTTCCCCCAGTGCTTCCCCTTCCCGTCCGGCTTCATCTTCCACCAGTAGGAGTAGAAGATGAGCGCGCCGGGGGACTTCCCCGGGGTCGCCCGACCGATCGGCTCCAGCGTGCTCCAGAAGAACTTGTCGCCCTCGGGAGCGCGGCCCGCGTGGCCGCCCGGGCCAAAGCCCTGCGGCTGGGACGACGCGCAGAAGCCGCTCCCGCCGTGCGAGTGGACGCCGTAGTCGCGCCCGTAGCGGACGTAGTGGCGCATGAAGACCTCGTCGCGGCCCGGGACCAGCCGCTTGAAGAACCCGATGTCCTCATACCCGCCCTTCCGGAGGGTCGCGCGGGCCGAGGCCGCCCCGCGGGCGATCGCCGGGTCCTTCTCCGCCTCGACCGCGGGAGCTGCCGCCTTGCCCTTCGACTGGAGCAGGTCCCAGCGCTCGCCGGGGGCGCCCGATTCGAAGTCGTCGTGGAAGAGGACGGCGGGGTCCTTCCCCACCCCCTCATCCCCCGGGTACTTGGCCGCCAGCCCGGTCTCGGCTGCGCCCTGCGCTCCCAAGAGGACCCAAACCGCGAAGCACGCTCTTAGCATCGGTCCCTCCGGGAGATGAAAGCGCCCCAGGCTCCCGCGTGGCCGGATCTTCTTTCATGCCGGGGTCGGTCAGGGCGCCGGGGCTGGACGGAGCACCCCACGCGTCACGTTCAATGAGAGCGAGCCCGGGTGGGTTCGTTGCACCTCTCTCCCGTTCCCTCGCATGGCCGTCACCCGGATGACCGTCCACCCGGGTGGACCCTTGATCGAGGCGCGGAATCTTCCCTGGCCTCGATCGCGGGCCTACCTGCCCCGCAGGTATTCCATCCAGCGACTTCCGGATTTCCCCTTGAGGTCCAGCTGGAACGGAGTCCCGCGAAAGTAGGGCTCAAGCCGGCCGGTGGCGGCCTGCCTCTGCTCGACATAGCGCGTCTCCATTCCCTCTTCCAGCCGTTTGCGGGTTTCCCGGTCGGCGGCCGACGCCCTGAGCTTGGCGTCCATCTCCTTCCGCTCCCCCTCCGCACGGTCCAGCTCATCCGCCGCCTGCGTCGAGGCCGAGACGAAGGCGGTTCCTCCCGACCCGTCCAATCCCAGGAAGTCGGCCGTGAGCCTCGACATGACTTCGCGGAATTTGACCACTCCGATCGCGTCCTTCACCTCGAGGACCCGATCCAGGTCCCTCCAGAATCTCGAAGACGCCTGACGCGTCGCGTCGCGCTCGGCGAGGGCGTTCATGATCACCGGGTCCAGCGCGATCGCCGGGGGTAGTTCATCGGCAACCTTGCGGGAGGGCGGCTTTTCGCCCGGGGTCGAGGGGGGCGTGGAGAAAGGGGTCCCCCGCGTCGCGGCCAGATCGGCGCGGAGCTGCCGGATCTCCGCCAGGAGCTGGCCGGAATCCGCCATCGGGGCCGCTCGCCCCGCCGCGGCGGGGGACGAAATCGGAACGGTCGGTGAGACCGCCTCGCGCCCCCGGGGTCGCTCTTCCGACGGGTCGTCTTTCTGCGTCGATCCCCGGTAGAGGACCAGATTGAAGGCCAGGGAGGCGACCAGCGCCGCCCCGATTGCCAACGGGATTCCCCTCATGGTGTCGGGCCTCCAACGGGCTCGATCCGCGCTCCTCGGATACATAATTAACGCATCTCCCTCCGGCAAGGGCGGTCTTTCAGGAAGAAGAGCCGCGTGCCGGCGGGAACCTGGGGTCATGATCCGGACGCCTCTCCTCATCCTCCTCATCCAGGCCGGGTCGGTCCAGGAGCTCCGGGCCTGCGCCGGAAGTTCACGGAAGGAAGGGGGACGCCCGGCCGGGCTATTTGGCCGCCGGCTTGGGGGCCATGCGGCTGATCCGCACCGTCTTGCCGAAGTGCGCGGTCGCTACCTGAAGTCCGTCGGGGTGGAGATCGAACTCGCGGACGGTGTCGGGGAGCTTGAACGAGTGGAACGGCTTGTCCTCCTGGTTCCAGAAGAGCAGGTGACCGCCGCCGCCCCCGCCCGACCCTGCGATCAGGAACCCTTCGGGATGGAAGCGCGCGCGCCACGCCACGCCTTTCAGGCCGGCCATCGTGTGGCTGACCAGGAGCTTCGCGGTCTCCCAGTCGAACCGCAGGACGAGCGGCTCGTGCACCGCCCCGAGAGGGTTCTCGGCCTTGTACAGTCCGGAACAACTCAGGTGCTTCCCGTCGGGACTCATCGAGAGGCTTCGCACGCCGCCGAAATCGACTCCCTGGCCCGCGTTGTAGGACCAGAGCGGCTTCGCGTCGAAGGTCCGGACCCGCTTGCCGGTGGCCGTCTCCCACTGGTGGACCGGCCCTTTGAGCTCGCCCGAGAGCACGAATTCCCCGGAGGGATGGAAGAGGACGCTGTATACGTGGCTCTCGTGGCCCTCGAGGGTCCTCACGGGGGACCCGTCGGCGAGGTTCCAGAGCTTGACCTTCCGGTCGTTCCCGGAGCTGGCGAGGAGCTTCCCGTCCGGGCTGACCGCGAGCGCGCGAACCCAGCCCTCGTGCGCCTTGACCTTTCGCGCAGGCTCGAGCTTCTCCGCCGCCGCGGGCCACCACGCGATCGTGTCGTCGTACCCCGCGGTGACCAGCGTCTCGCCGTCGGGCGAGAAGGCCAGATCACCGACCCACGAATCGTGGGCCTGCAGGCTCGTCACCGCTCCCGTCGCCAGGTCCCATCGCACGACCGAGCGGTCCTCCGCCGCGCCGAAGAGGAAGCGTCCCCTGGGGTCGAACCGGCACGTGATGAACGGGGAGCCGTGCTTGTACTCGGCCGAGACGTAGGTCTGCTTGGGGTCGGCTCCCATGGCTATTCAGAACTCCCGTCCCAAGAACAAACGGCTTGATTCTTGTCCACGATCTAGGCCAGGAGTTCCTTGACCGGCTCGAACGCCGGGTCGGCCATCGGCACCTTCTTTCCGCCGACCATGAAGTTGCCGGTCGACTTCAGCCCGAGCGCGCGGAGGTACGTGTGGAAGAGGTGGCCCGTGTCCACCTCGCGCTCCGTGACCTCGGTGCCGTTCTTGCCGGTCGCGCCGACCACGGCGCCCCGGACGATCCCCGCCCCGCCCATGCAGATCGACCAGGCCTTGCCCCAGTGGTCGCGGCCGTAGTGCTGGTTGATCCTCGGCGTGCGCCCGAACTCGGAGAGCACGACGATGAGCGTGCTGTCGAGCATGCCCCGCTCGGCAAGGTCCGCGACCAGCGTGGCAAAGGGCCCGTCGAATTCGCCCAGCTGCTCGGAGTGGAAATTGAAGTTCTCGTTGTGCGTGTCGTAGTTCGAGTGCCGGACCTGGGCGAAGGTGATGCCCTTCTCGAGGAGCCGCCGCGCGAGGAGGCAGTGCCTCCCGAAGTCGTGGGCCCCGTACCTCTTCTGGTCCTTCTCGGGCTCCAGGGTGATGTCGAAGACGTCGCGCTGCTTCACGAATTCCTGGGCCTGCTCGTAGCTCTGCATGTAGGCGTCCGTCTCGGCGGTGCGCCGGCGCTCCAGGAAGTGGTCGTTGAGCGTGCGGCGGAAGTCCTCGCGGAGCCTGGCTGATTCCGCCGTCAGGTCGGCCGGGCAGGCGCTGTTCTCCGGCGCCTTGCCCTCGCCGAGCACGATGCTCGCGTACTTCGGGCCCAGGTAGGCGGAGTCGGCGCTCCGCCCGCCCGCGCCGCTCGGCCGAATCTTGATGTGGCCCGGGAGCGCGCGGTCGTCGCCGTCGAGCGCCCGGGAGACCACGGCGCCGATCTCCGGGAATTCGGTCGCCGGCGTCTGCCTCCGCCCGGTGAGCATCATGTAGGTGCCCTTCCCGTGGTCGTCGTTCTTCGTGTTGAGGCCGCGGACGAGCGCCAGGTGGTGCATCTGCCTGGCCGTCTGCGGCAGGAGCTCGCTGATGTGGATGCCGGGGACCGAGGTCGGAATGGCCCGGAAGGGACCGCCCGTGTCGGTGCCGGGCTTCGGGTCCCAGCTCTCGAGCTGGCTCAGGCCGCCGTGCATGTCGATGACGATCATGCGCTTCTGGTCGCTCTTGAGCCGCGCGGCCATCGCCGGCTGGGCGAACCATCCGAGGCCGCTGACCATGCCGGCCCCCGCGCCCGCGGCGAGGCTGCCCAGGAACCGCCGCCGCGCGACGAGGTGCTCGTCCGATCCGCATCCGTGAGAGCATGCCATGGTCCGTCCCTCCGCACCCTAGTGCTTGAACCGAAACTCCACCGAGGTCAACGTCGCCCAGACCAGTTCCTGGATCGCCATCAGCTTCGCCTGGGGACGCGCGCCAAGATAGCGGGCCACTTCGTCGGCCTCCCGGTTCGAAGGCGGCCGCGTGAACATCGTGAGATAGAGCTCCCGCGCGAGCTCCTTGGGATCGTCAAGCTTCATCAGGCGGTCGGTGAGGTTCCCGCCCACCGGGGCGAGCCATCCCCGCACCAGGCCGCCGTTCTCGAGGAAGAGCGCCTGGTCGACCGTGGCGTAGAACTCGTCCTGCGGCTGGCCGGGCCCGCCGCCGAAGACCTTCACGAATGGGGCCTCGTTCGCGCCGAGCTTGACGGCGACGGAATTCTCCACGAAGGCGGCGCGCTCGGCCTCCGGGGCGGGCGGGACCTTCTTGACGAACTCCGCCTCGGCCGCCGCGCGCTGCCGATCCACGACCCCCGTCGCCTGCATCATGCTCCAGCAGATCTGCTCGGGGGTCAGCGGATCGAGAACCGCCACCCCGAACCGGCGGGTCCAGATCGCCGTGAGCTTTCCGAACGCCTCGTCCCGCCTCGCCTGCTCGGCCGCGGCCTTCTCCGCCGCGGGCTTGAGCTGGGCCTCGAGGACGGGAATCCTCTCCTTCGCCCCGGCCAGGTCCGCCCGGGCCTTTTCCGCGGCGGCAAGCGCGTCGGCCGCCTTCCGGAGAGCCTCCTCTTTCCGGGCGGCGGCCTTCCCGACCTCGGCGACCTCGGCGCTGAGCTTGTCTTTCCGGGCCTTGACCCTCCCGGCCGCCGAGACCAGCTCCGCGTCCTTGGACGCCTTCTGGACGACTTCCTCCGCCTTCACCGCCGCCTCGACGACCGCTCGAAGGGCCTCGTCCTTGGCGGCCACTTCCTGACGCGACGCTTCGGCGGCGAGACGAGCGGCGTCGTGGGCCTTCTTCGCCGCCTCGACGCGGGCCTCGCGCGCGGCCAGCTCGTCCGGGAGCTTCGCGATCGCCTCGCGGGCGGCCGCGAGTTCCGACTTGATGCGCTTGAGCACGTCGCGGGACTGCGCGGCGGCCGCGGCGAGGGGCCCGTAATCCGCCACGGCCCGCGTGTCCGTCACCCGAAGAGCGGCACAGGTTGCCGCGACCTTGGCCGCCCTCAGCCGCGACTCGGCCTTGATGACCCCGGCCACGTGCGACTGGATCGCGACGTTCGCCTCGGCCAGACGGACCCGCAGGGCCCCGGCGGCCTTCTCGGCGGCGGCGAGCGGCTCCCCCTTGGCGCCCGCGGCGGCCGTCTTCTCCGCCACGTCCCGGGTCGACGCGGCCACCTCCGCAGCCAGCGTGTCGGCGCGGGCCTGGAAGGTCGCGGCCGCGGCGGCGAGCTCCGGGTCGCCGGAGAGGCGGGCGGCCGCCTGGGAGCTCTTCTGCGCGGCTTCGGAAACGCTCTTCTGGAGATCCTGCCGCGAGGCGAGTCCCTTCTGGGCGGCCTCGCGCGCCTGGACCGCGGCGTCATGGGCCTTCTTCGCTTCGGCCGTGGCCGCATCCGTCTTGGCCAGTTCCGCGGCGATCGGCGCCGCGCCCTTCCTCGCCGTCTCGAGATCCTGCGCGGCCTTGCGGAAGGCTTCTTCGGCTTTCGCCGCGGCCTCCCCCAATCGGGCGGCTTCGGCGTCGAGGGCCGCGATCCTTTCGGCCGGCGCCTTCGCCGGGTCGACCGGCGCCGCCGGCATCTCAATGCCCCGCTGGTACGTCCGGGTCAGCGCCAGCTCCCGGAGTAAGGCGCGAAGGTCGAACTTCATCGCCACGAACTCGGAGGCCAGCAGCTCGAGGATCTCCGGGTGGGACGGCGGGTTGTCCGAGTGGTGGAGATCGACGGGTTCGACGAGGCCGCGCCCCATCATGTGGGCCCAGAGCCGGTTGACGGCGTTCCTGCTGAACGCCCGGCTCGCCCCCTCGCCCGTCAGGCGGGCGAGCTCCGCCCGCCTGCTGAACTTCGGGACCGCGCGCAGGGCCTTGTTCTTGGGGTCGGGCTTGACCTGGTACTCCTCGCCCTTGGCGAACGACGGCTCGTCGATCTCCGCGCCGTCGAGCATCCGGGGGCGCGTGCTTCCCTCGGCCTTCGTGAAGACCGACTTGAAGGCGACGTCGCCCTCGGCCTTCTCCGCCACGACGGCCGGCTTCTTCGGGTCGGGCTGGAAGAGCGAGGCGCGGCTCAGAAACGCGTAGAGGCCGTAGTAGTCGCGCTGGAGGTAGTCATCGATCCGCGGGTGGTCGTGGCACTGCGCGCACTGGAGGTCGACCCCGAAGAACAATCGGCCGACGTCCCGGGTGAGCGCGTCGGGGGCGACCTCGCGGTCCAGCGTGAACTTGGCCGGGCCGCGTCCGGCGGGGTCGGCGCCGTCGGCCCCCAGGATCTCCCGGGCGAGCTCGTTGTACGGCCGGTTGCCCCGGAAGAAGCCCAGAAGGAAGCTCCGCCATTCGTCCGTCTTCACGTGCTTGTCCGCGCGCCGCTCCATGAGCCAGACGTCGAACGTCGCGGCCATGTGGCGCACGTGCTCAGGGCCGGCGAGGAGCCGGTCGATGGCCTTCACCCGCTTGTCCGGGGCGGGGTCCTCGAGGAACGCGCGCGCCTCGGGGGAGGAAGGGATCCGTCCGGTCAGATCGAGCGTGATCCGGCGCAGGAACGTCGCATCATCGGCAAGCGCCGCAGGAGTCCCGGCGAACGCGCTCTCGATGGCCTTGTCGATCCGGTCGCGGAGGGGTTCGGGATCGCGGGCGGAGAGGGGCGCGCAAAGGAGAACCAGGAAGGCGAGCGGGGTCTGAAGACCTCGCCCGCTCCAAACCCGTGCCGGAACGGGGCGCTCGGCTCGCAACTGCACCACTTACTCTACACCCGCCTGCACTCCAAAATCCCAAATGCCAGAGAGGATCCGGAAGCCGGGGAATGGCCGGCGGCGCCGGCCAGCTCCTCGAGAAGACGGGCGTCTTCGTGCACTTCTACGCCAACTTCGACCGCGTGCGCCCCTCCGAGCGGTCGGCCTGGTTCGGAATCGAGCCGCGCGACGCGATCTACCGTCGCGACCTGGCGGCCGCGCTCGGAGTCGAAGCGCGGCGCGAGGGGCGACTCGCAACGGGCTACGCTCTCCCACTTCTTCCTCGGCGAGAAGCGGCCGCGCTTCCTCGGGTTCGACCGCGTCCCTTCCGCCCCAGGCCGCACCGAGCGCCAGCCCGCCCATGTAGACGCTCATCCCCCCCTGCCGATCGCATAGGGGGTGTTCCCGATCACGCTCAGCGCCGCGCGGATCCGGACGACCTCGGTGAGCAGCCGGAGAACCCCGAGACGAGGAAGGACTCAAGGACTCGGGCGTGGAGGGTCACCCGTATCCCACGCCCCGCCGACCCTCTTTTTTTCCAAACGGTTCCGCCTCCTTCCCGAACCGAGGGTGAAGGAGGTGCGGCATGACGATCCCCCGAACCCTGGCCCTCGCGGCGGCTGTCCTGGTCGTGGCGGGCTGCGCGGCGGAGAGCCGCCGGGCCCTCCCGGTGGAGCCCCTGGCGCTGCCGCCTCCCCGGGAGGGCGCCGTCCGCCACCGGGTGGCGATCGGCAAGGTCGGGAACGAGTCCCCCTATCTCCGGGGGATCTTCTCCGACGGCGTCGACCGGCTGGGGGGGCAGGCGCGCACGATTCTCCGCACCCACCTCTCCCAGTCGGGCCGCTTCGAGCTGCTGGACCGGGACAACCTGGAGGAACTGGGGGTCGAGTCGAAGCTTGCCGGAGCGCCGCCGGACCTCCAGGGGGCGGAGCTCCTGGTGACGGGGGCCGTGACCGAGTTCGGCCGCCGCGAGACCGGGGGGCACGCGCTGGGAGGGCTCCTGGGGAGGAGCCGATCGCAGAACGCATACGCGAAGGTCTCGATCTCCGTGGTGGAGGTCCGGACGTCCCGGGTCCTGCGCTCCTTCCAGGGCGCGGGGGAGTGCGAGCTCTCCAACGGGGAGGTCCTGGGCTTCGGCTCGCGCGCCGGCTACGACTCCACGCTGAACGACAAAGTCCTGGACCTGGCCATGCGGGAGGCCGTGAGGAACCTGATGGCCTCCCTGGACGCCGGGGAGATCCGGAGGTGATATGAAAGCCCTGATCGCGCTGTCGCTCCTGGCGCTCCCCGCGGGCTGCGCCTCGCCGCTCTACGACTGGGGGAGCTACGAGGACTCGGTCTACCGCAGCACCCGGGACGACTCGCGCCTCGAGGAGGAGATCCTCCTCCTCTCCGGGGAGGCGCGTCGGACCGAGGCGGATGGCCGGAAGGTGCCGCCCGGCAAGTGGGCCCACCTGGGGCACCTCTTCGAGCGCGCGGGCGATTCGAAGTCGGCGGCCGCGTGCTTCCGCCTCGAGAAGGAGCGCTTTCCGGAGAGCGGGAGGTTCATCGACGGCCTGCTGGGGAGGATGCCATGAGACGCGCGGCTGGGATCCTGGCGCTCCTGGGAGCGGCGACACTCGCGGCCTGCACGGTGCCGCCGGATTACGGCCCCTTCCTCGACCACCCCCCCCGGTCGATCCTGGTCCTCCCGCCGCTGAACGAGACCTCCGACGTGAGGGCCTCCGACACGTTCCTCTCGACCGTGAGCACGGCCCTCGGCGAATGCGGCTACTACGTCTTCCCGGTCGCGGTGGTGGACCGGATGATGAAGGAGAATGGACTCCCCACGCCGGGCGAGATGCACCAGGTCCCGCTCGAAAAGGTCGGCGAGGTCTTCGATGCGGACGCGGTGCTCTACATCACGATCAAGGAGTGGAGCACGCGGTACGTCATCTTCGACACGACCACGACCGTGCGCCTGGCCTACCGCCTGGTGGACGTGAGGACGGGATTGGAGCTCTGGCAGCGGGAGCAGGCGTTCCGGGACAGCTCCAGCGCCGGGGCGCAGGATCCCTTCTCCCTGATCATCGCCTCCCTCGTCTCCGCCATCGTGGCCGCCGCCTCCGAGCCGGAGTGGAACCTCGCCCGGCGCGCCAACGCGGCCCAGTTCAACCACGCGCAGCAGGGTCTCCTCAAGGGGCCCCGCCACCCCGACCACGAACGGGACCGCCTCCGCCGTCTGTCCGAGCGGGAGAACCGTGGAAAGGCCGGCTCAACGGCCGCGCCTCCAATCTCCGGGATCGCTCCCTGAGCGGCTGCCCAAGACAAACGGGTTCGGGGGCGGCCTTCGAGGTCCGAATCTCCCCGCCTATCCGCGTGTCCTTCTTGATCGCAGGGTTCTCCTGGCCAACCTCCTCCAACAAGGGGGGCGTACGCCTTCTGGGCCTCCTTGTTCTTGGGGCGAGGAGGAGGGCGAGCGCGAGGCCCTTGTTCATCAGGGGCAACATGCCGGTACCGCCCCCCCCCGCAGGCTGTACAGCAGACCCAGGTCGGACCCCTTCGACCCGGCCGGCCTGCCCTCGGCCTGTCGAAGGGCTCCGCCGGCACGGATTCTCAAGCGAAGGGCGGGCCCTTTCCCGTACTGTTGGGTAGGGAGGAACATCCATGGACCTTCAACGACGCGTTCCGCGGACGGGCGCCCTGCTCCTTCTCCTGATCGGCGCGGGGTCCGTGAAGCAGGCGGAGCTGAGGACCGAGCGCTTCGATCGCGACCCGGGATGGGACGGCCGCAACAACCGCTCCGCCACCCCGGAGCCGCGCCGCGTCCGGCAGGACTTCGGGTACAGCCCGGCTGCGAAGGCCGTCGGCGGGCACGTCAGTCCCGCCGCCGAACCGGCCTTCTACGGAAAGAACCTCCCCGCCCGCACCTGGAACGAACCCCTCTCGGCGTCGGGCGCGCTCACGGTCGGCGCCGAGGAGCGGCCCGAGGGGAACACGCTGGTCGGCTTCTTCAATGCGGAGACGCTCAACGAGTGGCGCACGCCCGGCACGGTCGCGCTCCGGGTGAACGGCCGCGGCGACGGGTTCCACCTCCACCTCGAGTACGCGACCTCCCGGTGGCGGGCGGGCGGAGACTTCTTCGCGACGACCGACCCGAAGACGGGCAAACGAACGCCCCGTCTCATCCCGGGAGGCAGGGTCGTCCATGCGTGGTCCCTCAAGTACGACCCGAAAGGGAACGACGGAGGCGGGACCGTCACCGCGACGCTGGACGGCGAGACGCTGGCCCTGAACCTCGACCCCGGCCACAAGGCCGACGGCGCCACGTTCAACCGCTTCGGCCTCCTGAACGTCATGAAGTCCGCCGACTCGGGCGGGACGCTCTGGCTCGACGACGTCGCCCTGGACGGCGCCACCGACCGCTTCGACGCAGACCCGGGCTGGGAAGGCCGGGGCAACCTCCGCACCTACATGAGCGACAACGTCCGTCCTCGATTCAACTTCGGTTTCAGCCCCACGCGTCATGCGGGTGGGGCGGCGGCCGGCGAGATGGGCGGACTGGTCTTCCGCGGGGACGAGCGCTATCCGGACCGCATGGCCTTCTACGGAGACCGGCTCGAGCCGCTGACCCTCGAGAAGCCGCTCAAGGCCTCCGGCAAGGTCTCCCTCCGGCGCGGCGTCACGGACAGCACCGTCCTCCTCGGCTTCTACCACTCGACCGAAAGCATGAGGGCGAGCCAGGCCCAGGCGTCGGGAATCCCGGAGAACTTCCTCGGGATCGCGGTCGAAGGCCCGAGCCGGGACGGGTTCCTCTTCTACCCGATCTACGGCAGCGACCGGGAGGGAGACGGGGGGAATGCCGTCGCTGCCCGCCCTCCTACCATCCTGCCCGACGGCAAGCCGCACGACTGGATGCTGGAGTACTCGCCCTCCGGCAGCGGCAGGATCACCGTGACGATGGACGGCAAGCCCGTGAGCCTCGACCTCTCCCCGGCGCACCGGAAGACCGGCGCCCGCTTCGACCGATTCGGCCTCGTCACCACGCACATCGACGGCAACGGCCAGGAGATCTGGTTCGACGACCTCAGCTACACCTGGAAGTAGAATGGACCCGCGCCATGAGACGGGCCCGGATCGCCGTCCCATAAACCGGGGTCTGGAGGCGCGTCTTGTCGGAAGGAATTTACGGAATTGCAACAAACGGCTTCCCGCCGATCCCGAACAGCTTGGGTATGAAGACTCTCTTCGCGATCGCAACCCTGGCCGCCTGCGGCTGCTCGTTCGCCCCCTCTCCCGACGCCGCCGGGGAACAGGACCTCTGGCGCTCCCACACCGAGATCGGCCTCGAGGCCGCCCGCGAGGGACGCGCCGCCGACGCCGAGGGCGAACTCCTCGCCGCCGTCGCCGCGCTGACCGTCGTCGAAGGCAACGAGGCGCGCCTCGTCGCGAGCCTCAACCTGCTCGCGCGGCTCTACCGGAACGAGAGGCGGCTCGCTCCGGCGGAAGCGACGCTCCGGAAGGCCCTCGCCTTCGCGGAGGAGAAGCTGGGGACGGAGCATCCGGGGACGATCGAGACCCGCCGCGCGCTCGCCTCGCTCCAGGACCCGGGACAGGACGACGAGTTCCCGCTCCACGTCAACCTCGGGTGGCTCTTCGAACTCGTCACGCTCGACGACGGCCGGCGGCGCCACTCGCTCCTCCAGCTCTACCACGTCACGACCAACAAGGACGGCACGAACCACTCGTGGCACGTGCTCAACACCTTCAGCGGCCCGGACTACTTCCTCTTCCTGCCGATCTTCATGCAGCTGGACGATTCATGGAGCGCGCTGCCCCTCCTGAGCGGCGGTTGGACCCACGCCGACGGCGACCGCACCACGTGGATCACCCCGCTCTTCCACAGGACCACGGACGCAGAGGGACGCCTCAGGAATTTCCACGCGGGACTCCTCTACGGAGGGCCGGACGCGTGGTCCGTCCCCCCGCTCTTCACGGGTCAGTGGACCTACCCCGACGGCGACACGACCACCTGGATCACGCCGCTCTTCCACCGCACCGTGGACGCCGAGGGAAAGGCCGAGAGCTTCCACGTCGGCCCCTACTTCGAGGGCTGGGGCTGGTGGGCGATCCCCCCGCTCCTGACCGGCCGCTGGGACTACTCCGATGGCACCCGCGCCACCTGGGTCACGCCCCTCTTCCACCTCACCCTCGACGTTGAGGACCGCCTCGAGAGCCTGCACCTCGGTCCGTGGTTCCAGGGAAAGGACTCCTGGTCCGTCCCCCCGGCGCTGACCGCGAGTTGGGGTCGTCGCGGAGGCGGGCGGGTCACCTGGATCACCCCATTCTTCCACTCCACCACCGACGGGAAGGGCGATCTCGAGAGCTTCCACCTCGGTCCGTACTTCCTGGACGAGAACTCCTGGTGTTTCCTGCCGGCCCTCACGGGCGGTTGGAGCGACCCCGACAAAGGGAGCTCGCTCTGGATCACCCCGCTCTTCCACGCCAACGCCGACCGGGAGGGCGTCCTGACGAGCCTCCATGTCGGTCCGTACTTCCAGTGCCCGACCGGCTGGGCGATCCCGCCGCTCCTCACCGGCGCCTGGGACGGGTCTGACGGAGGCCGCCACACCTGGGTGACTCCTCTCTTCCACGTCTCGACCGACCGGAACGGAGATCTCACCAGCTTCCACGCCGGGATCTATTTCCAGGAAGGGGACTCATGGTGGGTGCCGCCGCTTTTCCTGGGGAGCTGGACGCACGAAAGCGGCGACCGGACGACGTGGATCACCCCGCTCTTCCACATGACCTGGGGGGACGGCGGGGGCGTGAAGAGCTTCCACCTTTTCCCCTATTTCGAAGGCCCCACCTGGTGGACCTTCCCCCCGCTCCTTTCGGCAGGCTGGACCCATCCGGGCGGCGGATCGACCACGTGGATCACTCCGCTCTTTCATCGCAGCACCAACCGCGAGGGTGCGACGGAGGGCTTCCACCTGGGCCCCTACTTCGAAAGCCGGAACGGCTGGTACGTCCCCCCGCTCCTGGCCGGAAGCTGGAAGCGCAGCGCGGGGGGCCGCTCGACGTGGCTGACCCCACTCTTCCACCTGACGACCGACCTCACGGACGAGATCGAAAGCATCCACGTGGGTCCGTACTTCCAGGGAAGGGATTACTGGGCCTTCCCACCCCTCCTCTCGGGGGGCTGGGGCCGGACCACCTGGGTGACGCCCCTCTTCCACGCGACGACCGACGGGACCGGC
>CAZSCC010000088.1:0-19722 GCA_964604905.1 uncultured Planctomycetales bacterium
ACGGCGCGATCCAGGAGATCAGCGGCGTCGTCAAGGTCTTCGTCCCGCCCGACAGCGCCTGCTACGAGTGCGGGATGACGGAGCGCGATTACCAGCTGATCAGCCTGAAGTACTCCTGCCCGCTCCTCAAGCGCGAGGACATCGCGGAAGGGAAGGTGCCGACGGCGCCGACCATCTCGTCGATGATCGCGGGCCTGCAGACGCAGGAGGCGCTCAAGCTCATCCACGGCATGGCGGTGAAGCCGGGGGCGGCGATGGTGTGGAACGGCGAGTCGAACAACTTCTACACGACGGCCTACCAGCGCAAGGAGGACTGCCTGAGCCACGAGACCTACGGCGAGCTGCGGGACGTGGCGCTCGGGGTATCCGGCACGGTGGAGGCGCTCTTCGCGGCGACGGGCGGGGTGAAGCTCCACCTCGATCGCGACCTCCTGGTCGACCTCGCGTGTCCCGGGTGCGGCGTGCGGAAGGACGTGATGAGGCCGCTCGCGCTGGTGACGCTCAAGGAGGGGAAGTGCCCGAAGTGCGGTGGGATGATGAAGACGCAGATCCTCCACACGGTGGAGAAGGGGACGCCGCTCGCGGGGCGTTCGCTCCGCGACGTGGGCGTGGCCGCGTACGACATCGTGAAGGTGGAGACGAAGGAATCGGGAGTGTACGCGCGGCTGTCGGGCGATCGCTCTTCCGCGATGGCGTGGTCGTAGCTCGCCGTCTGAGGTCCGGGGCTGCTCCCAGCTTCGAGCTTCAAGCTTCTGGTTTCCGGCTTCCGTCGATTCCGTTCCCCTTCGCCCGGGTTTTGCGTTAGAATCGGTTGGGAGCGACGTCTAACGGGTACATCACTTCAGGAGAGGCGAGCTATGGCTGAAGGCGAAGGCATCCAGGTCACTTTCCTCGACCAGACGGGGGCCAAGAGCGTGAAGGCGAAGATCTCTCCCACCGTCGAGGTGAAGAAGATCATCCCGAACATCATCACGAAGATGCAGCTGCCCGTCACCGCGCCGGACGGGACGCCGATGAGCTACTCGCTCGACCACAAGGAGGGCGGGAAGCGCCTGCAGGAAGGCCAGACGCTCCCGGCCGCCGGCGTGAAGGAGGGCGACCACCTCATCGTCTACCCGGAGATCGTCGCAGGCTAAGATGGCCTTCTTCGACACGCCCCGCACCCGCCGGCTGAAGGCGGACGCGGAGGCGTTGAAGCTCGTGAAAGAGAACTCCACGATCATCGACTACCAGTCGTTCGGTGATCCCGCGGAGCGCTACCTGGTCACCTTCAAGGGGAAGGGGCTGATCCGGAAGGGCGAGTCCGACCCGGTCGAGATGGCCGAGGTCCACCGCGTGGAGATCCGCCTCGGGATCGACTACCCGCGCAGCCGGCCCGACCTGCAGTGGCTGACCTCGATCTACCATCCGAACATCTCGGCGGTGGGAGCGGTCTGCCTGGGGGGCTACTCGACCAACTGGGTCCCGAGCCTGGGGCTCGCGGAGCTCAACGAGATGCTCTGGGACATGATCCGCTACGCGAACTACGATCCGAAGAGCGCCTACAACTACGCGGCCGGGCGCTGGAGCGAGACGCAGTCCCAGTTCGACCTGCCGATCGATCCGCGCTCGCTGCGCGACCGGCTGACCAAGACGGTCGGGGACAACATCATCAAGTTCAGCGAGCCGGGGAAGGGCGGAGCGCCGCTCAAGGAGGCGCCGGCGATCGTCCGACCTCCCGAAGAGGACATCCTCATCATCGACGACTCCACTCCCACTCCCACTCCCGCTGCGCCGCGTCCGCCGTTCCCGTCGCGTCCCCAACCCCGCCCCCGCCCGGCCGACGACGACATCGTGATCATCGAATAGCGCCATGGCGGACGACGGGATCGAAATCACCACGGGGCTTGAGTTCCTGCAGCCGGTCGAGAAGCTGATCCCGACCGTGGACAAGGGCAAGCGCGTCGAACCCAAGGGCGTCATCCAGCCCGACGACCTTCACATCTTCCTGACGGAGGCGATCCTTCGGGATGTGGTCGACTGGTCGAAGAGCGATCTCAATCACGAGCTGGGGGGCGTTTTCATCGGGGACCTCTATTCCTACAAAGGGATGCCGTACCTGGAAATCGCGGGGTACATCAAGGCCCAGCAGTATGCGCACACGGCGGCCAGCTTCAAATTCACGCATGATTCCTGGAGCGCCATCTCGCGCGAGCGGGAGAAGAAGTACAACGATCGGCCGGTGGTGGGGTGGCACCACACCCATCCCGGCTACGGCGTGTTCCTGTCGGGGACCGACCTCGCCAGCCATCGCGGCTGGTTCAACCTCCCATGGATGTTCGCCATGGTGGTGGACCCCAAGCAAGAGACGCTGGGCTTCTTCCAGTGGAAGCGCGGGCGGGTCGCCCAGTGCGGCTTCTTCTTCGTCCGCTGAGTCTTACAAATCCTGCTTTACAGTCAGTAAATCAGAGTTTACATATGGATGGCATTCCCTCGATGCAGTAAATGTAGTATGTAACATCTTGGTAATCAGGTGATTGCAGGCTGTTATTCCGTTGGCCCATATGGGCTTGGCACCGGCTTTGCATTACCCTAGGTGCGCTCTTTAAGAAATGGCCTGAACGAACCAATACTCGGCTGGTTGGCGAAACTGTTAATTAAGGCTCGCCCCTTTCGCCAGCCAGCTTTAATATTCACCCGGTCGTCCCGCGAGGGGCGGCCGGGTTTTTTCGTTTAGAAATCGCTGCACCCCCAAGGACGTGCAGCAGGCATAGAGCCACGGGGCAGATTTTCCGATCAGGACAGCTCCCCCTTCGCCCTTGAACATGGAATTCAAGGGGGGGATCTTCTCTGTGTCCCCGCGACTCTGCGACCGATACCTGTTTTTCAAGGGTCTCTTAGGGAAAGTGGCCCCGGCTTCCGTCTCTATAACTGGACAGCAGGGACCCGAGTGATAGAATGATCCGCGTCTTCGCTGGGGGAATCGCCATGAAGGCTTGCCTGACCGCCCTTGTGTTCGCCCTCTCTCTGGCCGCCTGCCAAACCTCGCAGGAGGCAAACAAGCCCTACCAGAAGGTCTTCGAGGAGAACGACCGCTCGCCGGCGAAGATGTCCGGCTGGTGCAACCGCTGCAACTTCGACGTCTACGAAGGCCACCGCTGCGGTCGTACGGTCCCCTGCCAGCTCTGCTCGCGGGAGATGGGCCTGCGCCACTTGCACGAAATCCAGTGGAGCTGCCAGGCCTGCCAGTTCGTGATGGCGCGCCAGCACGAGTGCCGGGACGCCAAGACCTGCACGACGTGCCGGCAGGACAAGCGGTCGCTGCTCGGGTCGACCGGCTGCGAGCGCTGCTTCCGCCAGGTCCCGCCCAGCAAGATCCAAGGGATCACCCACTACTGCGGCGACTGCAACCAGGAGAGCGGCGCGAACCACATCCACGGCAAGACCGTCTACTGCCTGAGCTGCCTGCGCGAGGCCGGGGACGGCCACAAGTGCGACACGACGCGGCTCTGCATGGAGCACCAGCGCGAGCACGCCCCCGACCACGTCCACGGCACGACCCTGTACTGCACCCAGTGCCACCGCGACTGCGGGGAAGGCCACAAGCACGGCCAGACCGAGTGGTGCTGGAGCTGCACCTCGGAAGTGGCCTGGCCGCACTGTCATCACAACTAGGCCGGAGCACGGGCCGGGGATCCAGGTCCCCTCGATCATCAGGAATCCGCCGACCCTTCCTCGCTTCCGCCCCATCTTCCCGGCGAGACCGACATCCAACCTCGGCCCTCTGAGCGCCTTCGAACCTGGGGGCTTCCTTGGGGACACGAGGGGCCGATCCCTTTGAGGGTTGGGAGTTCCCGTCCTTGGGACAGACCGCGGGAATCCTCCAGGAAGCGTGAATCGGGCGGGCTACCGCCTACTTCTTCCCGCTGGCGTTGGCGTAGGTGTACTCCTTGATCTTCGCCTCGAGGTCCTGGGGGTTTTGCGCGGAGCCCATCATGATCTGGTAGGTGATCTTCTTCTGCAGGAACAGGTTGTAGAGGAAGTCGTCGAGCAGGATCATGCCGTCCTTGGCCCCGGTCTGGATCGAGCTCGTGATCTTGTGCGTCTGGTTCTCGCGGATGTTGTGGGCGATGGCGTCGGTGATGATCATGATCTCGAACGCCGCGACCACGCCGGAGCCCTCGGCCTTGGGGAGGAGCGCCTGCGAGACGACGGCCAGGAGCGCCGTCGAAAGCTGGGCGCGGATCTGCTCCTGCTGGTCGACGGGGAAGGCGTCCACCATGCGGTTGATCGTGCGCGCGGCGCCCGTCGTGTGGAGCGTCCCGAACACCAGGTGGCCCGTCTCGGCCGCGGTGATCGCCGCCTGGATCGTCTCGAGGTCGCGCATCTCGCCGACCATGATGACGTCCGGGTCCATGCGGAGGGCGCGGCGGATCGCCTCGGCGAACCCGCCGACGTCGACGTTGATCTCGCGCTGGGTGATGACGGACTTCTTGTGATCGTGGTAGTACTCGATCGGGTCCTCGATGGTGATGATGTGGCAGTCGTTCGCCATATTGATGAAGTCGATCATCGGCGCCAGCGTGGTCGTCTTGCCGGAGCCGGTGGGGCCGGTCACGAGGACCAGGCCGCGCGGGCGGAAGAGCAGGTTCTTGGTCGACGGCGGGAGGCCGATGTCGTCGAACGAGAGCAGCTTGTTCGGGATGAGGCGCAGCGCGATGCCGCAGCTCCCCCTCTGCATGTACACCGCCACGCGGAAGCGGGCCTTCTTCTCGTAGGCGAAGCCGAAGTCGCCGCCGCCCTTCTCCTTGAGCTCCTGCTGGATGCGCTCGGGGCTGATCGCCTTCATGAAGGCGATGGTGTCGTCTGGGGTGAGGGGCGGGAGGTTGAGCGGCCGCAGGTTGCCGTGGAGCCGGACCGTCGGCGGGAGGCCCACCGTGAGGTGGAGGTCGCTCGCCTTCTTGTCGACGACCAGCTGCAGGAGCTTGTTCAGTTCGACCGCCATGGTGTCCTCCTCCGGGTTGGATCGATTCTTCCTGTCGGCTTCAAGCGTCCAGCTTCCAGCTAATAGGTGATGTCCTCGCGGTGGGTGATCAGGGCCACCTCCTCGAGGGCGGTGATGCCGTCGAAGATCTTGCGCACGCCGTCCTCGAGCAGCGTGACCATGCCGGAGAGGCGCGCCTGTTCCTTGATCTTCTGCACGGGCTCCTTGCGGAAGACCATCTCGCGCATCACGGAGTTCATCTCCATGAGCTCGAAGATCCCCTTCCGGCCTTTGTATCCGGAGTTCTTGCACGCGTCGCAGCCTCCGGGCCTGTAGATCTTCCGGCCGCGCAGGTCCTCGGGGCGGATCGAGAGGGCGGCGAGGGAGCTTGGGTCGGGGCTGGGATCGATCTCCTTGCACTGGGGGCAGAGGACGCGGATGAGGCGCTGTCCCATCGCGGCCTGGATGGAGGACGCGACGAGGAACGGCTTGACGCCCATGTCCATGAGTCGCGTCAGCGCGCCGGGCGCGTCGTTCGTGTGGAGCGTCGAGAAGACCAGGTGGCCCGTCAGGGCGGCCTGGATCGCGATCTCGGCCGTCTCCGAGTCGCGGATCTCGCCGACCAGGATGATGTTGGGCGCCTGGCGCAGCATGGCGCGCAGGATGCGCTGGAAGGTCATCCCGATGGGCGCCTTCACCTGAGCCTGGTTGATGCCGGCCAGGTTGTATTCGACGGGGTTCTCGGCGGTGATGATCTTGACGTCGGACTTGTTGAGCTCCTTGAGCGCCGCGTAGAGCGTGGTCGTCTTGCCCGATCCGGTGGGGCCCGTCACGAGGATGATTCCGTTGGGCCTCTTGATGAGGCTCTTGAAGCGCCGATAGTCGCCCGAGTGGAAGCCCATTTCCTCCAGACCGAGGAGGCCTCCCTTCTTATCGAGGAGTCGCATGACGATCGACTCGCCGTGCGTGGCGGGAAGGCTGCTCACGCGGATGTCGAGTTCGTGGCCGTCGAGGTTGATCCGGATCCGGCCGTCCTGCGGCTTGCGCTTCTCGGCGATGTCCATTTCGGCCATGATCTTGATGCGCGAGAGGACGGCGCCCTGGAGCCGCTTGGGGGGGGCCTGGACCTCGCGGCAGAGGCCGTCCACGCGGTACCGGATGCGGAGGCGGTCCTCCATCGGCTCCACGTGGATGTCGCTCGCCCTCTGCTTGAGCGCCTCGGCGATCATGACCTGCACGAACCTGATGACGGGCGCGTCGTCCTCCTTGACGTCGCCGTCGATCTCCATGTCGGAGCCGCGGACTTTGATCTCCGACTGGGTCATCGTGGCCTGCTCGATGGCGCTGGCGATGTCGCTCTGGGCCCTGTTGCCGTAGGCCTTCGCGATGGCCTCGAGGATCGCCTCCTTGGGGGAGAGGACGATCTCAATCTCCTTGTTGAGGATGAACTTCAGGTTGTCGAGCGCGAAGAGGTCCAGCGGGTCGGACATCGCGATCGTGAGGATCTTGCCGTTCGACTTGATGGGGAAGATCGAGTTTCCCTCGCAGACGTCGCGGGGGACGGTCTTGACCACCTCGGGGTTGAGCTTGAGGCTCGAGAGGTCGACGTAGGGGTAGTCGAACTGCCGGGCGAGCGCCTCGGTGACCTGGGAGGACTTGCAGACGGCCATCTCGATGAGCAGCTCGCCGAGCTTTTTGCCCGACTCGGTCATCTGCTTCTTGAGCGCGGACTTGATCTGCGCCTGCGTGGCCACCCGCATCTCTTCGAGGATCTTCCCGAGAAGCTTGCGCTGTTGGGCCACGGATGAAATTATGCCGCCCCCCGCGGGGGGCGTCAAACGAAAACGTCAGAGACCGGGGCGAAGGGCCTCGACTCCGGGCGCGGGGCTTCGGAGTCCCGTTTGTTTGACACGTTCCGCGCGCGCTCTTACAATCTTCGCGATGCTCAGCCTTATCATGGGGGCGTTCTTGCTTTCGTGCGCGCAGGATGCGGACGAACGCCGGGAGAAACTGAAGGACCCGGCGAACGTCTGGCCGATGTTCCAGGAACTCCTCCGGGAGGGCGAGTACAACAAGGCGCACCAGCTGGTCACTCCCGCGGCTGCGGCGGCCCATCTCCCCTACGAGGCCTTCTTCATCACGTTCGCCTCGTTCGAGGCGCCCCGGCGCCTGGTGGCGCGCCTGCGGGCCCACACGGTGGACGCGGGGGCGGCGACGGGGAAGCTGCTCCTCTGCTCCCCCGAGTTCGGCGTGAGCCGGGAGATCAAGCTCACGAAGTTCCTGGGGAGGATCTGGACGCTGGAGTTCACGCGCGACGACCTCGAGTACTTCAAGGGCCGGACCCTGGGTTGGTATCGACACCAGGTGAGACGCGCCGACGGCTGGCATTTCGCCTATCCGCCGGACTGGACCTTTGCGCCTCTGGCGCGGACATGCGGCTGCGGAAAATGAACAGATCGATCTACTTCTTCGGCAACGGCAAGGCGGACGGCGACGGCGACATGAAGGCCGAGCTTGGCGGGAAGGGCGCCGGCCTGGCCGAGATGAGCAAGGCGGGCATCCCCGTGCCCCCCGGCTTCACGATCACCACCGCCGTCTGCATGGACTACTACAAGAGCGGCAAGAAGATTCCCAAGGGGCTCGACGCCGACCAGAAAAAGTTCCTCGTCAAGCTCGAGGCGGCGGCGGGCGCCAGGCTGGGCGACGCGAAGAATCCGCTCCTGGTCTCCGTCCGTTCGGGCTCGAAGATCTCCATGCCGGGCATGATGGACACCATCCTCAACCTCGGCCTCAACGACCAGACCGTCGAGGGCCTCGCCAAGCTGACGAAGAACGAGCGGTTCGCCTACGACTGCTACCGCCGCTTCATCATGATGTTCTCCGACGTCGTCTTCGACGTCTCGAAGAACGAGTTCGAGCAGCTACTCCACAAGCGCAAGGAGGAGCGGGGCGTCAAGAGCGACACCGAGCTCTCCGCCACCGATCTCAAGGACCTCTCGGGTCAGTTCAAGGCCCACTTCATGAGCCGCGCCGGGAGAGCCTTCCCGCAGGACACCTGGGAGCAGCTCTGCCTCGCGCGCGACGCGGTCTTCAAGTCGTGGCAGAACCCTCGGGCCATCTCCTACCGGAGGATGAACCGGATCCCCGACGACATGGGCACCGCGGTCAACGTGCAGCTCATGGTCTTCGGCAACTCGGGCGACCGCTCGGGCACCGGTGTCGGCTTCACGCGCGACCCGAGCACCGGCGAGAACAAGTTCTACGGCGAGTTCCTGATCAACGCGCAGGGCGAGGACGTGGTCGCCGGCATCCGGACGCCGCTCCCGATCGCGAAGCTGAACGAGGCGCTTCCGAAGGTCTACGAGCAGCTCCATACGATCACCAAGCGCCTGGAGAAGCACTACCGCGACATCAAGGACTTCGAGTTCACCGTCCAGGACGAGAAGCTGTACATGCTCCAGACGCGGAGTGGCAAGCGCACCGGCCACGCCGCCGTCCGCATCGCGGTCGAGATGGTCAGGGAGAAGCTGATCTCCAAGGAGGAGGCCCTCCTCCGCGTCGACCCGATGCAGCTCAACCAACTGCTCCACCCGAGCTTCGATCCGGCCCAGCGCAAGCAGTTCCCCGCGATCGCCAAGGGCCTCAACGCCTCGCCCGGCGCCGCCGCCGGCCGGGCGGTCTTCGACGCCGACCGCGCCGTGGCGATGGCGGCCAAGGGCGAGCGCGTCCTCCTCGTGCGCGCCGAGACCTGCCCCGACGACATCGAGGGCATGGCCGCCGCGAAGGGCGTGCTCACCGCCACGGGCGGCATGACGAGCCACGCGGCCGTCGTGGGCCGCCAGATGGGCAAGCCTTCGGTCGTCGGCTGCTCGGCGATCAAGGTGGACGAGCATGCCGGGAAGTTCAGCGCGGGGAACGTGACCGTCAAGGAAGGGGACTACGTCTCGATCGACGGCACGACCGGCGAGGTCTTCAACGGCGATGTCCCCACGCGGGACAGCGACATCCTCCAGATCCTCTCGGGGGCGATGAAGCCCGAGGAGTCGGAGATCTTCCCGTACTTCGAGACCTTCATGAAGTGGGCCGACGAGGTCCGCACGCTCAAGGTCCGCGCCAACGCGGACATCCCACGCGACGCCAAGGCGGCCATCGCGCTCGGCGCGGAAGGGATCGGCCTCTGCCGCACCGAGCACATGTTCTTCGCGCCGGAGCGGCTCCCGGTGGTCCAGCGCATGATCCTGGCCGACACCGAGGAGGAGCGGAAGGCCGCCCTCCGGGAGTTGCTGCCGTTCCAGCGCGACGACTTCAAGGGCCTCTTCGAGACCATGAAGGGCAAGCCGGTCACGATCCGTACGCTCGACCCGCCCCTGCACGAGTTCCTGCCCAAGCGCGAGGAGCTGATGGTGGACGTCGCGCTCGGCAAGGACAAGGAGAAGAACGAGAAGCTCCTCAAGCGGGTGAACGAGCTCCACGAGTTCAACCCGATGATGGGCCTCCGCGGCTGCCGCCTGGGCATCGTCTTCCCGGAGATCACGGCCATGCAGGCCGAGGCGATCTTCGAAGCGGCCCTCGACGTGGGCGAGGTGATCCCGGAAGTCATGATCCCGCTCGTCGGCACCGTCGCCGAGCTCAAGAACCAGAAGGACATCGTCGTCCGGGTCGCCGACGAAGTCTTCAAACGGCGCGGCAAGCGTCTCAAGTACCTGGTGGGCACCATGATCGAGGTTCCGCGCGCCGCGGTGGTGGCCGACGAGATCGCCGTCGAGGCCGAGTTCTTCTCCTTCGGCACGAACGACCTCACGCAGATGACGTTCGGCTTCTCGCGGGACGACGCGGGCAAGTTCCTGATTCCCTACGTGGACAAGAAGATCCTGCCCATCGACCCGTTCGTCTCCATCGACCAGGTGGGCGTGGGCGGCCTCGTGAAGGGCGCCGTCGCGAAGGGGCGGGAGGTGCGCGACAACATCAAGATCGGCGTCTGCGGCGAGCACGGGGGCGATCCCGACAGCGTGATCTTCTTCCACGACGCGGGGCTGGATTACGTCTCGTGCTCCCCGTACCGGCTGCCGATCGCCCGACTGGCGGCGGCGCACGCCGTGCTGCGGGAGAAGGCCGCCAAGAAGACCAAGGGAAAGAAAAAGTAGCGCTGAATGCCTGAGTTGACGAGCGCGAAGCAGCGGAGCCTTGAAGTCCGCAAGTACTTCCGCCGCTGGGCGCGGAATGCGGTCCATATCCCGGCGAAGGTCGAGATCGTCACGCTCGACGGGAAGAAGTTTACGACCGGCACCGCGGTCATCCGGGACGTGAGCCTGCGCGGAGCCCGTCTGGGGCGGATCGCGCTCAAGAAGGCCTCCTTCCCGGCGCGCGCCTTCCGGATCCGGCTCCTCTTCAAGTCCGTACGGTACCGGGGGATCGGGGCGCTCTGCCGGCCCATCCGGTTCGGCAAGGGCTCCGAGTTCGAGCTCGCGGTCGAGTTCGAGGATTTCTGGGCCCGGACCGAGCCCTGAGCTCCGGACCCCTGCAGATTCCGCTCGCTGTGTTGGAAAATGGCCAATCTGGCGATATTCTGTAAAAGGTCCGTGATCGAGCTTGGGGCCGGGGTATCGGTACGCTTGTCCCCGCCGGGAGCCGGATAGAAAGCATGTCCTTCAAGGGCGACCTGTCGACGATCGGCTTGGCCGAGGTCTTCCAGATGATCTCGATGAGCCAGAAGGAAGGGACGCTCAACGTCCAGGACAGCGAAAGCCGCAAGGCGATCTACTTCGGCTCCACGGGGGTTAAGCTCGTTTCGACGGGAAAGCGCAAGGGGATGCGCATCGGGGACATCCTCGTCCGCGCGGGCCGGATCTCGGAGGAGAACCTTCAGGAGGCCCTCGAGAACTCCAAGATCCAGAAGAGGATGCTGGGCGAGGTCCTCGTCGAGAGCGGCTTCGTGACCGATGCCGAGATCCAGCAGATCGTCCGCGAACAGATCGAGGAGGAGATCTACGACCTCTTCCTCTGGAAGCGGGCGAATTTCGAGTTCGTCGAGGGGCCCTCCTCGGAAGCCCTGAAGGACCTCGACGCCCCCGTCACCAAGCTCACGTTCGACGTGAACGGCCTCCTGCTCGAGGCCGTGCGCCGCGCGGACGAGTGGGTGCTGATCAACCAGAAGCTGCCTTCGTTCGATTCCATCTTCGTCTGGATCTCCCCGCAGGCGCGGGTGGAGGAGGATGATTCGTCGGCGGACTCGTCCAAGCGGGTGTACCGGTTCATCGATGGAGAGACTTCGGTCTCCGAGATCGTGGAGTTCACGGGCGCCCCGAAGTTCGAGGCGTGCAAGATCCTGCTGGACCTGGCCGGGCGGGAGCGGATCCGCCTGCTCGAGGTCCCGGAAATGCTCGTGGTCGCGCAGAAGCGGATCTCCGAGGGGCGGCGCGACAAGGGAGTGAAGTTCTACCTCGCGGCGGGGGCGCAGGCGCCCCTGGACGCGAAGGTGGCCGGCACGCTGGCGCGCGTGCTGGAGAACGAGGGGCTGGCCCGCGAGTCGGCGCAGCAGTACGCCCGGGCAGGGCGGCTTTTCCTGGAACAGGGCGACCTCGACCGCGCGTTCGACAACATGCGCAGGGCCAACGAGCTTGCACCCGAGGACCCCGACATCCGGATGGGGATGTTCGAGGTTCACGCCGTGGCGGGCAACCTGGGGGAAGGGAAGCGGATGGCGCAGGAGCTGGCGACCCAGGCGCTCATGTCCGGCGACCCCACCCGGGCCCTCGTGCTCTGCGATCGCATCCTCAAGGCCGACCCGGAGGACCTGGATTTCCGGATCCTCCGGGCGAAGTCGCTCCACCGTCTCAACCAGAAGAAGGACCTCGACGAGGAGATCACCTTCATCCGCAAGAAGATGCCCGTCGACCAGAAGAGGGCGGGTGAGATCAACCAGGCGCTCAAGGAGGTCATGGCGAGGACGCCGACGACCAAGACCCCGACCTCGACGGTCAAAGCGCCGCCTCCCCCAAAGAAGAAGCGCACGGGGATCAAGGTCGCGGCCGGGATCGTCCTCCTGGGCGGCCTCGGATTCTGCGGAAAGTACGAGCTGGACGCCCGGTCGGCCCTGAACGCCGCCGTCGCCCGCGCGACGGAGTTGATGGGGACGCAGTCCTTCCAGGAGGCGCGCCGGTCGGTCGACGGGTTCCTGAGCGGAACCCACCGCTTCAGCCTGACGCAGAAGAAGAAGGCGGAGGCCTTCCTGCGCGAAGTGGAAGAGCGGACCTCGGTTTGGGAGCGCGAGAAGTCCGACCGCGAGACGCGGGACCGGGAAGCCAAGCTGGAGCGGATGGAATCCCTCGAAGCGGCCGTGACGGAGGAACGGAACGTCAATCCCGAGGCGGCGCTCGAGAAGGCGCTGGAGATGCGCCGGGTGGCCGAAACGACGAAGGACGCCGCCCACAGGATGAAACGGGCGAAGGATCTGATCTCGGCGCTCGAGAAGTACCTGGGGGAGGCGCTCCAGCTCAAGGTCCAGGCCGACGAGCTGGAGAAGTCGGGAAAGTTCCCGGAGGCCGCGCTGATGATCGACCGTTTGATGCGGGAGTACCGGATCACGCGGTTGGCGGCGGGCGCCTTCTACCCGCTGGAGATCACGACGCGTCCGGCCGGCGTGAAGGTGACCACGCGAGGCGGGCTCGTGCTGGGGGACACCGGCGCGGGGCCCGTCAGGCACCGGATGAAGGACGGCGAGGTCGTGCGGCTGCTCTTCGAGAAGCAGGGGTACGCCAGCATGGAGGTCCCGGTCAAGGACAAGACCCAGGGGCGCCTCCGCGTGGAGCTGATCGACAAGCGCGAGAGCTGGGCCATGCCCCTGGGCTTCTCCGTCTCGGGGGAGCCGGCGATGGGCGAGGACATGCTGTTCGTCGCGGGCGGGAGCCGCCTCTATGCGCTCCGGCTCTCCACGCAGCGCCTGCTCTGGACCGAGATGCTGGGCGACCCGATCGAGGGGTCGCCCCGCGCGGCGAACGGGCTCGTCTACGCGGCGGCGGGGCGCTCCGTCACGGCGTTCGATCCGAAACAGGCGGACAAGCGGGTCGCATGGAAGTACGCCCTGCCCGAGCGGGCGACGTGCGGCCCGGGGCTCTCGCCCGACGGGGCCCTGCTCTTCATCGCGTCGGCGGACCGGACGCTCTCGGCGATCAACGCCCGGACCGGCGAACTGGTGTGGAAGAAGGCGGTCCCCGCCGCGGTGGCGGCCGAGCCGACCGTGGCGGGAGGCGTGCTTGGGGTGGCCTGCGAGGACGGGACGCTGATCGGCATCCAGCCCGGAGCGCCCGAGGAACTGTGGCGGGTCAAGGGCGACGCCGGCTACGGCTCCCCCGGAGTCTCGGGCCCCTACCTCTACCTGACGGGCGCGGATCAGACCGTCCATGCGATCGACATGCGGTCCGGGAAGCGGGCCTGGCGTCAGGACCTGCCCACCGCCCTGACGGGCCGGCCCGTCCGGCTGGGAGATGTCGTTTACGTCTCCGGCAAGAACGGCAGGATCCATTTCCTCGACGCCACGACGGGGGAGCCGGGCGGCACCTACGAGACGGGGGGTCCGATCCTGGGCGGCGTGGCCTCCTCGGGCGCGCTGCTCCTGTTCGGCAGCGATGACCAGAGCCTGCACGCCTTCGATCCCGCGATCGGTGGAGCGGTCTGGAAGTGGAAGAGCAAGGGGAGGCTCAGAAACCCCGTCGTGGTGGCGGAGGGGAAGGTGTACTTCTGCGGGGACGACACCCTCTACGCCATCGAGCTGAATTGAGGATTCCGTAATCCAGCTTGTTTGACGGATCGCCGACCATAGGGTAGACTCCCTTAGTTCTGGAGGGAATTCATGGGGCTGTTCGACTCTAAACGCCGTCACCTCGACGAGCTGGAGCGGGAAGTCCTGGCGAATCCCACTCCGCAGAACCTGGTCTCCCTGGTCGAGCGCTACATGGCCGCGGGGGACGAGGGGAAGGCCGTCGAGATGGCCCGCAAGGCCGTCGAGAAGTTCCCCGACAGCGAGAAGTGCCAGAGCACCTTCCAGAACGTCCGCCGCCTCCAGCTCCAGAGCGAGATCACCGAGATCAACAAGTCCCTCCGCAAGAGCCCGTCGCGGAGCCACTACGAGCGGCTGGCGGACATCTACCACCGCGAGCTCGGCAACCGCACCAAGTCGTTCGAGACGGCGCTCGAGGGGCTGGTGAAGTTCCCGTCGAGCGACGGCCTCCACATGATCTCCGGCCAGATCCGGATGGAGCGATTCCACCAGGACTTCCTTTCGAACGATTTCGTGGAGGCGTCGCGCCACTTCGAGAAGGCGGCGTCGGTCAACCCCCACAACTACAGGGCGCTCGTCAGCCTGGGCCGCCTCTACGCGGAGGCGGGCGCCTACTATAAGGCGAAGCCCGTCCTCGAGCAGGTCCTGCGCGCGAGCCCCGGCGACGAGCACGCGGAGGGGCTGCTCCGCCTGGTCTCCGGCAACCTGGCGAACGCCACGCCGAACCTGGACGACGCACTGGCCGAGATCGAGTCCCGCCACGCGCTGTCGGAGGTCGGGACCGAGGCGTGCAGGATCTTCGAACCCCCGCCGCGCACCAAGGTCCCGCAGATCAACCCCGCGCAGCTCGACGGGTTCCTGGTCGGGTTTGAGTCGATGAGCGGCTACAAGTGCTCCGCGGTGCTGTCGCGGGACGGCACCTGCGTCGCGGCCCACACGCGGGGGATGGTGGCCCGGGAGAAGTTTTCGGCCTTCCTCCAGGGCGTCTACCAGTGCTCCGAGGACGCCTCCAAGAAGATGGACATCGGGACCTTCGTCAGCGGCGAGCTTGACACGTCGGTCGGCCGCGTCGCCATGGCGGAATGGAAGGGGTTCATCGTCGGCATCCTCGCCGACCAGCCGGCCAAGAAGGAAGACCTGGCGGCGGCGGTGGAAAAATTCGTCTCGTTCCTTTCGGTGGGATAGCGAGCCATGAAGGAAGTCCTGGTCAGCCTCAACAAGGAAGTGGGCGTCAAGGGCTCCATGATCGTCTCCCGCGACGGCGTGGTCGTCGCGTCCGAGATCGTGCCCCCGCTCAACGGCGATCAGGTGGCGGCGATCGCGTCCAACTCGATCCAGCGCGTGAATGCCGCGCTGCGGGGCCTGGGGGCGAACAACTTCTCGCGCTACCTGTTCAATTCCAGCTACGGGAAGATGATCTTCACGGAGACGGGGGACGCGTACCTCGTGGTGGTGCTGGAGAAACACATCAACATCGATTTCACCATGCTCGCGGTGGCCTCGGCAGGCCGCAAGATCCGGAATCTGGGGAGCATGGCGTAGGAACGGGAACCTCGGTTGACAGGGACGGCTTGTAGGGATAGAATTCACCGCCGACACTCATGGTTCAGATCAACTTTGCGCGACGGGAAGTAAACTGCAAGATCGTCTTCTATGGGCCCGGCCTCTCCGGAAAGACGACGAACCTCGAGATCATCCACAAGAAGGTGCCCGACACGGCGCGCGGGAACCTGACCTCCATCGCGACCGAGCAGGACCGGACGCTCTTCTTCGACTTCATGCCGCTCGACCTGGGCCAGGTGGCGGGCATGAAGACGAAGCTGTTCCTGTACACCGTCCCGGGTCAGGTCTACTACGACTCGACCCGCAAACTGGTGCTCCAGGGCGCGGACGGCGTCTCGTTCATCGCCGACTCGGACCCCAGCCGCATGAGCGACAACATCGAGTCGTTCAAGAACCTCGAGAAGAACCTGAAGGACTACGGCATCGACATCCAGAAGATCCCGCTCGTGATCCAGTACAACAAGCGGGACCTGCCGGGCGCCCTCAGCGTGGCCGAACTCAACGCCAAACTGAACAGCCTGGGCGCCCCCACCTTCGAGGCCGTCGCCGTGAAGGGCGAGGGCGTCATGCAGACGCTCAAGGGCATCGCGAAGCTGGTCGTGGACCGCCTTAACGATGAGTACGCGCCGGTCAAGAGGACGGCGACCCCGGCTCCGGCGGCTCCGCAGCCCGCGGCGCGTCCCGCCTCCTCGCCCGCGATGCCCTCGGCCGCGGCAAGGATGGCCCCGGTTCCGGCGGCGCCCGCACAAGCGGGGCGTCCCGCCGCAGTTCCGCCGGCCGCGGTCCGCCCGGCGGCGCCTCCCCCGGCGCGTCCCGCTCCCGCTCCTGCCCGTCCCATCGCGCCGGTCCGGACGGCGGTCCCTCCCCTTCGCCCGCCCCCCAAGAAGGGCGGAAAGGGCGGCCTGGTGGCCGTCCTGCTGCTCCTGTTGCTCGCGCTGGGTGGGCTGGCGGCATGGCACTTCCAGGTGATCCCCGGGCTTCCGCCGGCCCCCTGGAACAAGTAGCGTCCCTATCCATATAGTGTTGCCGAACTCGTGAACCCTGTGATAGACTAGAAGTACCGGGAGGATAAAAATCATGGCGATGGGCAAGGCCGACGAATCCCTCAGGTCGACGCGGCTGGTCTTCTACAAGGAAGACATCGAGCGCATCGCGAAGACTTTGAACACGTTCCTCAAGAACGCCAACGCCCGTTGCGTGCTGCTCGTTGACAAGGACGGCCATCTTGTCACCAAGGAAGGCGAGTCCTCCACGTACGACATGGACACCATCTCCGCTCTTGTCGCGGGTTCGTTTGCCGCCACCAAGCAGATGGCCAAGCTCCTCGGCGAGGAGGAGTTCTCCATCATGTTCCACCAGGGGAAGAAGGACAACATCCAGCTCTCCCTGGTCGGCGATCGCACCATCCTGGCCGTCATCTTCGACGACAAGACCACCCTGGGCATGGTCCGCCTCTACGCCAGTCAGGTCTCCTCGAAGCTTGCCGAGGTCTTCACCGATATCGCCGAGCGCAAGGGCGAAGGCGAGAAGATCTCCCAGGAGTTCGGCAAGGCCGCGCAGGGCAAGCTGGACGATATCTTCGGCACCTAAGTTTTTTTCGCGGCATCCCTGCGGAGCCATTCCATTTCGGCCGCGCCCTTCCAAGCTGCGCTCCTTCATCTTTCTCGTTCACGCCGCGGAAAAAAGAGTATCATCAAATCCGGAGATTCAAGCGAGGCTCGAGAGAGACGATGAGGAAGCCGGTCAAACCCAAGGTCAAGGCCGCGAAGCCCGCGGTGCCCCCGTCCGACGAGTTCATCCGCTTCGCCTGCCCCTGCGGCGCCGCGCTCAAGATCCCCGCGTGGCGCCTCGACGGCCACGGTGTCTGTCCGAAGTGCAAGCGCCGGCTCCTCCTCTCCGGTAAGGAGACCCCGAAGGGCGGGTCCCAGGTGCGCCCCCTCATCCTGGAGGGCGACCGGAACGGCCAGACGTTCGTGATCGAGCCCCAGTACCGCATCGAGGACCACTTCAAGGAGATCCCCGACGCGCAGGACAAGATCGCCTTCCACTGTCCCTGCGGGTTCAAACTTCACGCGCGCGTCGCCATGGTCGACAAGCGGGGGAAGTGCGCCCAGTGCGGGGCGCGCCTGCTCCTCGTGGGCAAGAAGAACGCCCGCTCGGGGCTCCTCGAGATCCATCCGCTCGTCGTGGACGAGGCTCCTTCGGGTGATACAACCCTCTTCGAAGGGTAGTCTAAGAGCCGTATGGAACTGGTCGTCATCTTCGTCATCATCTTCGTCATCTACGGCGCGGGCTGGATCTGGCAGACCATCAACGACATCGTCCGCGACATCCACCGCTCCAACTGGGACAACCGCGTCTACGGCCAAGTCGCTTCCTCCCGCTCGGTCAAGCGCACCCTGGGCGGGGAGGATCTGGGCAAGCTCCGGCAGACCTACCAGCGGTTCGGAGAGCTCCACGACGGCCAGGTCCACGACCGCCAGCTCTTCGAGAGCCCCAAGGTCTCGTTCCTCTACCACGGCTCGCGCGCGCTCCTGTCCATCTACGAGTCGAGCGACCCGTCCCCCCAGTTCTACACCCAGCTGACGTTCACGATCCCTCAGGGCTGGACCCACCGCCTCGAGATCTTCCCCCAGCGGCACGCCGAGACCGACACCAAGTACCTGAACGTCGACGACATCCGGATCGGGGATCCGCACTTCGACCCGCGCTTCGTCGTCAAGTCGGACGACCGCGAGTTCGTCCGGGAGTTCCTGGAACCCCGCGTGCAGAAGTCGATCGACGACCTGCGGGCGCTGCTCGGGAACGACAAGATCCTGATCTCCGTCAATTCGTCCCGCCTCATGGTGCGCAAGCAGGGGATCCTCTCCGAGCCGGCCGACCTCGGCGTCTTCGCCGACCTCTCGTTCGTGGTCTACGACCGGCTCTACCTGTTCTGGCAGCGGGCGAGCGGGATCGAGATCCTGGACGACGCCCCGGCCGAGGCGGTCAATGACCCGGTGTGCCAGGTCTGCGGCGCGGCGATCCCCTCCGACGTCCGCATCTATTGCCGCCGCTGCAAGACCCCGCACCACAAGGACTGCTGGGAGTTCAACGGCTCCTGTTCGACGTACGCCTGCGGCGAGAAGCGGTTCGGCGCGAAGTACTGAGCCGTGTGCGGCATCGCGGGGGTGATCGGGGGCGGGGCGGACATCCGCCGGATGACGGCGAAGCTCGCGCACCGCGGGCCCGACGACGAGCGGTTCCACGAGGACCTCCTCGGCTTCCGCCGCCTCTCCATCATCGACCTCGCCGGCGGCGCCCAGCCCATGAAGGGCTGCGGCGACCTCTGGCTCGTCTTCAACGGCGAGATCTACAACTTCCGCGAGTTGCGCGCGCGCCTCTCGAACCACGCCTTCCGGACGCAGTCCGACTCCGAGGTGATCCTGCACCTTTACGAGGAGAAGGGCGCTCGTTGCGTCGACGATCTCGACGGCATGTTCGCCTTCGCGATCTGGGACGCGAAGGCGCGCACCCTCTTCGCCGCGCGCGATCGGATGGGCAAGAAGCCGTTCGTCTACCGCCACGAGGGGGAGCGGTTCCACTTCGCCTCCGAGCTGGCCGCGCTCGAAGGGGAGAGGCGGCTCGACCGGGAGGCGCTCGACCATTACCTCGCGCTCGGCTACGTCCCCGCCCCGCTCACGATGATCGAGGGCGTCCGCAAGCTCCCCCCCGCCCACACCCTCCGGTTCGACGGGGCGACGGTCACGATCGAGCGGTACTGGGAGCCGCGCGTCGAGGTCGTCGAGGAGTCGGAGGACGTCTACGCGGAGAAGGTCTTCCACGCGCTCGCGCGGGCGGTCCGGAAGCGCCTCGTGGCCGACGTCCCGGTCGGCGCGTTCCTGTCGGGCGGGATCGACTCGTCGATCGTGGTCGGCCTCATGAGCCAGATGGGCCCCGCGAAGACGTTCACGGTCGGCTTCCGGGAGGAGGCGTTCGACGAGCGCGCGCACGCGCGGGAGGCGGCGGCCCATTTCCGGACGGAGCACCGAGAGTTCGAGGTGGCGCCCGTCGCGGCCGAGGTGCTGCCGCTCCTGGTCGAGCGCCACGGCGAGCCCTTCGGCGACGCCTCCTGCATCCCGACCTACCACGTCGCCCGCGAGACCTCCCGCCACGTGAAGGTCGCGCTCTCGGGAGACGGCGGCGACGAACTCTTCGCCGGGTACCTGAGGTATGACGCGATCCGCCGGATGGCGCGCCTGCGGAAGTGGCCGGCGCCGCTGGTGGCGGCGGGGGCGATCGCGCTGAAGCCGTGGCGGACGAACTACGGCGAGCGGGTGGGCCGGCTGCTCGCGCAGTCGCGCGCCCCGCTGGGCGATCTCTACGCCGACCTGGTGGGGATCTTCACGGCGCCGATGCGGCGCGCGCTGGGGCTGGAGGG
>CAZSCC010000089.1:0-6305 GCA_964604905.1 uncultured Planctomycetales bacterium
CGAACGCGTTGAGCCCGTCGGCGTCCAGCACAAACGGGATCTCGATCCGCTGCACCACCTCGTGGACCGCCTGGACGACCGCCTCCGACTGGGAAAGCCCCGGGCCGATGACCGCGACGTCGCAGCGGGAGGCGTACTCCAGGATCTGGTCGGCCGCGCTGCGCTCCTCGAACGGCCACACCACGCCGCAGGTCTGCTTGATCGAAAGGATGTCGCGGATCGACGCGGGGCACGCGTAATAGACGAGGCCCGCCCCCGATCGGTAGGCCGCCTCGCCCGCCAGCACCGCCGCGCCGCACATGCCGGGCGAGCCCGCGACGACGAGCACGCGGCCGTAGTCGCCCTTGTGGGAATCGGGCTTCCGCTTGGGGAGGCGCTTCATCCAGGGGATTCTAGCAGGCGGTTTCGCCTCGCGCTATAATTGCGCCCGTGATCGCCCTCCTCCTCGCGGCGTTCCTCTCCCAGCAGCGCGTCGACACCGACGCGGGCTGCATCCAGTGCCACGAGAGCCAGGCCGAGGACTGGCGGGACTCGGCCCATGCGAAGAACGCCGTCGGCTGCGTCAAGTGCCACGGCGCGGACTCGGTCACCGGGAAATCCCGCCCTCACCTCTTCGTCGCAGGCTTCCTCCGCGGCACGAAGAAGACCAACCCGGCGCTCTGCGCCGCCTGCCATCGGCCCGAGTTCGAGGCTTTCGACGGGGGGGCCCACGGAGAGGACACGCGGGACGACGCGGGGAAGATGAAGGGGTGCAGCTCCTGCCACGGGTTTCACGCCACCGACGTCGCCGACCGCCGCGCGATCCTCAAGGAGGCCTGCGCTTCCTGCCACAAGGAGGGCTCGCGGCAGCTCCGGTGGGGGGAGCGGTTCGCCGCCGCGAGGGATCCCCTGCGGAGCGACGCCCTCCGGGCCGCCCGCGTCGGCCAGCACGGGGCGTCGGCGGCCTTCCTGGAACGCCTGGAGAAACAGGCTCTTCCCGTCCGGCCCGCGTATAATACTCGGGACTCGGGGCCCCCTTGGGGGCTCGCCGCCGCCTCGGTTGCCACGCTCGGGGCAGCCCTCGCGTGGATCCTCCGGGGCCAAGGGAGACAGGCATCATGAGACTCGCCCTCGCCGTCGCGGTCCTGTTCCTGGGGACGCCCTCGCAGGACGACGTCGTAAAGAAGATCGTCCCCGACGCCGAGAAGGTCAAGAAGCTCGCCAGGAAGATCCCGCCCGCCGGGCGCGACAAGATCGAGAAGGCCCTGGGCGAGAAGCTGGCCGACGCGGACCTCGCCCCCGCCCTCTGGGAGTGCTATTCCACCGTCCCCCGCGTCTCGAGCATGGAGAAGACCCGCTGCGTGGTGACCTCCGTCACCGTCAAGGCCGCCAAGGGGCTCGTGCGAGTGGGCGTGGCGGTCGCCACGGTCGAGAAGACCGTCCACGTCGTAAAGATCCTCGAGAACCAGGACGACAAGGCCCTCGAGTCGCGCTTCTTCCTCGCCCAGTTCGACGGCCTCGAGTACTCGGAGGCGCTCTACGGCACGCCCGCCTCGCTCGCCGAGGGTCTCAAGAAGGCCCAGGGCTCCGACGATGCCGCGAAGGAGGTCGACGCGGTCGTTCGGATGAACTCGATCATGCGCGGGATGGGCCCCTCGTGGGACCGCATGATGGAGCGGATCGACAAGCGCGACAAGTCCGCCGCCGCGGAGACCGAATGGATGGACAAGGCGTTCGACGATGCCCTCAAGCTGCTCCCTTCCGCGAAGTTCTTCAAGGCGACCAAGCAGGACAAGTTCAAGGCGTTCGCCTCGGGATCGCGGAGCGACCTCGGAGAGCTCAAGAGGCTGCTCGACGCCGGGAAGTTCGATGACGCCTACCGCAAGGCCGGCGCGCTGGACGCCGATCGCTGCGCCAAGTGCCACGCCTCCTACCGAAACGAGTTCCGCACCGAACGGGAAAAGCGGGGCCTCGGCAACGGCTACTTCTCCACCCGGCTTGAGGTGTCCCTGCCCGACCCGAAGCTCGAGGCGTCCTATCAGGCGGTGGCGAACGGCATCCGGAAAGCCATCCTCCTGGCCACCGAAGCGAAATGAGGGGAAGAAGCCTTAAACCGGAAGCTGGAAGCCGGAAGCTGAAAGCTGGAAGGAGCGGTGCCGGTGGAGCGCTCCTGACGGGGTGTGAAGAGCGGCCTCCAGACCGTGGGACCGCGCGGCCAAACCTGCGAAACAGGAACCCCTGGTTGCCGTACGCCCTCTTTCTTCAAGCTTCTAGCTTCTAGCTTCCGGCTTCCTCCCTATCCGTACTTGAAGCTCATGATCGCCCCGCGGTCGTCGTTGTAGAACCGCACGATCGAATGCATCCCCACGAGGTTCATGATCTTGCTTACCTTCTCGTTCACGTTGCAGACCCGCAGGTCCCCCTTGCCGTCGCGGCACTGTTTGACGGCGCCCGTCAGGACCCCGATGCCGGCGCTCGAGATGTATTCGAGCTTCCGGCAGTCGGCCACGAGGCGCACCGCGTCGGAGTCGATGAGGTCGCTCAGGTAGGTGTCGAGCTGGCGCGAGCTGTGGCCGTCGAGGGAGCCGGTGAGCTCGAGGATGTGGATCGTCATCTCCCCCGCGGCGTCCTTGATGCGTGACTTCCGGAGCGTCACCTTGAGGTTCTCCATGACGAGACCCGCCTCGATTGTCTTGCGGTCGAGGATCGCGGGCGGCTTGGAGAGCGGAGGGGCCTTCGTCGCGGGCTCGGGGGGAGGGACCGAGGGATGGATGCGGGGCATCCGGGGGGAAGAGCCGGGCTTCTTGCCCGCCGGATCGAGCTGCTCCCACGCGCGGAGGACCACGTGGATCTGCTGCGTCGACAGGTGGCCCTTCTGGATCAGCAGGTCCTCGAGCCGGGGGAAATGGCGCCCCTCCCGGTACGGGGCCTCCTGCGCGGAGAGGCACTCGTTGAGCTTCTCGGGCGCGAGGAAGCCCTTGCGCAGGATGAAGTCGCCGAGCGAAAGGTCGTTCTCCCGCATCTCCTCGTAGCGGATCGAGACGCTGACGAGCCGGGCCTGATCGGCGCTCAGGAGTTCCTTCTTCGCCACGACCTCCGGGACGGTGATCGAGAACCCGTTCTCCGCCAGCATCGCCTTGAGCCTCCGGCAGTCCTCGATCTGCGCTGCGTTGAGGAGCTTCGACTTGAGGCAGAGGTCGATGAAGAGCTCGTCGCGGTCCATCCGCCTATGTGGTAGCAGATCGCCGTTCCGCCACCAAGCAAAAAGGGCCCCCGGGATTCAAGTTCGCCCTTTCGCGTGTCGATGAATCTACGGCGGTTCTCCGGGGTGATCATGTCCCGCAACGCGGTCGTTCTGCTCGTGCTCGTCTTCGCGATCTTCGCCTTCGGCCTGGTCATGCTCTACTCGGCCACCGCGGTCACGGCCGAGAAGTCCCCCCGGTTCCAGGATGACGCGTACTTCCTCAAGAAGCAGCTCCTCTGGGTCATGATCTCGGTGGGCGCGATGATCGTCGTCGGCCGGGTGCCCTATGCGGCGTGGGCCCGCTGGCGCGTCCCGATCCTGGCGCTCAGCCTGGTCGGCCTCGCGCTGGTCTTCGTCCCGGGCGTGGGGGCCCAGATCAACGCCGCCCGCCGCTGGATCCGCGTGGGCGGCCAGTTCCTCCAGCCTTCGGAGGCCGCCAAGATCGGCGTCGCGATCTTCCTCTGCGGGTTCGCGGCCGCCGACCCGGAACGCCTCAGGAGCTTCTTCAAGGGTTTCGTCCCCGCCTGCGCCGTGATCGGGGCCGTCTGCGCCCTCATCCTCGTCGAGCCCGACATCGGCACCGCGGTCTTCATCGCGCTCGTCATGACTCTGACCCTGATCGTGGGAGGAGTGCGGATGCGTCATTGGGTCCCCGCGGGGATCGCCTCGGGCGGGCTGGCGGCCTGGTACGCCGTGAATCATACGGCCCACTTCATGGCGCGGATCGACACCTTCCTCCACCCCGAACTCGACCCGCAGGGGAAGGGCCACCAGATCACCCAGTCGCTCATCGCCCTGGGCTCCGGAGGCTGGAGCGGGGCCGGCCTGGGGCAGGGGATGTCGAAGCTCTATTTCCTCCCTGAGGCCCATTCCGACTTCATTTTCCCGGTGATCGGCGAAGAGCTCGGGTTCCTGGGCGCCTCGGCCCTGATCCTGCTCTACATGGCCGTCGGGTTCGTGGGCTACCGGATCATGCGCCGCTGCCCCGACCGTTTCGGCTTCCTGTTGTCATTCGCCATCACCACCTATATAATCCTCCAGGCGGCGATGAACGTGGCCGTGGTGACGGCCTCGATGCCCACCAAGGGGATCACGCTTCCCTTCGTGAGCGCGGGCGGTTCCTCGGTCCTCTTCACGATGGTCGGCATCGGGATCCTCGTGAACATCGCCAATGCCTCGGAGAGGGGAACATGCCAAGAGGGGGGCGGCGCATCCTGTTCGCCGGGGGCGGCACCGGCGGTCACGTCTTCCCCGGCGTAGCTCTCGCACAAGCCAACCTGGGCCCCTCCTTCTGGCTCTGCACCACCCGCCCGTTTGACGCCCCCCAGCTTGCGGGAGCCGGCATCGACTTCGAGGCGCTCGAATCCCCCCGCTGGCGCGGATTCCGGGGTTTCCTCGGCCCCCTGGCGCGCGCGATCCTCGCCGCCGCCCGGCGCCTCCGCGAGTTCCGGCCCGACGTCGTGGTCGGTGTGGGGGGCTACGGCACCGTCCCGCCCGTGATCGCCGCCGGGACGATGGGCATCCCCTACGTGCTTCTCGAGCAGAATGCCAGCCCCGGCCGGGCCAACCGCTTCCTGGCGGCCGGCGCGGCGCGGATTTACGCGCAGTGGGAGGCCGCCCGCCCGCGCTTCCCGGGCTCGGGCGCGAAGGTCCTCGTGACAGGAAGCCCCCTGCGCGGGCAATTGAAGAGGATGCCGCGTGCGGAGGCGCTCCGGCGTTTCGGCCTGGAAGACGATCTGCCGGTGCTGGCGGTCGTGGGCGGGAGCCAGGGGTCCGAGGCGCTCAACCGGAGCGTGGCGGAGAGCCTGGACGGAACCGCGAAGCGGCTGCGGATCCTCCACGTGGCGGGCGCGGGGAAGGCCGGGGCGGTCGAGGCCGCGTATCGCGAGCGGGGCGCGAGGGCCGTGGTGCGCGAGTTCGTCGCCGACATGGATGCGCTCTACTCGGCGGCCGACCTCGTGATCTCCCGCGCCGGAGCGATGGCGATCGCCGAGCTCGCGACGCTCGACGTGCCCTCCGTGCTCGTGCCGATCGCCCGCTCGTCCGGCGACCATCAGCGGGAGAACGCGCGCGCCGCGGCGAGGACGGGCGGCGCGATCCTGGTGGAGGAGCGGGATTGTGCGGCGGGGGCGCTCACCCCGATCCTCCGGAGGCTGGCGGATCGCGACCCTGCGATCGAGGCCATGAGAGGCCGCCTGCGGCTCCTTGCCCGGCCCGACGCGGCCCGGACGATCCTGGAGGACCTCGATAAGGTGCTCAAGAAGTGAAGATCCACTTCGTCGGAATCGGCGGCATCGGGATGAGCGGCCTGGCCAAGATCCTGCTCGTCCGCGGCGATGCCGTCACGGGCTGCGACAAGGACCCGTGCGCCTTCCCGGGCGCCGTCGTGGGGCACGACCCCGTCCATCTGGAGGGCGTCGAGCTCGTGGTCCGCACGGCGGCGGTGAAGGACACCCACCCTGAAATCGCCGCCGCGAAGGAGCGGTCCCTTCCGGTGATCAAGTACGCCGAGATGCTCGGGCGGCTCACCCTGGAGAAGCAGACGATCGCGATCGCCGGCTGCCACGGGAAGACGACCACCACCGCGATGGTCTCGTGGATCCTCTCCCGCGCGGGGTTCGGCCCGTCGTATGTGTGCGGCGGCGTGATCGCCCAGCTGGGCTCCAACGCGGCGCCCGGCCCCGGGAAGCACCTGGTGGTCGAGGCGTGCGAGTACGACCGCTCGTTTCTCAACCTCTCGCCCGCCTGCGCGGTGATCACCAACATCGAGGAGGACCACCTCGACTACTACCGCGACATCACCGAGATCAACGCCGCATTCAGCGAGTTCGCGGCGAAGTCGGCCGGACCGGTGATCGCCTCGGCGGACAACGTCCATACGGCCGCGCTGCTGGCCGGGCTCAAGGGGAAGGGCGAAAGCTTCTCGACCGTGAAGGACGCCGACTGGCGCGCGCGGAACATCGAGGTGAAGGAGGGTCGCTGGTCGTTCGAAGCCCTCAAGTATGGCCGGCCCTATGGTCAGTACTCGCTCGGCGTGGCGGGCGAGCACAACGTATCGAACGCGCTGGCGGCGCTCGCGGCG
>CAZSCC010000090.1:0-15682 GCA_964604905.1 uncultured Planctomycetales bacterium
CTGCGGGAGACCCGTGAGGGGCCTCTTGCCGGAGAGGATCTCGCCGCAGAACGTGCGGAAGTCGAGGACCTCGTACTCCCCCGCTGCGGTGCGAAGATGGGGATAGTCCCTACGGAATCGTTCTCGATCCTCCGGGCTCAGCCGGGTCCTGCGCTGAAGTCCGAATCCCAGATCGACTTCAAAGAGAGAGATCTCCTCCTCGGACTCCCGGAGGATCCAGCCGACTCTCATCTCCGGCACCGGCAGGCGGGTCGGAAGGTACGACTGCTCACGGCCGGTGGTGTATTGGACGAATGGACGGCCCTCGACGGAAGGCATGGGGATCCGGTCGAGCGCGCCGACGAGCCCGCGGCACTCCTCGAGCTGCGCGAGGAACGCGATCTGTTCCGCGAGTCGGGCCTTCGCTTCGGCGCCGGCGGTGAGCGCCTGCCGCTTCAGGAGATCCCGTGCGGCCGATCCCAGGGTGGGCGAGATCCGATCGAGGTCCGCCTGGGCGGCCTCGCGCTCCTCGGGCTCGGACGAATCGAGCCGCCGGACCGTCTCGGTCAGCTCTCGTTCCCGATCCTGGGAGCAGAGGAAGAGCAGGGCGACCGCGAGACCGTTCAGCATCCCTTGGATGAACGGATCGCAGGTCGAAGGGTTCGATCCCTTCTCCGGCAAGGCAGGGCGTCGGGAGGCGCACCGTGAGAGGCGGGCTGCGGGGGACCCTGGCGCGTGGGAGAAACGGAATCCGGGGTCTTCCGTCTCCCCGCGGTGCCGACCCCGGTCCGCCGGGTATCCTAGGGATGAGATGTCCATGATCCCGGGTGTCAAGGCCGCGCCGGGCTCCCTTCCAGGGGGGATCTGGCGCCAGACGTCCGCGCTGTTCCTCATCGCGGCCAACCTCGTCCCACTCGTGGGCGCCCTGGCCGGGTCCTGGACGACCGGGAGCGTCATCTTCCTGTACTGGCTCGAGGGCGTCATCGTGGGCCTGTTCACCGTCGCGAAGCTCCTGGCCTACGGGGCGCTCAAGGAGCTGCCTTCGGATTACCCCATGAACCCCTGGGCGATCCGCGGGGGGAGGGTCTTCGCCATGGCCTGCTGGTCCGCAATCTTCGTGGTGCACTTCGGCTTCTTCTGTCTGCTTCCCAGCGGCATCGTGGTCGGGATCAGCGGGTTGTCCGATCGGGGGTACCCGCCCTGGGAGGTGCCGCGTTTCGTGCTGGAGATCATCCAGGGCGACCTGAGGTACGCGGTCGTCCCGCTCTTCGTCAGCCACGCCGTCTCGTTCGTCCTGGACTTCCTGGTCCATCGCGAGTACAAGCGCGTGGGTTTCCAGGACCTGACGGCGGTGCCGTACCTTCGCGTCGCTCCCGTCTGGCTGGCGCTCCTCCCCGGCATCATCCTCTTCGTGCTTTTCGAGTCCCCCATGGTCTTCCTGCTCCTCCTGACCGCGGCGAAGATCGGAGTCGACCTGAAACTCCACCTCCTGGAGCGCAAGACGGGGCTGGTCGGCCTGCTTGGAAGGGGGAGGAAACGTGGAAAGGGCTCCACTCAGAGGTGAGGCCGCGGGTCTCCGCGTCCCCCTGGGGATGGACGGTAGATTCGCAACGGGGTTCCGGGGCACTTCAGGAGCCGCCGCTCCGGCGCCCTCCCGTCGCGCAGGGAAGTGTTGCAAAAGCTCCGGGGTCCACTAGGATGCTCCTCGGGTCGGGTATACTGGAATTGAAGCGACCGGCCCCCGGCTGCGGAACGGCGCCATGAAGACCCCCGAAGACGATTTCTACCTGGGACGCATCGTCTTGGAGCGCGCGCTCGTCACCCGAGAGGCGCTCCTCGAGTGTCTCTTCCAGATGTCCCAGGAGCGGAAGAGCGAGATGCCCCGGCCGCTCGGCGTCCTCCTGGTCTCGCGCGGCGTCCTGACCCAGGAGGAGCTCAACGAGATCCTCGCCGCCCGCGTCTCCGCGGCGGGCGCGGGCTCGGCGCTCACCGAGGCCGAGGTCGGGAAGCTCCTCGTCGCCGCCGGCCTCATCACCCGCGAGAACGTGGAGGAATGCGTCCAACTCCAGGAGCAGATGCGCCGCTCGGGGAAGGTCGCGCCGCCGCTCGGCGAGCTCGTCGTCCACCGCGGGTACGTCACCGACGGCCAGGTCCGCCGGGTCCTCGCCTACCAGCGCAAGGCCGTCTTTGCCTGCGCCGGCTGCTCCGTCCGTATCGCCGCCGCGCCGCCCCCGCCCGGGAGCCGCTACCGGTGCAAGAAGTGCGGCGGCATCCTGGCGCCGATCGAGACCCCCGCTTCCGCGCCGTCGGCCAATGCGCTCTCCCTCCGCGAGGCGGAGCGCGGCGAGGACACCCAGATCGAGATCGACCGCGCCGCCGCTGCGTACCTGAAGCAGAAGAACCTCGTCCGTCGCGACCAGCTCCGCGAGGCCCAGCGCCTCCAGATGGAGTTCGCGCGGTACGGCCTCGTCGTCCCGCTCGTCGAGCTCCTCCGCCGCACGGGGGCGATCTCGCTGCCCCAGCAGCAGGAGATCGACGCGAGGGACTTCGGGAAGATGGTCCGCGACGTGGAGTGGAAGTCGCAGGCCATCCCGGGCTACCGCCTGCTCACGCGCGTGGCGGCGGGAGGGTTCGCTTCGATCTGGACCGCCGAGGCCCTCTTCGGAAGCGGCAAGGTCGCGATCAAGATACTCCACGCGGAGCGCGCCAAGGACCCGCGCTCGGTCGCCCGGTTCGAGTGGGAGGCGATGCTCGTCCGCCGCTTCAACTGCCCGCAGATCGTCCACGGGATCGACCACGGCTTCGAGCGCGGCGCCCACTTCCTCATCATGGAGTACGTGGAAGGCCGCTCGCTCGGCCAGGCCCTCTCCGAGATGGGCGCCTTCCCGCTCCGGGACGCGCTCCAGATCACCCGGCAGGTGGCCGAGGCGCTGAAGTACCTTCACTCGGAAGGTTACCTGCACCGCGACGTGAAGCCCGACAACGTCCTCCTGGACGGCGCGGGGAACGTCAAGCTGTGCGACCTCGGGTTCGCGGTGCCGATCCCGCGCCACGCGCAGGCGGGGAAGACGTCGACGGTGGTCGGGACGGCGGGCTACATGGCGCCCGAGGCGATGAAGGGCGACTCGGGAGTGAAGGTCGGCGCGGACATCTATTCGCTCGGGATCCACCTCTACGCGCTCCTGACGGGTCACGAGCCGTACTCAGGGGCGAGCTCGCAGGAGGTCGTGACCGACCAGATCGAGAGCGGCATGCCGGTGCCCAACCTGATGGTGGTCAACGCGCCCCTCGCGGTGATCCAGCTCCTCAAGAAGATGATGCACCCCGATCCGAACCGGCGGTTCGGCTCGGTGGCGGACGTGATCCTGGCCCTGGACCGGCTGGCCACGACATGAAACCGGACGACCTGAGTCTCGGGAAGCTGCTGCAGGAGCGCGGGCTCCTCTCGCCGGAGGAGTACGTCGAGGCGGAGGCGGGCGTGCGCGCCTCGGGGAAGCCCCTTGCCGAGGTCGTCGTGGAGATGTCGCTCCTGAGCCCGGTCCAGCTGCAGGACGCGCTGGCCGCGCTCCACAAGCGCGTCCGATTCTGCCCCGAGTGCAAGACGCCCGTCTACGTGACGCGGCTCATGGCCGAGGGCGAGCGCTGCCCGAGATGCCTCGGCCCCGTCCAGTGGCACGAGGAGGCGCACGTCGAGCAGATCCGGGACCTCGAGAGCATCGTCCAGCTGACGAAGGACGAGCTGCCGGCGGAGGTCCAGGCCGCGCGGACCACCCCGGGGCGCCTCTTCGGGAAATACGTCCTGATCTCGGAGGCGGGGAAGGGCGGCGCGGGCGTGGTCTACAAGGCGTGGGACACCATGCTCGCCGAGTACGTCGCGCTCAAGTTCATCCGGGAGCAGGATGGGAACAAGAAGATCTCGGGTTCGAAGGAGGCGATGAGGCTCCGGCAGGAGCAGATCCTCGACCTCCTCCAGGAGGCGCGGGCGGCGCTCCGGCTCCGGCATGAGCACATCGTGGCCGTCCGCGACCTCGGGCGGATCGACCAGCAGTTCTACATCGCGATGGACTACATCGAGGGACGGACGCTGGCCGAGCACATCCACGAGTCTCAGTCTCGCGGCCTCCCCTCGCCGCTCTACGAGGACCCGGCGTTCTACCTCGGCCTCCTCCGGGACGTGGCCAACGCGCTCCATTATGCCCACACCTTCCCCAAGCCGATCGTCCACTGCGACCTCAAGCCGGGGAACATCCTGATCGGGAAGAACGGCTCGGGCTTCGTCATGGACTTCGGCCTCGCGCGGGCGCTGGGGCCAAACAAGGACGCCGAGGGCGAGGAGAAGGTGCGCGGCACGCCCGCGTACATGGCGCCTGAGCAGCTCACGGGGAAGAGCGAGGAGATCGGCGTGCGTACCGACGTCTACGCGATCGGGGCTACGCTCTACGAGCTCCTGGCCGGTCGGCCGGTCTTCCTGGGGGAGCCGCTCTCCATCCTGCTCCAGGCGATGCGGAGCCAACCCGAGCGGCCCACCGACGTCATCCGCAAGTCGGGCACGAAAGCCCACGAGTCGACGAAGGTCATGATGAAGATCTCCCGGCTCGAGGAAGTGTGCCTGAAGTGCCTCGCGCGCGAGCCCAAGGACCGCTACCCCTCGGCCCGCCAGGTGGCGGAGGAGCTCTCGACGGTGCTTGAGGCGATCGACGTGGGGCGCGAGACCGGCATGATCCCCCAGCGCGTGCTCGAGGCGCAGGAGCGGAGCGAGATCCACCGGATCGACGAGCACATCACGCGGTTCGACCTGGCGCAGGCGTTGGAGGAGACCCAGCAGCTGGCGAAGAAGCGCGACACGGCGCGGATCCGCCACCGCCTGGACGACCGGCTCCGGCAGGTAGAGCTTCTCGAGCAGCTCCGCGCGCACATCGTCGCGGCGCTCAACCAGCAGCGGCCGAGCTTCCCGCAGTTCACGCTCGCGGACGAGACGCTCAAGGACGTGGAGATCCTGAAGGCGACGACGAAGAAGCTTTACCTGCTCGACCGCGAGGTCCCGCGCGACATCGACTGGGGGAAGCTCCCCGCCGAGCAGGTGGTGGCGATGGCGGAGGCGGTGCGGGTCTCCTCGAACGAGGACCGGCTCGCGCTGGGGATCCTCTGCCACCACTCGCTGCTGGCGGAGCTGGCGATGAAGTACCTGTCGTCGCTGACCGGGACGCCGCTGGGGCCCGAGGCGAAGCGGATCCTCGAATCCACCGCGTAACGCGGTGGGGAGCTATACTCCACGGGACGGCCGGGGGGCGTGATGGGACGCGAGATCGTCTACTGCCAGAGCTGCGGGAGCAAGCTCACCGAGAGCGAGTTCGAGCGCGGCAAGGCCCAGATGATCGACAACCGCCCCTTCTGCTCCCGCTGCCGGCCGGTCACGGCGCCGCCTCCGCCCGTCCCTGTTCCTGAGCGCCGGGGGGCGACCAGCACGCGGCGCAAGTCCCCCACCGGATGGATCCCGCGTGTCCCCCCGCCGACCGAGCCCCCGATCCGGCGGGCTGAGACCGCGGCGCGCGGCAAGAAAGGATCGACGGCGTGGCTGGCGGGCGGCGGCGCGGCGCTGGTCCTCGTCCTGATCGTCGCCGCCGTCGCGACGTCGGGCCGGCGGCCGGTGCCGGCGGTCTCGGCGGCCCCGCCGGTCGAGCCCGCCGCCCACCCGAGGGCTCCGTCGGAGCCCCGCCCGTCCGCGCGGGAGGGGGCCCAGGATCGCATGAGGGAACTCGAGGAGCTCGCCGCCACGGTGAGCGATCCGGAGGCGGTCCTCGTCCGCTGCGACCAGCTGCGGGCGACCTTCCGGGAGACTCCCCTCGAGGCGCGCTTCAAGCAGGTGGAGTCCCGGGCGATGGAGCGGATGAAGGAGAAGAGCCGCGCCGCCGAGCTGGACCGCTCCCTCGCGGCGATCCGGAAGATGATCCAGGACGATCCGGCCTGCGCGCGGCGCGTGGAAGTGGAGAACCTGATGGGCGCGACCCTCAAGGGGGCCGGGCCGAGGGCTCCCGAGGTGCAGAAGCTCCAGGCGGAGTACAAGGCCCGCTGCGAGGAAGCGGCCCGGCGCGCCGCGCGGGGATGGGCCGAGTGTTTCACTCTCGGAAACACCCGGATCGCGGCGAACGACTATCCCGGGGCGAAGGTCCTCTATCTCGAGGGGCTCGCCACGCTCCCGGCCGTGCGGCCCGAGGAGATCGCCCCGCGGGGCCTCTACTGCATCGGGCTCTACAACCTCGCCTGCATCTACTCGGTCGAGGCGGCCAAGCTCACCGACGCGGCGCGCCGTGAGGCGGTGGACGGCGCCTTCAAGCACCTCGACTGGGCGCTCCGAAGCGACTACGGCCGCTTCCGCTGCCCCTGCCATCCCCAGACCGCGGGGCTGGGCCACATGGGCGACGACAGGGACATGGACCCTCTCCGCCTCGACCCGCGGTACGGGGAGCTGCTCCGGAAGTACAAGCCGTAGGGCCCCGGCGGATGGCCGCGGCGGATCAGTCCCGCCAGAACGTCGACTCGGCGCCGACCTCGTAGCGGACCTTCATCTCCGGCGTGTCCACGAGCACCTGGCCCCGGTGGAGCGACTCGACCGCCGCGAGCGTCATCCCGGAGGTCAGCAGCGTCCGCTCGACCGGATAGGGCGTCTTTCCGGTGATCACCAGGTCCTCGATGTGGCGGACCAGTGGGTGGAAGAAGTCGGCCGTGGTGGCTCCGCGCGCCGGCATGGGAAGGTACATCTGGCAGGAGACGATCTCGCCCGTGTCGGAGCGGAGGCCCGCGTAGTTGAAGTCCTGGATGGAGACCAGGAACATCGTCGTGCGGAAGCCGTCGAGGTGCTCGACGAAATACGCGAGCGCCTCGGGGAACACCTTGCGCGCCCATTCGAACGAGACGCGGTCCGTCATGTAGCCGCCCTCGACGGGCAGGAAGTGGCTGCGCGTCAGCGCGGAGACCATGAGCCGGCGGGTCGCTTCGCGCTCCGGCCGGGCGAGCAGGTCCCACATCTTCGCGCCGCGCAGCGCGTGGACGCTCCGGATGCCGACCTCGCCCCCCTTGCGGCGCTCCGACATGCACTGGGCGGTCTCGAGGGCGTGGATGTCGTAGCTGTCGACGCCGCCGTAGGCGACGCACACGCTTTCGCTGAGCGGCGCGCCGTGCGGCAGGTCGATCGCCGGCAGCCGGCGCGTCACCGGCAGCGACGACCCCGCGAGGAAGGGGAACTTCAGCCGCTTCGAGTCGGCGACCATCTCGGCGCAGCGCTCCCAGGTCGTGGAGAGGTGCTTGTCGTTGAACACCGGGACGGCGCGGCCGCTCGCCTCGAAGACCTTGACGCACTCCTTGAACCATTCGTAGCGCGGGTAGAGCGTCTGCCCCTTCTCGTTCCTGGGGTACTTGCCGTGCTCGGCGATGATCACGACGCCGTCGACCGCGAGCTTGCCGGTGCCGAGCGTCAGCGCCTCGGCGATGCTCGGGTAGAGCTTGAGCCCGTGCCGCGCGACGCGTTCGCGGCCGAGGTCCTTCTCCGGGAACTGGTCTAGGTAGACGGAGGCGACCTCGACGCGCGGCTCCTGCCAGCCCCCCCGCCAGCCGTAGCCGAGCGTGAGCCGGTCGAGGAAATGCTGCGCGTGGGAATGGGTGCGCACCTCGGTGCCGAGGAACGCGACCTTCTTCCGGCGGGCGGGGGCGTCCTGGGCCGAGGCGCGGAGCGGACCCAGGAGGGCCGCCCCCGCGAGCGAGGACATCCGCGCGAGGAACGCGCGCCGGCTGGGGGTCTCCTGTCCGGTCGACGCGTGGGTCTTTGCTCGCCTGAGATCGTTTGCCATAAGCAGTTCCTGTCCCAAGACGGGGATGCCGTGCGCCGGCGCGGGTTCGCCCGGGGCTGCCGGCTTCCCCTCGTACATTACCCCCGCGGACGCAGCGGGTGGGCGATCAACGTCAGAACCGAGGCCCGATGCGGCATCCAGGAGGCGGCGGGTCGTCCGGGCGAATGGGTGTCTTGGGGCGGGAAAAAGGGCGGGGGAAGCGAAAGTCCGGCGGCTGTGCTGCGTCAAGGTAACAGGAGATCAGGAGCAACGCATGAGAACGACGACCGTACTGGCCATGGGCATCGTCCTCGGCGCGCTCTCGGTGCCAGCCGCGGCGCAGTGAGCCAGCCGGATCGGCCTCCTCGGGAAGGGGGCCATCATCGACCTGGCGATGGGCGCCGGCGCGTCCGCCAAGAAAACCCCGCCCGCCCCGGAGATCGTCCGGCTTCCCATCCGGGTGCGGATTTGGGCCGACCGCGAGGTCTCGATCGCACACCACGCGAAGACCCTGGCCCGTGTGCGGGGCGTCACCGCGGTCGCGATCGACGACGCCGCGAAGATCGCCACGGTCACGTACACGGGCGACACCCAGGGGATCTTGGAGATCGGGGCCGCCGTGAACTCGCAGGGTGCGGTGATCGATCCCGCCTGGTTCGCCGTCCGCGGCACGCCCTCCGGCCTCCCGAAGCTGCCCGAGAACCTGGCGCGGGTGCGGGGGGTGACGCGGGTTCAGGCGGTCGCCGGCGGGGCGGAATTCTGGGCGTCCGTCCCGGAACTCGATCTCGACGCGCTCGTGGGCTCGGCCCCCAAGCTCTCGTTCGTGAACTGCGACCTCCTGGAGATCGCCCTGGCGCCCAGAGGCGGCGCCGGGAAGGCCGAGGTTTTCCGGAAGCTCCTGCTCGAGACCCGAGGGGTGCTTCGCGCCGATCTCTCAGGCGCCACGATGCGGATCCTCGCCCTCAAGGGCAGGGTCACGCCGGACGCCCTGAGGAAGCTGGGCGCTGCCTTCGAGATCGAGATCACGCCCGCTCGGAAGTAGCGCGGCTCAAGGCCCGCCCGCGCCGGAGGAGGGGGCCCGTTTTCCGGAGGGGAGCCTTGAGGGGCCGTTGCAGCCTTCCACCCTTCTCATCGGAACGGATCATGACCGTGGCCGCGACGCTCAGACGCCGGGGCAAAAGCGTCCTGCAGTACCTGTCCCAGGCCATCCTCGCCCCCCGCTCCGGAACCGCGGCGCCCTCCCTCCTCTCTCAGTAGCTTTCTGGGAGGTGAACGATTGCAACAATTCAAACAGGGATGAAAAGCGGGGTAAGGAGGGTGCAGCCCGCCCACCCTTTCCAACTTCTCGATCGACCGGTTCCCGCCCGCAGGGAGCGCGCCGGGGCTTCAGCGGGGATGCCGGAGGTCGAAGAGGATGAAGCCATGGCGGCGAATCTCCGGATACCGGGCCCGGAGGGACGCGACCAGCCTCGACGGCTCTCGATCGCTCTCGAACTTCAACGCGTTCCGGAACCAGCGGTCGGCGTCGGGGACCGAATCGAGGGAGGCCCGGACCGCCGGGAGATGGACGGCGGCCTCCTGCGGCGAGGCGGTGACGAACCACGAGAAACCGTGGCCGGGTTCGCTGAGCCGGGCGATGAGCTTCTCCTCGTCGACGCCCTTTTCGATCCTGGCCTCGTCGAGCTTCCAGAGCTCCTGGTTCTGATACAGCACCAGGCGCCGGTCCGAATAGAACCCCGTGATGTGAGGATCGACGTAGAGTCGCACCAGGCTGCGTTCCTCCGGGCGCGTCTCCTGGGCCAGGAGGGCACCGAGTTCCCGGCTGGTCTCGGCGTAGTAGGGGAAATTGCCACCCCGGTGCGCCCGGACCAGGGACAGGGTGGACTGCGCCGCGAATCCCACCAGGAGGGCGCAGGCCACCCCCTTCCAGGGGTTCCGCCCGGCCATCCACGCCAATCCCCGGGTGGCCGCCAGGACGAGGAAGGGAACCATCGGCGTGTTCAGGAACTGGTGCGCAATCGCAAGCTCGGGGAAGAGGACGAGATCCGCTCCGAGGAGCGCCGTGGAGAGGATGACCGCATCGGAGACGTCGGCCCGCGGGCGCAGGCAGAGGAGACCCGTCGCTGCCAGGCCCAGCAGGGGAATGGTGAACCACCGGAGGGCGGCCTGGGCGTGCGCCATGAAGTAGGGCCCCAGGGGGATGCGGGCGCTGTGGTCGGCACCGATCTGAAGGAAGTCCTTGAAGGGAACCAGGCCGACGGGGTCCAGCAGGACCACGTACACCACGAACAGAGCCAGCGAAAGCAGCGCCGCTCCCGGGCCCAGCAGGGCGACCCCGAGCTTCCTGAAGCGGATCGCCTCGACGAGCCCCACGGCCCCCGCCGCGTAGAAGGCCGGCCAGTCGAGCCAGCAGGCCAGGAGCGTGGTCGCCGCGAAGGCGGCCAACCGCTTCGGTGTGGGACTCTCCTTCCAACGGAGGTACGCCAGGACGATCAGCAGGGCCCCAAGGATGCCGAAGGTCTGATGCGCGATGGCCACGCCATAGAAGGCCACGTCGGGGACGAACGCAAAGATCGCGGCCGCGGCGAGCCCCCATATGGGGCCGAGCAACCGGGAGGCGACCGCCAGGAACACGGCCAGCATCGCCAGGGTGGCCAGCAGGCCGACCAGCCGCACGGCGGCCTCCGAGGAACCCAGGATCCGGCAGGAGAGGGAGACGATCATCGTGACGATGGGCGGCCGATGGGCGTAGATCTGTTGAGGATTGACGGCTTCGGCGCGAAGGAGCGGGTCGACCACTCGGACGGGAGCGACGGTCCCCAGTCGCACCGCATTGCGTCCCCAGTTCGCGTAGCATGCGGTCACGTTCTCGTGGTAGTGCGCGAACGGCGAGGTGAGGCGGATGCTGTAGACGGCGGTCGCGGCGACGAAGAGGACGGCGAGCAGCACACCTCGTCTGGAGAATCCGGGAACACGGTCGGCGATCATGGGGGCGGACTAGAGGAGTATCCCAGCCGGCGTCGGCGGAGCCCCGGTGTCCTCGACGACTCCGGAGCTCATCCGGGGACTCCCGTCCGACCTTCCAGCACCCGGGCTCACGAGGGCGCGCGGCACGGTCCGCCACCGCCCTTCCGCCACGTCGCGGCCGGCCGATCTTCCAAAGGGAAGGCTGGAGTGGGTTCGCAACACCCTGCTCATGGGGACCCCCTCATCGTCGGGACATTGTACCTAAATTTCCTGGCCGACTCCTCACCGGACCCGCCTCGTTCCGCGCCCAAGGTGCGGAAAATCGATTGCAACGGGGGTGTAAGCATCCGCTGATGCTAGAGAGTGCGCCCGTTGCCGATCCTGCCTGATCCAGCTGGCACTTTGAAGCGTCTCTACTGAACGACGCTGGAAAGATCTCTCAGTATTGAAAGACCGCAGAGAGTGTCGAGAGCGTCAAGGAAGTTCTCGCCATCAATGTTGTGAAAGCACTCCGCCGCCGACCTCGCCTGACGCCGATAATCTGCCGTGTGTTCGAAGGCATTCGCAAGTTCACGTGCAAGTCTCCATGAACGTCTGCCCGTCCGGACGCGTCGTGAGAACATGGGACGGGCTTCCGATGTTGGGAAGCCGCCCGGATTCAGTTCGGACAGTCTTGGCCGTTTCTCTGATCAGAGTGAGCACCACGATCTCTGATGGCGCGTGGCGCTCGTCAGGAGGACCCTCACCGAAGGAGGCAATTCCATACCTCTCGAACGGGAAAGCTTGTTTCCGCTCCTTCCTGCCACGATACGGCTCCCCAGTCCCCGCTCGCAGGGCGGGGGTAGTCGCTGACAACTCCTTGGCGAGTATCGCCCCACAGAACGATTCCATCGCACGTAGAGGCAACAAGAATTGGCGTCATCGTTCGTTCATAGAATGCTTGATATCGACGGCGGAACGATTTGGATCGCCGTAAGGCGATGGCCGCACGTTGGGGGCGGTCCTCGGCATTCAGATTGGGGCGTAGTTCTGAGACGCCATCGGTTTCCGATGGAAGGTTTCAGAAATGCCCGACAGGACCGACCCCTCCGGCCGCCGGCGCCGGTACTCCGTGACCTCCACGACGACACGACCGAAGGAATCGTGCCAGAAGAGGCCTTCCCGAGCGACGCTTGAGCCTCGACGGTTTACGTGATGTGTCATAGTAGGGCGTATACGTCCAGGGTACGAGACCTAACACGGGTCCCCACGGCGGCCGCCGGCCGGCCCGGCCGCCGGACTGCAATTCCTGTCGGCGCCGCGCGCGAATTGCTATACTTCCTCTCCTTCCCATGGCCGACATCCCGAACAGCGAGCGCGAGAACGGTCCGGTTACGGTCGAGCCGATCCTGCTCAAGAACCGCATCGCGGTCCTCACCCCCGAACCCATCGCTGAGGGCTCGTTCGGGAAGGTCTTCGTCGGCAAGATCCTGAACCCGGTCGGCCTCCTGGCCGAGCGCATCGTCTGGGGCGAGGAGAGCCCGCGCTGGCTGGGCCTCGACGACATCCCCTTCGAGGAGCCCGGCAAGGACCAGGTGTGGCTGCCCATGCCCATCACCGACCCGGCCCACCGGAAGCGGATCTACCAGGCCGCCGAACGGCTCTGGACCGACTATCTCGAACGGCGCAAGCAGGACCGGAAGAAGGCCGACGAGGAGTACCGCGACCTCCTCAACCTCGTCGACCCCATGCTCGACGAGGACCGCATCATCGCGGTGAAGGTGCTCCGCCCGCCCTCGGACAGCGATCCCGACGTCGAGCAGAAGATCGTCGCCGACTCGGTCCGGCGCTTCATCAAGGAGAACGACATCCTCCGCACGCTCCAGCATCCCGGGATCGTGCGGCGCTTCGGCCTGGTCCGCGACGCGAAGATGGGCTGGTGCATCCTCCTCGAGTACATCGAGGGCGAGACGCTGGACGTCCACCTCCGCAAGCAGAAGGACGGGCGCTTCGCCCTCGCGCGCGCCGCGGAGATCGGGCGCGAGCTGGCCGACGCCCTCCAGTACATCCACTCCAAGGGCGTCGTGCACCGTGACCTCAAGCCCCAGAACATCATGGTCCGGAAGGACGACGGCCGGGCCGTCATCATGGACTTCGGGATCGGGAAGTGGACCGACGAGTCCCACACGCACCAGCTGACGATGTCGGGCGTGCGGATCGGGACCCCGCGGTACATGGCGCCCGAGCAGGCGAAGGCAGACGGGACGGTGGGCCAGGCGGCGGACGTCTACGCGCTCTCGACGATCCTCTTCGAGATGGTGACGGGCCACGCGGCCTACGAGGGGATGGACTACGGCGAGGTCTTCAAGTGGCTCCTCGACCCCGCGCGGGGCCATCCGACGTACGTGCAGGACAGCGTCCCCCAGATCTCGGCCGAGTTCGAGTCGCTGATCGAGGCGGGTCGCGACAAGGAGCCGGAGCGGCGCTGGACGATCGAGGAGTTCCGCGAGCGGATCGAGCGCGTCCTGGCGCTGGGCCGCTGGGAGGACGCGGCGACCCCCCGCCCGGAGGGGCGCCTCGAGATCGTGAAGGCGCTCCGACAGGCGCGGATGAGGCGGAAGGAGGCGGTCTGGGAGGAGCAGCTCCTCCGGGCGCGCCTCGAGTTCGCCGACCTCTGCGCGCGCGTGCACGAGGCGTGGGAGCTGCTCGAGAAGAAGGCGTTCCTGGAGGCCCGGCCGGCGGTCGAGGCGCTGGCGAAGGAGGCGGTCCCGCTCCCCAAGCGCTACGGGGCGCTCAAGCTGGAGATCGAGGAGCTGGAGCGGGCCTACACGCGTGCCACGGCGCTCCACGAGGCGGACTACCTGCTCGCGATGGCGGAGCAGCACTACGCGGCCGAGCGCTACACCGACACGGGGGCGGCGCTCGACACCGCGGCCAAGCGCCTGCTCCTCCTCCCGCGGGAGGCGAACCTTGAGGTGCACGAGCGGTTCGGGAAGCTCGCCGAGCGCTTCGACGCCCAGCACCGCGCGTTCGTCGAGCTCTTCAACGCGCTCCGGAAATCGTTCATCGAGAAGATCCGGGAGCGCTACCGGGAGCTGCACGAGCAGTACGGCTCGGGCCGGCCGCTCGAGGGGGCGAAGATCGCGGAGCTCCTGCAGCAGCTCGCGACGGCGGAGCGGAACCTGAGGACGATCGAGCGGGAGAAAGTGGGAGCCGCGGCCTACGACGGGGCGCGGAAGGACCTGGGGGAGCTGCGGGTGGTGCTCGAGGATCTCCACAAGCGCGCCGTGTCTCCCGCGTAGGGTATCGAGACGACCATGCCACGACTGGCGGCCTTCCCCAAGGGGTTCTTCGACGCGATCGTCGAGCGGAAGATGTCGGTCTTCCAGTGGATCGACTGCGCCGCTCAGCTGGAGCTGGACGGCGCCGAGCTCTATCCCAAGTTCCTCGAGTCGTTCGACTCGGCCCATCTGGCGAAGGTCCGCCAGGCGGCGGCCTCGCGCGGCCTCGAGCTCCCCATGTTCTGCAACTCCCCCGACTTCACCCAGCCCGACCCGGCCGACCGGAAGCGGGAGGTCGAGCAGACGCGGGAAATGTTCCGCGTGACGGCGGAGCTGGGGGGGAAGTACTGCCGCGTCCTCTCGGGGCAGAACCGGCCGGGCCTGAACGAGGCGGAGGCGCTGAAGTGGGTGATCGACGCGCTCTGGCAGCTGGAGCCGCACGCGAAGGCCGCGGGGGTCGTGATGTGCATGGAGAACCACTACAAGGACGGGTTGTGGCAGTACCCCGAGTTCGCGCAGAGCCACCGGCGCTACCTGGCGATCCTGGACGCGGTGGACTCGCCGTGGTTGAAGGCGCAGTACGATCCGTCGAACGCGATCGTGGCGGGCGAGGATCAGTATGCGCTGCTTGAGCGGGTGCTGCCGCGGGTGGCGACGATGCAGGCCTCGGACCGCTTCCTCGAGGGCGGCTCGATCGAGGAGCTCAAGCGGATGGCGGCCGACCCGCAGCACGGCTACGCGAAGTTCGTGAAGCACGGGGTGATCGGGAAGGGGCTCAACGACTACGACCGGATCTTCGGGACGATGGCGCGAGCGGGCTATGACGGCTGGGTCTCGATCGAGGACGGCGAGGGCCCGACGGTCGAGATCGGCATGGACAACCTGCGGCAGAGCGCGAGGTTCCTGCGCGAGAAGTTCGCGCGGCACTGGGGCGGGGGCGGGGACGAATGACGGCGTAAATCAACGAGGCAGCTTTACGCCACCGGGGTGGCGTAAAGCTGCCTCGTTGATTTGCGCCACGGAGGACCGTTTGGGAACCCAGCTCAGGGATAAGGTGGCCGTCGTCACGGGGAGCGCGATCGGCCTAGGGGCCGCGATCGCGACTGCGTTCCACCGCGAGGGGGCGAAGGTCGTGGTCACGGGCTACCCCGTCGACCGCGCGCGCGCGCTCGCCCGGAAATTCGGGCGGCGTGGGGTCTTCGTCCCCGGGGACTTCCGCGACGTCGAGGAGACGCGCGGCGTGGTGCGGGCCGCGATCGAGACGTTCGGCGGCGTCGACATCCTGGTCAACAACGCCGCGATCACCGACCGGGCGACGCTCGAGGAGCTGACTCCCGAGTTCTTCGAGACCCAGATCAACATCAACCTGCGGGCGCCGCTCCTGCTTGCGCAGGCGGCGCTTCCGTCGCTCAAGAAGCGGAAAGGCGTCATCCTCAACATCGGGAGCGTCAACTCCTATGTCGGCTGGCAGAACCTCCTGGTGTACTCGGCGGGGAAGGCGGCGCTGGTCACCGCGTCGAAGAACATGGCCAACGCGTTCAAGTACGCGCGCGTCCGGGTCTACTGCCTGAACCCCGGGTGGATCGACACGGAGGGCGAGCGGATCATGATGAAGAAGCTCGGCCACCCGGCCGACTTCCTCGACCGGGAGGG
>CAZSCC010000091.1:0-6232 GCA_964604905.1 uncultured Planctomycetales bacterium
CAACCACAGAGCCACGGAGCCCACAGAGCGGACCCTTGAAGTTTCTCTCTGTGCACTCCGTGTCTCTGTGGTGAATTTCGGTTTTGCAACAGCCTCTTAGGGAACCGCAGCCTCTTTCCCCAGGAGCTCCAGGAGCCGGTCGGCCCGGGCGAGGATGCGGCCGCGCATGCGGTGGAGCAGCGCGCGCGCGGTGGGCCGGGTCACGGCGTTCCAGAGCCCCCACGTCTGGACGAACACACGGTGCCAGCGGTCCATCCCCTGCAGCGCGAGGACCCCGGCGAGCGGGCAGAGGGCGGCGACGGCCAGGGCCGAGGGGAGGCCCCAGACTCGCCACGCCGCCCACGCGAGCCCGGCCCAGAAGGCGGGGAAGGCGATGAGTCCCGCCAGGAATCCGGCGCTCGCGCGCCGGTCGGGGAGCGTCCCGGCCAGGCGGGCGACGATCGTGGAGAGGAGGTAGGGCGCTCCGTTCGTGGCGATCCCAAGGGCGACGAACGGAAGGCCCAGGAGAAGCGCGAGCGTGTGGGCGGCGGCGAAGCGGAGCACCCGGCCGACTCGATACTCGGTCTCGACCTGCTCCTCCCGGATCCCCAAGCGGTCGAGGAGGGCCTCGTACCGGGAGAGGTCGGTCCGGATCGCCTCCACCTCCTCGGGAGCGCGCTCCCGTCCGAGGCGGTACCGTTCGAGGATCAGCTTCTTCCGGTCGAACGCCTCGCCCGTCTCGTGGGGCCGGCCGATCTCCTGGAGGGCCCGCATGCGGGCCAGGAGGTCGGCGAGGCGGAGCACTTCCTGGGTCTCCGCGGTCAGGATCATCTCCGCGAGCCCGGCCTGAAGGTCGGCGGTGAGGGCCGCGACCGCGGTGCGGGAGTCGGCGGCGAACCGCTCGCGGTATTCCGCCGCGGCGACCGGGGGGCCGAGCTGGACGAGCACCTTGCCGCGGAACCCGCGGGTCTTCTCGAAATGGAGCCCGACCAGCTGGAGGCGGACGCCGCCGCGGAGCGTCTCGGCCTCGAGGGCGATCTTCGAGGCGCCGTGCCGGAACTCGGCGAGCTGCGGCTCGCTGTGGCTCTTGCCTTCCGGGAAAATGGCGAGGGCCGGGCCGGCCTGCAGGGTGTCGGAGGCGGTCTTGTACAGCTCCTCGTTCTTCTCCTTGGCGTACCCGGCGTCCTGGCTCCGGTGGGCGGGGATGCAGCGGAGCCGGCGGAGGAACCAGCCCAGGACCGGCATCCTGAAGAGGGGCGCCTTGGCGATGAAGCACATCGGGCGGTCGATCGCCGCCATGAGGAGGAAGGGATCGAGCATGCTGTTGTGGTGGTTGGCCGCGACGATGCAGGGGCCCTTGCGGGGCAGGTTCTCCCGCCCCCGCACCTCGATCTCGCGGAAGAAGGCCCGGAGGCCCAGGCGGATCAGTCCGCGCGAGAAGGAGTAGACGAGGCCCATTCGGACTGGAGTCTATGCCAAACGACCGCTCCCGGCACGGGTTGTGTTGCAGCGGAAAGGGGACCCGGCGTTCCGCAAATCGCTCAGGCGCCCGGGGCGGTGAGGCGGGCGCGCTCGGCCCACCGGCGCAGCAGGTCGCGGTCCTCCACCACGTCCGCGGGCACTTCGTAGTAACTCTTGAGGGTCTGCCGCGCGTTGGGGCGGAACGGCTTCATCCCGCGGTCGACGAACTCCTTCCGGGTCCGGGGCGACGTCCGGAGGTAGAAGCGGCCCTTGTAGAGGATGCCGAAGAACGCGCCGTCGCGGTACAGGCCGTGGCCGCCGAACATCGCGCGGCACTCGACCCCGGCGCCCAGCTGCTCGAGGACGTAGTCCCGGAAGGAATCGTCCCGGCGGACCACGGTCAGTCCTTGACCAGGAAGATGAGGGCGCCCAGGATGCAGAGGACGCCGCCCACGATCAGCTTTTCGTAGCGGTCGAAGACGGCGAACTGGAGGCGCTCGATGCCGAGCGACGTGAGTCCCACCAGGAGGAGCATGACCCCGAGCGTCGTGACGAGGAGGACGCCGCCGATGAGGAGGAGCGTCGCCCAGCCGGCGCTCGAGGAGGCGAGGACGAGGAGGGGGATCGAGGCGGAGCAGGGGGAGATCACGAGCGAAAGCAGGAGCGCGACGAAGGCGGTCTTCCCCGTGACGTCCCGGTCCTGTTCGTGGTGGTGTCCCGCGTGCAGGAGGTGGGAGATCAGGTAGATCGCGCCGAGTCCCACCAGGATGAGCCCGCTGAGCCGCTCCAGCGTCTCCTCGCGGTCCGCGAAGAAGGCCTTCCCGAACGCGGCGGCGGCCAGGCCGACCAGGAACGTCGAGAGGACGTGGAGGAAGCCGGCGGTGGCGGCGACGGCGAGGGTCTTCCGGGTCTTCCACCCCTGGGCGCGACCGACCACGACGAAGCAGAGCCAGTGGCTCGGGATGAGCGTGTGGAGGAGCGCCACCGTGAAGGTGGAGAGGAGCATGACCGCCATGGCGGGGGGATTATACACGCCCGGCGCGTGGGGGAAATGAAAAAGGCGCCCTCCCGGGCCGGGGAGGGCGCCTTTCCCTTGAGGTCTGCTTCGTAATTCTACGGCACGTGGGGGCCCGTGCCCGACTTCAGGCAGATCTTGATCACGCTCGAACGGCTGGCGCAGTCGGCCTTGTGCTTGATGTCGCTCTGGAGGTCGCCGCCCTCCTCGCACGCGTTGCAGAAGTACGCGATGCGGGCGCGGTCCTCCTGCGGGATGTCGTACACCTTGCCGTCGAAGACGATCGGCTTGTCGCTGACCTTGTCGGGCTTTCCGTCCACCATGTAGAACCGCTTGACGCACATGTCGACCTTCTTGGGCGCTTCCTCGCAGCGCTTGCAGAGGTTCTTGCGGAGGTCGTCGGGCTCGAGCACGCGCTCGCACTTGATGCAGTAGACGCCTTTCACGGTCTTCTTGCAGCTGCAGAGGACGTCGGGCTTCTTGATCGAACCGCCCGTCATGATCGGCTTCGGCGCCTCCTTGGGCTTCTCGGGAGGGGGAGGAGGAGGCGGCGGGGGGGGCGGAGGCGGAGGCTTGGGAGGCGGCTTCGGCATCTCCTTGGGCTTGGCCGGCTCCGCGGGCATCTTGGGCGCCTCCATCGCGGGCTTGGTCGGCATCTTGGGGGCTTCCATGGCGGGCTTGGGCTTCTCGGCCGGCATCTCCTTGGGCGTCAGCTTGGCGATCTCGGACTCGGCCGGCTTGGGGGTCTCCTTGGGGCGGTTGGCCACTTCGAGCTCGGCCCGGGCCAGTTCCTCCAGGCTCTCGGACTTGTTGGTGAGCGTCTTGAAGTGCACCGTTCCGCGGAAGCGCGGGGCGTTCGTGCGGTAGTGCTCGCCGGCGAGGTTGTACTGCTTGCGCTCGATCAGGTCCTTGCCGAACTTGTCGACGTTCCCGAAATCGATCTTCGCCTCGGCGTCCACCTGGCCGAGCAGCGCGGTCACGCGGGCGGCGTCGCTCCCGTTCTTGAGCGGCTTGAGCGCGTCGTTGGCGTCTCCGAACCGGTGTTCCCTGAGGGCCGCGGAGACCAGCTTCTCCACGTCCTCGAAGGTCATCTTCGTGATCTGCTCGGCCCACTTCGCCCGGGCATGGACGGCGATCGTCTCGAACTCGGGGTTGACGGGGGCGAATTTCCCTGCCAGCTCGTTGGCCTCCCGCACGACGGGCTCCGTCATCGGGTTGGCCGCCTCGACCTTGGCCTTGATGTCCCTGAGGGCGACCGCGGCGTCCTTCGCGGCCGTTTCGCTCCTGGCATCCACGGACGGCTTGATCTTCGAGCCCGCCAGCTGGGGCATGAACACGATCGCCGCGTAGGTGACGGATCCGATGATGACGAGCGCCGCGGCGGCCGCGATGAACTTGCCGCCCGAGGACTGGCGCTGGTAGTGGGAGCGGCGCGTGCTCTTGAATTTGGGTTCGGCGGGCTCGGAGGGCGCAGAAGGCGCGGCCGGGGCGGGCGCTGCCTGCTGGGCGACGGGGGCGGGAGGCACCGGAGCGGCCACGGGGATCGGGGCCGCCGCCGCGGCGACCGCCGCCACCGCCGCCACCGCGGGGGGAACATCCACATGGAGCACGTAAATCGTGGTCAGCCCGATCTTGACCTCGTCCCCCTTGGCGAGCAGGGCCGTGTTGACGTCCTGCCCGTTGACGCGTGTCCCATTGCCCGATCCCAGGTCGTTGAGCCGGTATCCCTGGTCGGTCTTGTCGATCGTGGCGTGCTTGCGGGAGGCCTTCTTGTCGGCAAGGGCGACCTGGTTCTCGGACGACCGCCCGATGGTGATGGAGGCGTCCCCGAGCTCGACCTCGCGGGATTCCTCGGTAGACTTCAAAAGCAGCTTGATCATCGCTCCTCCGAGAACCGGTTCCTAACGGGGATCGCCCCCCGGGACATCCATATATAATACGCCGTGCAGGGCCTCGCGGTGGGGCGGGTCCTACTTGATGGGCTCGCCCCCGTGCGGCTGGGTGCCGGACGCCTCACAGCTCTTGACGGCCTTCTGTTCGTGGTTCTTGGCGTCGTGCTTGATTTCCTTCTCGTCCCGCGCGGCCTGGCCGCAGCCTGAGCAGCGGAGGAGCAGGGGCGCCTTGACCGACTGGAGCTTGCAGCACATCTTGCTCTTGCAGCAACTCTCCAGGTGGGGCGCCTGGTTGTGCATCCCGCAGGAGGGGATCCACTTCTTGACGCAGACCTTGATCTTCTCCGCCGGGGTCTGGCATTCCTTGCATTTCTCGCCGTCCAGCTGCTCCTTCTCGCGAAGCTTCTTGCATTTTAGACACCACGAGCCGTCCTCGACGGTGGCCGCATCGCAGGGGTCGCCCTTCTTGGCCCCTTCCTGGGGGAGGGCGGGAGCGGTGCAGAGGAGGAACGCGATGAGCAAGGCAAGGGCCTTCATGGAAATTCTCCTGGCAAGCCTACCACCGACTACCTATGGAACACCCCCGCCGGAGGGGGGTTGCGGCCCGAGGACGCCTACTTGATGATCCCCTTCTGAGGGGGCCGCTTCGCGTTGTCGGCCGCCTGGTTCTTCTTCTTCGTGTACACGAGGAAGCCGACGCAGCCCCCGATCAGGGCCAGGATCACGATGTAATATCCGATCCCCATGTTCATGAGCACCCCCTTATCTGCAGCCCCCTATTATTGCCCCTCCGCGGGGTCTGTCAAGCGGCGCGTCGGTAAGGGTCGACCGGCGCGGAGTCGGCTGCTATAATCCCCCCCTCCAGTGGAACACTTCTACGCCGTGGTCATGGCGGGCGGGAGCGGGACGCGATTCTGGCCCCTCTCACGCAGGACCCGCCCCAAGCAGACCCTCCCGATCCTGGGCGGCGCCTCCATGGTCCGGCAGACCGTCGAGCGCCTCTTCCCGCTGTTCGACGCGAAGCAGATCTTCGTGATCACGGGGCGGGAGCACGCGGACCTGGTCCGCCGCGATCTCGACCTCCTCCCGCCCGACCAGATCATCGACGAGCCGGTAGGACGCGACACCGCCGCGGCGGTGGGCCTCGCCGCGACGTTCCTCCAGTGGCGCGACCCCGAGAGCGCCTTCGCCGTCCTCCCGGCCGACCACTACATCGACGACCCCGCCAAGTTCCAGCTCTGCCTCAAGCGAGGCCACCAGGCCGCGCGCACGGGGGCGCTCGTGACGGTGGGCATCAAGCCGCGATATCCGTCGACCTCCTACGGATACCTGAACCGCGGATCGCGCGAGGGGGACGCCTTCCGCGTCCGCCGCTTCTACGAGAAGCCGAAGCTCGAGGCCGCGAAGACGTTCGTCGAGAGCGGCGACTATTATTGGAACGGCGGGATGTTCGTCTGGGAGTCCTGGTCGATCCTGAAGGCGATCGGAAACTTCCTCCCTGCGCTTTCGACCTCGCTCCTGGAGATTGAGAAGGCGCTCGGGACGAGCAAGCTGCCCGGCGTGATGGCCCGCGAGTACACGCGGATGCCCAAGATATCGATCGATTACGGGGTCATGGAAAAAGCCGAGAGGGTCCTTATGGTCGAAGCCGATTTCCAGTGGGACGACGTGGGCTCCTGGGCCGCCGCGGCCGAGCGGCGCGGCAAGGACCAGCAGGGCAACTCCATCGAGGGGAACTGCGTCTCGACGGAGACCAAGGATTCGCTCGTCCTCTCCACCGACCCCAACCACCTCGTGGCCGTCCACGGGCTCGAGGGATTCGTCGTCGTCCACACCCCCGACGCCACCCTTGTTTGTCCCAAGGGCAAGGCGGAGGACCTCAAGA
>CAZSCC010000092.1:0-5377 GCA_964604905.1 uncultured Planctomycetales bacterium
CGTGACCGAACGACCAGAGGTGGGCGAGCATGTAGAGGGTCGGCATGTGAGCGGCGACATCAGAGCCCGGCGCGCGGGCATCCCCGGCCATGCCGTCCAGAAGCGCATTCACGAGCCTTCCCTGGTCGGAGATCATGAACGGCCCCCGTACGGCAGGGGCGCCGTGCGGCGATCGTCCGGTCCTCCGCCTCCGGCCAGTCCTTCTCGCGAAGACAGCTCGTCCCCGGCCCTCCAGGCCAGGTACTTCTTCACCCTCGGCACGAACCTGAGGATCGACTCGTCCCGGACGATGTTCAGGAGGGGATCGATCTCGTCGAAGGCGAAGGACATGGGTCCGTCGTAATCGACGCGCCCCCGGGCGAGCTTCTCGCCGTACTCCTTCCGGGAGCGCGTGTAGTAATGGTTGATCTGGACGACGTCGACCGAGACCTCCGACTGTCCGCCCTGCAGGCGGAAGCGGTGCTCGTTCACGCACTCGTATCCGGGCCTATAGATCGCTTGGTGCGGGCTCGCCAGGCTCTCGGCCGCCTCCGGCCGCACGATGCATTTCACGTGGCGGTTGTGGACGTACCGGATGTCGGCCTTGGCGAGGAAGTTCTCGATCTCGAGGCCCGGAGGGCGGACCTCGTGGCCGGAGGAACCGAACATCTGCCAGTGGATGGCCAGTCCGCCGCAGTCCCTATAGGAGTCGAGGAGGACTCTCAGGTCGTCATGCCGCTTCGGGTTCAGGAACTCGTCGAGATCCAGGAAGGCCATCCACTGGCAGGCGGGGCCGAACCGGCTGAGGCCGTCATTGAAGGCGGCCATCTGCCGGAAACGCCCCTGGATGGGCACGACCGTGGCTAGGCCGCTTTGGATCTCGGGCTCGAGAGTCCGGGCGAGCGGCGTCGGGCTTTCATTGTCATAGATGAAGAAGTGCTCGACCCCGAGCCCCGCATGGTGGGCGATCCATTCGGGAAGATAGGAGTTCTCGCCCTTTATCATGGTGCAGACCGTCAGGGAGTACATAGGGTCTCCTTCCCGGTGCGCTCTTCCGCCATCGTTTTCCCTCTGGAATCCGAGCGGGCAGACCCCTTCGTGGGTCAACGCCTTGGGCACCGGGCGGGCAGACTTGTACCGAGGGTTACTGCGGAAGTGTCAGTATGCAAAGAAAGCATATCACAGCTCCGGAGGGTGTCAACCCCCGCAAAGGGCGGGGCGCGAACTTCAGGGGCAGGAGCGAGGAGCCTCCTTCGCCTCGAAGCGGAGATCCTTTGAGCGCGGCTTTTCGAATTCCACTTGACTTGAGCCGGATGTTGTACTACTTATATAGTAGGTACAACATTCATGGAGGCCTCCATGCCCTATCTCCGGAAACGCGGCCGCCAGCTCGTCCTCGTCCACGGGCAGCGCAGCCCTTCCGGCGGCCAAGTCGAGCAGCGGGTGCTTTTCGTCTTCTTCTCCCAGGCTGAAGCCAAGGACGCTCTTGGGGACGGGGAAGCGGGGATGGACGCCGGCTTCCGGATCCTCCTGGAAGAGCAGTATCCCCAGATCCGGTTCGACTGGAAGAAGATCCGCCGCCAGATCGCCTCCTCTCTCGGGGGTCTGCCTCCGGAGTACGAGGGGCATGAAGTGGACCGGAGGGCGGGATTCCGCAAGGACTTGGGCGCCTTCGTGCGGCGGCTGGTCCTGACTGATCCCAGGGAGTCTCCGGCCGCGGCGACCATCCTCCGGGAGCACTGGATGGAACTGGAATATGTGGTCGACCACATCCAGGGGCATCTGAAGCTCGCCCAGCATCCCAAGCTCACACACTGGAAGGATAGGGGCTCCCGGTGGCGCTTTGCCGAGCTGGGGAGCGAGGTCCCTTCTGACGCCGAAGAGCAGGCGGCGGGGTATTTCGAGCGGGGGGAGTTCGACCGGGCGGAGACCGTATTCAAGCTCCTGGTCGAGAACTTCGACCGGTATGCGGAGGGCTACAACTATTTGGGATTGATCGCGCTCCGGCGGGGGCGCCTCAAGGAGGCCGTCCTCTGGTTCGAGAAGACCGTCCAGGTGGGGCGGAATCTCTTCCCCGCGAGGCTGGGGCGATCCCACTACTGGACGAAGCTTGAGACGCGACCCTACATGCGAGGACTCTCCAACCTGGCCTATGCTCTAGGGGCGGTCGGGCGACAGAAGGAGGCTCTCGAGATCTGCGACCGCCTGGAAGGGGAATGCGGAGACGAATTCAGGGCCTCCTCGCATCGCGCCGCCCTCTTCCTCGGCATGGGTAAGTGGTCGGAGGCCGCGGAACAGGCGGAGCCGCTCGTGGAACTCCACCCGAGCGAGAGCTTCGTGGCGGCGTTCGCCTACTCGGAGATGAAGCGGTGGGAGGAGGCCTTGGCGTCCTTCCTCCACGGGGCGCTCAACCACCCCGACGCGGCGCCTCTCCTCGCCGGCCGCCCCCCGAAGAACCCTACGAATTACCATGAACAGGAGGATCAAGCCGTGGGCCGGAATCTTCGGACGGGGCTTTCGGGGTATTTCTCCCGCCAGAGCCCGGCGTCACGGGGGTTCTTCCGAAGGACGATCGAGCACGCTAGAATCCGAGCGCTGATCGCGGAGATCAAGGCGGTCAAAGCCAAGCGGCGCAAGGCGCATCGCTCGGGCGACCGGAAGCCCTACGCACGCCTACAGGAGATGCACAGCGTGGCCTTCGCGCGGGCCCGGGCGGCGGAGTTGGTGGCGAAGATCACTGAGGGTAGATAGGAGGCGTTCGACTTCCGGTTGATCTTGTCGGGTTGGGGCGGGCTTTCGGGCGCGAAATGTGAGGGGGAAATGGGAATCCCCCTCGCGGAGCTTGACTCAAGCAGCCGGAGGGTTTCTCTCCTTGTTCGCCAAACTGAGGATGGACGCCTTTAAGGCAGAGGCTATCTGACGGGCTATCACTTGGTCGGAGGCAGCGCAAAGAGTTCATCGGGAAGGTCCACCCCAATAGTCCACTCCCCGAAGGTTTCTGTGTGAACGGTCTCTTGCTTATCCACCTTCGCTTTCACCACACGCTTCACAGGCTTTAATGTCTTCCCTTCATACCAGAGTTTCGCTTCAAGAGTTGCTTCACCATGCAACTTAATCTCGTACAAGATGGTTTTAAGGTTCTGCTCCTCTTCGCCGAACTTGAACTTAGAGACTCCGAGAACCTCCCTGACACCCTTCCCTTCCTGTAAGGGCTTCGAGAATACAGGTACATACGTCCCCTGAGACAGATAGAGGCCAGCGCGGCTCAGCGCGATTGCGATGTTGTCCTTGATGCCTTTGTGAACTTCGGCATCGCCTCCCTGCCCAGCAATCATGACTCTCATTTTTGATCCATCGCTGATCATGGAAGTTTTGGTTCCATCGGTGAGGGTCATTTGAATATTGACTTTATCTGGGTTCTTGGCAAGCACAGTACCGCTAGCTTCATACTTGACTCCATTGTTCGGCAGAACTTCCACTCGAAAGATCACTCGCAGACCATTTGCCTTCTCAAGCGACTGCTCGATCTTCTTGAAAACTTCCTCCGGGGCATCGGCTTGGAATATCAATGATAGGGTTAGGAGGTACACACTCGTCATACGTAGCTGAATGATAGTCAAGTTCTAGCGGGGTTGAAAGCCTTGTGAGCGTGGACACCGGAGATGCCTCGCTTGGAATCGGTACCCTTCTCGAGTGCCCTCATCTCTATTCACCCGGGCCTCTGCCACCTTTCTCGCATGCTGTTGGTTATTGAAATCACGAAAAGTCTCCCGAAATTCATAGAGATCGTTTCAGTTAATTGTCAACAGCAGGGATGCCCCTGACAACTAGTGTTGGGTCAGCCTCATCGGATACCCACAGATCTGTGAATACCCCCTGCTTAATCCTATAGACCTCGTCATCATCGACGAATAGGACGTGGCTTGGAAACTTGCTGCCCATGAACTTGTCGATGGTAATCTTTCCCTTACCGCCTTCACACCAGATGCGGCCCCGGACGAGGTGCCAGATGTCCTTTGAGGTTCGTGGGAGTGCCGCCTGGAACCCAAGTTCGGGAGTTGAATGCGGACGACCCTTAAACGCCCAACTGAATTCATAGGTACTGGCATCCACCCTCCTAGTAGACTCCAAGAACCACACGCCAGGATCTGGTCGGAAGGCTCCGCCTGCTTCCAGCCCGACTTCGGAATCACGGTTTCGCACTGTGAATTCTGATATGTTGCCTCGATCGCAGCAATATCGGAAGTCCTTCATACTCCACAGACGGTAGCCGCCATCCTTGGCATTACTATCGCCACTATCCGAAAGAGTCGAGTTCGCCCCAGAGTAGACGGAAGCGAATGATATGAGGTTGAAGAGCACAAAGTTCCCGGGAGAAATCGGTTTGTTGATCCAAGATCTTTGGGTTACCCTATTTCCAATCTTTCGGGTCAGGCAGTAGTAGTTTGGTGGGTTGCACAGCACGTTCAACGTCAGCATTCCTGGCAATCCTCCCCCGAACGCCCACGCGAAGGCCGCTCCCCTCCCGCCCGCAGCCGCTCCTGGGAATCCACCTCCGCCCCCGCCCGCATACACGAACATGTTCGACGCCTGCCGGGTGATGACGTTGACGACGTTGGCCTGACCCCAAGGGGCGCTGTAGTTCACGTAGCTGTAGCCCCAGCCGGTGAGCGGGGAGAGCGCCTGCCAGCCGCCGAGGGCTCCGGCCGCTCCGGTGAATGCCATCCCATCGGCATCGACGAGGCTGACCGGATTGTTCATGACGTAGTGATACCACGGCTGGATTCTCCCGGGGGCGGCCGTGGGATCCCCCAGTCTTGTGGCATCGCGGCTGATGAACCTCCCGTCGCTGGGATCATAGAGCCGGGTGGGGCTCATGAGGAGCCTCTGGGCTGCATCCGCCGAGGCGATCTCCATCCAGGCCTGGCCCTGATAGCCGAATCTCCCCGGCCACGTGCCCACCGCGCTGCTTGGGATCAGGCCTCCAAAGGCGTTGTACTCGCGGGAGGCCAGGACGGTCGTGCCGTCGGACTGGAGGTATTTGGTGATCGTCCCCCTGGAATCCATGATGGGGTAGATCTTCTGGACGCCTTCGCTCGGGCGGTAGGTCTCGACCAGCTGGGCGATCCCGCCGACCGGGGTGGCGGCGTTCGTATGCTCTTCCTTGACGCTACCATCGGCGTTCCGCTCCTGGAGGACGTTCAGGCCCTCCCAGAGGAAGTACGTGGGGGTGCCGTTGGCGAGCATCGCGTAGCGCCGGAGGTTGCCGTCGTAGTAGAAGTAGCTGGAGGAGGCGTCCTTCCAGCGGATTCTTGCGGTGAGCCCCGCCGCGTTGTAGGCGAACTTGCTGGTGCCGGACGGCTCGACGAGGTCGGTCAGGCTGCCGTTCCGGTCGTAG
>CAZSCC010000093.1:0-2886 GCA_964604905.1 uncultured Planctomycetales bacterium
CCCATGCTGATTGTTCCACGTGAAACAGCTTCCTGGATCTCAAGCGGGGCCTCCAGGAGCCGCATGAAGTTGGCGACCGTGGGCCGCCCCAGCCCCACCGCATCCGCCAGCTCCTCCTGGGTCCAGTTGTTGAGCTGCATCAGCTGCCGGAATGCCCGGGCCTTTTCCAGCGGGTTCAGATCCCGCCGCTGGAGGTTCTCGACCAGGGCCAGCTCCAGCATCTTCTTGTCGTCCGCCTGACGAACCATCGCCGGGATGCGTTCAAATCCCGCCAGCTTGGAGGCCCTCCAGCGCCGTTCCCCGGCGATCAGCTGGTAGAGACCTCCCGGCACCGGCCGGACCACCACCGGCTGGAGCAACCCCTGGCGCATCAGTGAATCGGCCAGGGACTTGATGTCCTTCTCGTCGAAGTCCACCCGCGGCTGGAACGGGTTGGGGCGGATCATCGAGACATCGATCGTGCAGGCCGCCTCGGCTGCGGGTGAGGCCACGGCTGCAGCGGGCGAAGAATCCATCTCGGCTCCGCCGATAAGCGCACCGAGTCCCATGCCGAGGCGTTTGATCTGAGACATGCAATCCCCCTCTCTACCTTTCTCTCTCCACCGAGCGAGAACCGATGAAGTTCTCGTGCCGCTATTATAGCACCCCCGTGGCGCAATGTGGGGCTATAATGAGCTCCAGATGAATTCCATCGCGGCCGGGGCCGATAACCCATAAGTTATACATGCGCAGCATCCGCACCCTCGCCTTCGCGACCTACGGGGAGATCACCCGACGGCCCCTCTACTACATTCTCCTCCTGAGCTTCGCCGTCGCCGTCTTCTTCTCCAAGATGCTCACGCTCTTCTCGTTCCACCAGGAGATGAACATGGTGCGCGAGATGGGCATGGCCACCCTCACCTTCTGGGGCTTCATCATCATCGTCATCACCTCCGGCATCATCGTCACCCAGGAACTCGAGGACCGAACCGCCGTCACGCTCCTGTCGAAACCCATCCGCCGCTCCGACTTCCTCCTGGGAAAATTCCTCGGCCTCTGGCTCGCCCTCATCCCGGGGGTCGTCGTCCTCGCCGGCGTCCTCCTCCTCACCCTCTGGATGATGGCAGCGCCGCACCTCCACCTCTACGACCGCGACGTCGCCGAGGGACTCAAGCAGGGCCTGAGCCCGTTCCGCACGGCGTGGGGCGCCGTCTGGGAACAGTTCGTCCTGCGCCAGGGCGGCATCGTCCTCCAGGGCGCCATCCTCTCCATCTTCCAGTCCGCGATCCTCGCCGCGCTGTCCGTCAGCTTCTCCGCCTTCTTCCCCAACGTCGTCGCCGTTTCCGCCACCACGCTCCTCTTCATCCTCGGAAACATCTCAAGCTACATGGTCGCCAGCGTCGAAAGGATGAACGTGCAGCCGCTCACGCTCGCCGCGCGCGGCTTCTCGTACGCGATGCCCAATTTCGGCTACTTTAACTTGCAGACCTATTTCAGCGAGGGTAAGATTATCTCGGTTCAGTACCTGGCGGTGTCGTCCGTGTACGCGACCCTCTTCGTGGGGGCGGTTTTCCTGGTGTCCTGTTCCCTCTTCCGGAAGCGGGAAGTCTGTTAGCGCCATGAAATACGGAATCCTCGGAGACATCCACGCCAACCTCGAGGCCCTCGAGGCCGTCATCGGCGAGATGGACAAGCAGGGCGTCAAGAAGTATGTCTCCGTGGGCGACCTGGTCGGCTACGGCGCCAACCCCGTCGAGTGCATCGACATCGTCCGCCACAAGCTCAAGGCCACCGTCACCGCCGGCAACCACGACTTCGCCGCCGTCGACAAGCTCAACATCGACTTCTTCAACGCCTACGCGCGCGAGAGCGCCCTCTGGACCCGCAAGACGCTCCCCGATGAACACAAGCAGTACATCCGCTCGCTCAAGCTCGTCGAGTACTGCGACAACTTCACCGTGGTCCATTCGACGCTCTACTCGCCCGAGCTCTTCGAGTACATCCAGACGAGCTACGACGCGCACCTTTCCTTCGAGCAGCAGACGACCCCGCTCTCGTTCATGGGCCACTCCCACGTGCCCGTCAACTTCTTCAAGCGGAAGAACGTCTCGTTCAACATGGACACCGAGGTGAGGCTCGACGAGCAGACGAAGATCATGATCAACGTCGGCTCCATCGGACAGCCTCGCGACGAGAACCCCGACGCCGTCTGCGTGGTGTACGATTCGGACGAGGCCGTCGTCCGCATAACCCGCGTCCGCTACGACGTCGAACGCGCCGCGAAGAAGATCGTCAGTTCCGGCCTCCCGGAGATCCTCGCCGAACGCCTCAAGTATGGCCGATAGCCCGGACGCCGCAACGGCGCCCGGCACCCCCCCCTCGAAAAACCCGATCCGCCGCCTCTACCACTGGATCCTCTCGTGGGCCCACCACCCGATGGGCACGTGGGCCCTCTCCGTCTTCGCCTTCCTCGACTCCAGCGTCTTCCCGGTCCCTCCCCTCTTCCTCCAGGTCGCCCTCAGCCTCGAACGCCCGAAGCGCTCGTTCTGGTACGCCTTCGTCGACACGGCCGCCAGCGTCGCCGGTGCGGTCCTCGGCTACTTCATCGGCTACGCGCTCTGGGACGCGGTCGGGATCCGGATCGTCGGCCCGATCCCCGACGACCTCCGCGAGAAGCTCCAGGGGAACGCGTTCGCGGTGACCCTGGTCTACTCCTTCATCCCGCTCCCCTACAAGCTGATCACGATCGGCTCGGGCCTCCTCCACCTCAACCTCGCCACCCTCCTCATCGCCTCGACGATCGGCCGCTCCTTCCGCTTCTTCCTCCTCGGCGCCATCTGCTTCTTCGCCGGCCGACGCGCGAAGGACTTCATCGAGAAGTACTTCAATTGGGTCTGCCTTGCGGTC
>CAZSCC010000094.1:0-5093 GCA_964604905.1 uncultured Planctomycetales bacterium
GGGGACGAGCGCGTCGAGGTCGGTCCCCAGCTGGCCCAGCGACTGGGCGGCGCTGAGGCGGACGTCGGGGCTCGGATCCTTGAGGAGCTTCCGGACGACGGCCGCGGACCCACGGGCCCCCAGCTTCCCGATCGCATAGACGGCGCAGCGTCGGACGCTCGCATGGGAATCCTCCAGGAGCGGCGCGATCTCCGGGGCGAACTCGCGGGCGCCGAGGCTCCCCAGCGCCGCCGCGGCCTCGGCCCGCGACTGCGCGACAGGGTCCTTGAGCAGCTTCGCGATCCGGGGCGCGACGTCCCTCTGCCCCCATCCCGCCAGCGCCTCGACGGCCCGCAACCGGATCTGGCCGCTCGGGTCGTCCAGCAGCCCGACGAAGTCCGGCGCGAACTCCTTCGATCCCCAGTCCCCCAGGAGCGCGAGCGCCTCGCCGCGCACGCCCGCGTTGCGGTCCTTGAGCAGCGCCGCCACCTTCGGGGCCTGTTCCTTCGCCCCCAGCCCCCCGATCGCCCGGAGCGCCGCAGCGCGGACCTCGGGGGCCTCGTCTCCCAGGAACTCGGCGATCTTCCCGGTCCGCCTCTTCCCCTCGCCTCCGAGCAGCTCGACCTCCTTCGCCCGCAGCCCGTCCCGCGCCCTCGGATCGAGCGGGATCGCGAACACCCATTTGCCGTGCTGCCGATCCAGGAACCGGGTCAACACCTTGGGGTCATTCCACCGGGCACGCCCGGCCAGGAGCTCGAGCCCATTCGTATCCGAGAGCTCCCCTCGCTGCCACAGCTCCTTCGCCCACGTGAGCACCCCGAGCTTCGCCGTGTCGTTCCCGCTGTGGAACGCCCGGTCGGCCCCGGGAATCTTCTCCACGACCGTCTCGCCCAGCGTCCGACGGATGCGGATGAGAGATCCCGCGTCGGAGGCCCGGCCGCTGATCTCGGGATCGCGCTGCTCCGAGGCCTCGTCGAGCTTCTCGAGGTCTTCCTCCTTCCAGCGCTTCCAGCCCGCGAGGAGCCCCCCCGTCGCCTGGGTGCGGATCTCGGGGTCGTCCGACTGGAGCCCCTGGAGAAGGGCGTCCATCGTCTCGTCCTGAAGGAGTGGGGTCAGCAGGAACAGCGTGAAATGCAGCATCCTGACCTATTATGTCGTTCGAGAAGGCCGTGTGACGATGATTCCCCCGAAGAACCTTCAGGCCTTCTCGCCCGCGATCAGCATCGTCGAATGGGGCCACTCGCCGGGCCGGTAGCGACCTTCGACCTTCACCTCGAGCGTCACGTCTTTCGTCCAGTGCGTGTCCCGGAGCCAGGGGATGAGGTAGCTCTCCGCGTGGACTTCCTTGAGCCCCGCGGAGCGGAGCTCGTCCGCCCACTGGGCGAGCGTGAAGACGCCGAAGTGCTCCTTCACCTCGTGCGCCCAGTTGACGTCGTAGATGTACTTGGTCAGGAACTCCATGGCGTCACGCCGCGCCACCTGGACCCGCCCGTCGACCTCGCGCCAGACGACCTCGCTCGAGCCGAACTCCTTGGCGAAGCGGACGAACTTGCTCCGCGTCGTCTCGTTGAGGAACGTCAGGTAGACCGCCTCTTCCACGGCGGGCTTGACCCCGTCCCGGAGGACGAGACGGCCGCCCTTCCGGAGCGCGGCGGCGGAGTGTCGGAGGGCCGCCCGCACCGCCCCATAGTCGAAGCGCTTGTAGCTGAAGACCTCGTGCATCACCGAACAGGCGACGATCGTGTCCATCGAGCCGTCGTCGAAGATCCGTCCCGCGATGTCGCCGCGGCGGAGCTCGACGCCCGGGAAGCGCTCCCGGCAGCGGCGAAGCATCTCGTCGTTCAGGTCCACGCCGACGAGGCGGCTGCCGGAGAACGCGCGCCGGAGGAGTTCCAGCACGGTCCCCGAGCCGCAGCCGAGCTCGGCGATGACGCCGGGGCGCACCTGCTCGAGGAGCCTCGCCTTGTCGCCGGCCGAAGCCTCCATGCCGGCGGCGTACACCTCGAATCCCCGTGAACCGCGGTCCGGAAACGCGCTCGTAGAAACCCCTCTCTCAGCGAACCATCGAACGGATCACCCCATCTCCTCTTATCACCCTATCTCCTCCCATCTCTCTATCCCCTCAGAATGGAAACCCGATGCTGAAATGGAACTCCACCGCCCGCTCGCCCTCCTCGCGGCGGGGATTCCAGCCCACGTCGGCGACGAACGCGCCCGCCGCCGTATAGTAGCGCAGCCCCAACCCCAGCGACCAGCGGCTCTCGTCGACGGCCACGCGGTTGTGGTCGAACCAGACGCCCCCCTGGTCGCCGAAGAGCGCGCCGTGGAAGTCGCTCCAGATCGGGAAGCGCAGCTCCGTCTGGAGCGCGGTGTAGACCTCCCCGCCGGTCGGGTCGCCGCCCACCTTCGGGCCGATCTCGTCCTGCGCGAACCCGCGCACCGTGGTGGTCCCGCCCGCGAACCGCCGCAGCGAGATGGGGATCTCGTCCGTCTGCCCCCGTGGCAGGATGATCCCCCCCTGGAAAGAAGAGGCGAGGACGAGTTCGAGGGGGAGCGGGACGTAGCCGCTCACGCGGCCGCTCGCGCCCAGGAAGACCACGTCGGACCGGAAGGACGCCGGCGACCACTCCGTCTGCACGCTCACGGCGAGGCCCTCCCGAGGCAACCGCGAGTTGTCCAGGAAGTCGAACGCCGCCGCGATGAAGACCGCCGTGTAAGCGAAATCCAGGAGGTCGCCGGGGGGCACCCCCGGCTCGACATTGTCGGTGCGGATGATGGAGTGCCGGACGCCGCCGGTGACGCTGATCCTCTCCGTGACCGGATAGGAGAGCGATCCCACGACGCCGTAGCTGCGGGAGTCGAAGCTCGGGAACTCTCGGTCTTCGTACCAGCCGGTGACGCTGGGACGGAACTCGGTGCCGAGGAAGTACGGGAGCGCCACCTCCGCGTCGCCCCGATAGCCCAGCGTGCTGACCGTCCCGCCGGCGCGCACCAGTTCGGCACCCCCCAGCAGGTTCATGTAGGCCACGTCGAGGCCCCCGCGCACGCCCTCGTGCGACCCGTACCCGCCGCGCACCGAGAACTCGCCCGCTTCCCGTTCCTCGATCGAGACGTCGATCGCGAGCTCGCCCGTTTCCTCCCGGAACGCGCCCGGCGCGACGCGCACGGACCGGAAGAGGTGGGTCGACTGGAGCCGCTCCTCGGCACGGCGGAGATCGCTGGCCCGGTACTCCGCCCCGGGCGCGAGGCCCGCCCGCTGGCGGACGAACGCGTCGCGGGTGCGGTCGTTGCCGGCGATCCGCAGCCCGCCGACCTTCGCCGCCGCGCCCGCCTGGGCGTCCACGGCGAGCGTGACGGCCGCCGTCGCGCGGTCGATCTTCGGGGTGACGATCGCCTGGCCGAAGGGGCGCCCGTGGTCCCGGAAGTGGTCGATGATCGCCGCCTCCACCTCCTCGCCCCGTGCCGGCGTATACGCCTCTCCCGCGAGCTTTCCGAGTTTCTCGCGCAGCTCGGGGTCGTCGGGCAGCCCCTCGAATCCCGCCACGGTGAACCGGCGGCCTTCGGCGATGATGAAGCTCACGTGAACCCGGCCGGGCTCCTCCGGGCGGCGCTGCTCCTCATGGCGCACCTCGGCCTCGATGTACCCCTTCTCCCCGTAGGCGGCCGCGATCTCTTCCTTGAGCACCGTGACGAGGCGCGGCGAGAACGGGACCGACGTGCCCAGGAAGCCGCGCGGGCGGGCCTGCTTGAGCTGATCGTCGGTGAACGCCCGGTTGCCCTCGAAGTGGACGCGGCCCAGCTCCAGACGCAGCCCCAGCGTGACCCGGAAGAGCACCTTCTGCGGCGTCCGCACGAACGCGACCTGGACGTCGGCGTACCCCTCGAGGCGAAAGCGGTACTGGAGGCGGAAGGCCGCGTCGTCCAGATGGGTCTCGCGGCCGTCCGCCGCATGGCTCTTCAGGTCGCTATCGATCAACTCGCGGAGCTCGGCCTCAAGGCCCTTCTCGACGCCCTCGAACGCGAGGCGCTCGTCCCCGGCGGGCCCGGCGGGCGCGGGCGCGGAGGCGCAGGCCGAGAGGAGCGCGAAGAGGAGGACGGGCGCGGAACGCATCGCGGTCAGAAGCGGATCCGGAACTTGAGGTCGCCGGTGACGTCGGCCTCGTGGTCGGTCTCCGCGATGATCGAGAAGTGCCGGCTCCAGAGGTACTCGGTGCGGACCACGGTGCCCCGGCCGGTGCCGACGGGCGGGAGCTCCCAGGGGTTGCGGCGCTGACCGGGGGCCTCGCCCGGGATGACGACCGGGTTGAGGCGCTCGAGGAAGCCCTCCTTCCGCTCGGCGAGCGGCCAGTCGTCCGAGTAGGCGCTGTTGAGCTGGGAGGTAAGGGTGCCGAGCGAGGCCTTGCTCACCAGGAATCCCATGAGTTCCTTCTGGGGCTTGGGGGGATCGGAGAGAAGCGAGAGCGTCGGATGGTCGGGCGGGCCGGCGACGACCACGGTGATCGCCTCCCTCCCCGAGCCGACGCGGCCCTCGAACCGGACGGTCGCCTCCTTGCCCGGTTCGGCGGGCATGACGATCTCGGCGGACTCCATCCGGAGGAAGACGCCGGAGCCCAGGCGGACCTCCCCGTTGTGCGGTCTCGAGCGGATCTTTCCGCTCAGCGCCGGGACGGTGCCCGTCCCGCGGAGGCGCCCTTCCACGCCCAGGAGCGCGCCCACCACGCTGTTCTCCAGGCGGAACTCGCCGGTGGTCCGGAATTCGAGGTCAAGCGCGAGCCCTTCCAGGCCGGCGATCCCCGGAATGCGGAAGCCGCCCCCCGGGAGCGGGATGAGCCGGAGCCGCGGCGCGACGGCCAGGCCCGGGTCCTTCTTCTTCTCCTCGCCCCCCAGCGTCGACGCGCCGAACTCGCGGTGGTAGAGCGCGAAGGGCACGTCGACCGAGCCCTCGAGCCTCAGGCCGCGCGCCGTGGAGTAGCGGAGCGTGACGTCCGGCTTGATCCGGATCCGGGCCAGTTCGTCCTCGATCACGAGCGCGTCGTCGCCCGTCACGTGGAGCGCGAACGGCCGCTCCTTCTTCCAGGCCTCCCAGAGCCCCTGCCCGCGGAACGGCCCGCCCC
>CAZSCC010000095.1:0-10731 GCA_964604905.1 uncultured Planctomycetales bacterium
TCATCTCGACCTTGAACTTCTCCAGGACGCCGTGCTTGTGCAGCGCCATGGCAGTGTTGAGCCCGGTCTGCCCGCCGAGCGTGGGGAGGAGAGCGTCGGGCCGCTCCTTCTCGATGATCTTCTCGAGCATCTCGGGGGTGATGGGTTCGATGTAGACCCGGTCGGCCATTTCCGGGTCGGTCATGATCGTCGCGGGGTTCGAGTTGACCAGGACGATCGAGTAGCCCTCCTCGTGGAGCGCCTTGCAGGCCTGCGTCCCCGAGTAGTCGAACTCGCAGGCCTGTCCGATGATGATCGGCCCCGAGCCGATGATGAGGATCTTCTTGAGGTCGGTCCGCTTAGGCATGGAGTCTCCCGGGGAGCAGGCGATTCAGAAGACGCATCAGGGATGAGCGCGAATGCTACCGGTGCTCCCCGGGAGTGTCAAGCAACATCGCCCCGTGCGTGGCGAGGGATAATTTCGATGCAATTCGTTGACACTCCGGGGGGAGGTGCTAAAATCCACGAGTGCATATTTCTTGGACTGATGGGAGGGAACACATGCAGAAGAAGCTCGCGGTCGTAGCAGTGGCGCTCTTGCTGGTCGTGGCCGTCACCGGTTGCTGGGGCCCCCAGATGGTGACGCGCGGCATGGACGACTGGTTGAACCAGGGCTACACGGAGACCCCGTGGCTGTATGGAAACGTGGTCGCCTACATGGTGTGGGGGGTCGGCTTCTGGATCACCAACATGGCCGACGCCTTCGTGAACACCTACTACTTCTGGGCGAAGGACGCGCAGCCGTTCGGCAGCGGCAAGGGTACGAGCTATACCCACAAGCCGGTGACTCCGAAGTAGTCGTTCGCATCGAAACGAAAAACCCCCGGCGCAATCCGCGCCGGGGGTTTTTTATTCTTCCGGAGAAGGCATGAGGAAGCTCGCGTCGGCCGCCCTGATGATCCTGCTGCTCCTCGCGTCGTCGGGCTGCTGGGGACCGCAGAAGCTCACCCGTCACATGGACGACTGGACGAACCAGGGCTACGTGGACAATCCCTGGCTGATGGGGAACACCGTCGCCGCTCTGGCGCTCCGCGGAATCTTCGCCATTTCGGGGATCCTGGACGCGTTCATCAACGCCTATTACTTCTGGGCCTTCGACAGCTGGCCGCTGGGGGAACATGCGGGGACGGGCACGAGGTTCGAGCACCGGCCCGTCACGCCGACGAAGAAGTAGGGCGGGTCACTCCCGGGCCGAGACCAGCCAGCGCCAGATCTCGCGGATCCCCGGGCGCTTCCCGTAGAGGAGCAGCCCTGCGCGGTAGAGCCGGGCGGAGACGCGGAGGGCGACCCCGGTGGAGAGGACCAGGACCGCGATCGATCCCAGGATATCCAGGATCGGCGTTCCCTTCGGATCGAGGGTGTAGCGGAACATCATCGTCGTCGGCGCCGTGAACGGGACGTAGGAGAAGACCCGGGCGAGAGTCCCGTGCGGCTCCTCGATCAGGAGGAGGATGACCAGGATCGGCGCGGCTCCGAGGAAGCTCCAGAGCGCCGCCATCTGCTGGCTTTCCCGCAGGTTGGTCCCGAGCGCGCCGAACCCGAGCATCAGGGAGCCGTAGAGCACGTACCCCAAGAGGTAGTACACGAAGCAGAAGGCGTACGCCTCCGTCTCGATGCGGAACCCCCCGTCCGCCAGGCCGATCCCGAGCAGACCCGTGGCCAATACGCCTGCTCCCGTCGCCACCCAGGCGGCCATCTGGAGCAGGCCCGCGGCCCCAAGGCCGACCAGCTTGCCCAGCATCAGCTCCCCCGGCGTGACGGAAGCGATGACCATCTCCATCACCCGGTGCTCCTTTTCCTCCGCCATCCCCTGCAGGAGGTACGAACTGGAGGTGAAGATCGACGTGAGCAGCAGGAGGAAGAAGACGTACGCCGCAAGAGAGCGGAACTCGGCCTGCCGGGGGTCCTCTCCCGTGGGCTCGCCCGAGGGATCCAGGTAGACCGGCCGGTGGAGGAACGGGGCCTTCGCCCGGCGGACCTTCTTCTCCTCCGTTTCCTTCAGGACGCTTTCGAGCAGCCACTCCTCGATCCACTCCGGAAGAGGGAGATGCTTCGCCGTCAGGAGCGTGGGTCGCCGCATCGTCTTGACCTCGATGACCGCCTTCGCGTTCTCCAGGTAGTCGGGCGGCACGACCAGGTAGGATCCGATCTCCCCGCGCGCCAGCGCCTTCTTGGCTTCGGACTCGTTCACGAAGAAGACCAGCCCGTCCCGTGTCGCCAGTCCGCCCCATCGGTCGACGACCCCGACCTTTCGCTCGCGGAGCTGATGCTGCGTGCGCGCCACGGTCCGGACGGCGAAGATCTGGGTCGAGAGCCCTGCGCCGGCGAGCAGGATCGGGAGGAACGTGCCGACCAGGAACCAGACGCGCTTCACCGTCACGCGGAACTCGTGTCGCGCCACGATCCAGGCCTTCTTCACGGCCGGACCACCTTGACGAAGATCTCGTCGAGCGTGGGAAGCCCCTTCTCGAACCGGCGCACCTGCGCGCCGCCGGAGAGAAGCGAGGCGAGGAGCTGCTCCGGGGACTCTCCCGGCTTGAGCCAGAGCTTGACCGCGGCGCCGTCGGGGACGGAGCGTTCGACGGCCGGATGGGTCGCCACGTCGCGGTCGCATTCCAGGATCACCGCGGTGTCGGCGAACCGCTTCTTGATCTCGCGGACCTCTCCGGAAAGGACCTCCTTCCCGTGGTCGATGAGGAACACCTTCCGGCACATCGCCTCGACCTGGTCCATGCGGTGCGACGAGAGGACGATCGCCGCGCCCCGCGCGGCGCATTCCTTCATCAGGTCGGTCACGAGCACCCGGTTCACGGGGTCGAGCCCCTCGAACGGCTCGTCCAGGATCAGGATCTCAGGTTCGGAGAGGAGGACGGCGGCGATCTGCACTTTCTGCTGCATGCCCTTCGACAGCTGCCGCATCCGCTTCGCCCGGGCGTCCAGGAGCCCGACGCGGTCGAGGTAGTTCTCGGCCCGGCGGGCGGCGACGTGGCGGGGAAGGCCCTTGAGCTCTCCCAGGAACTGGAGCACCTCCCCGACGCACTGACGCTGGTAGAGGCCCCGTTCTTCCGGAAGATAGCCGACCTTCTCCATGACGGCGGGGGTGACGGGGCCGCCGAGGATCCGGATCTCCCCCGAATCGGGTCGGAGGATGTCCATGACCATCCGGATGAGACTGCTCTTGCCGGCCCCGTTGGGGCCCAGGAGGCCGAAGATCTCGCCGGGTTCCACGGCAAGGGAGACCGCGTCGACGGCGAGCTTCTTGTCGTAGGCCTTGGTGACGCCGCGAATCTCCAGCGCGGGCATTCGCTACCCGAGCTCTCCGATGTTCTTGACGACCTTGCCCACCAGGCCGTACTGCTTGGCTTCCTCGGGAGAGAGCCAGAAGTCGCGGTCGGCGTCGCGCGTGACCTGGTCCGCGCCCTTGCCGGTCTCCGCGGAGACGATCTGGTTGTACCGCTGGCGGAGCTTCAGGATCTCCTCGGCGCTGATCTCGATGTCGCTGGCCGAGCCCTGGACGAAGGTCGAGGGCTGGTGGAGGAGGAAGCGGGAGTTCGGGAGCGAGAATCGGCGCTCCTTGGGAGCCGCGAGGAAGACCATGACCGCGGCGCTGGCGCAGAGGCCGTTGACGATGGTCCGGACGGGCGGCTTGAAGTAGCGGAGGGCGTCGTAGATCGCGAACCCGCTGTCGGCCGCGCCTCCCGGGGAGTTGATGTAGACGGTGATCGGGGCCTTCTCGTCCTGCTGCTGCATCAGGAGGAGCTGGCTGTGGACCTTGCGGGCGATCTTGTCCGAGATGGGCTCGTAGACCTGGATGGCGCGGGTCTTGAGCAGCTGCTTGAGGAGGTTACCGTCGCCGCCATCCTTCTCCTTGTCGTCGTCCTCCGCGAGCCTGAAGTCGTGAAGCATGGGGTTCTCCTTGTCCGTCGTGTTCCAGCGGGGCAGCCCATCGGCTCGCTGCGCTCGCTCGGGGCACCTCGTCTCGGCCGGCTCAGTCGGTTCGCGCTGAGCGAGGCCGGCGTCAGCCGGCCGAGTCGAAGTGGTGGGCGTGGACAGACTCGAACTGTCGACCTTTCGCTTATCAAGCGAATGCTCTAACCAACTGAGCTACACGCCCCTCTTTCCAAAGAACGGGATACGTGACAGTGCCCGCGTTCGCGCATCGCTGGGGATGGCGCTACGGCGGGGGCAAGCTCCGCCTGCCGCACGAAGGTTGGTGGACCCGACCGGAGTCGAACCGGCAGCCTCCTGCTTGCAAAGCAGGCGTTCTCCCATTGAACTACGGGCCCTTCTCCGAGCCCCGGGTCGCCGCTCATATATACTTTTCGACCCAACAGGGGTCAACGCTTTCTTGCCTCTCAACGCGCGGAGCGGCCCGGGGATTCCGAGGATGGGGGACAGAGCTGGGGAAACTACGGCCTCGGTGCCAGGGGGTCGACCTCGGGGAACGGCTTCCCGTCGCTGCCCACCAGACGGCGGAACCGGTAGTGCCGGAGGGTATCCGTGAGGTTCTCGAACTTGTCGATCGTCCAGACCTCCGGCTTGAGGAAGTAGGGCGCCAGCTGCCTCTGGCCCGTGGGATCGCCGAGACTGACGTACAGATCGACGTATTCGAAGCGCTGGCTGGAGTTCACCGGGGCCGGGCGCAGGCCGGTATCCTCGGCCGCGCGGGGTCCCACGCCCGCGTTCCGGAGCGTGTCCGTGGTCGGAGCCCCCGCGCCGGAGGCGATGGCGCGGTTGGACTCCGGCCCCATGCAAGCCGCCAGGGGCAGTACAAGGGCCGCGGCGAGGGCGAGAGTCCTCATCAGAGCGGGCATTATATCAACTAGGACGGACGAGACTCACGATTTTACGCGATCTCATTGTACTTCGCCGCTTCCGCCGCGTCCTATCTGTAGGCTGTAGGGGCGTGCCGATGCAGGTCGATTCCTGGCGCTCGATCGACGAGAACGAGGAGCAGGTCCGCGTTCTACGCGGCATCCTGGCCACGCGCCCCGTCTCCTTCGACCGGGTGGAGGCCCTCCGGCCGGCCCGGACGTTTCCGGAGCGGATGTACGACCTCCTCCACCGCTTCTCCGCATTCGCGTTCTCGGCGGTCCTGCACGTGCTTGTGCTGGTCCTGCTCGCGGAGTTCGTCTACATCGCGATCCCGGTGATTGAGGAGACGCTGCTGTCGGTCTCTCTCCACCGTCCCAGCCCGAAGCCCGAGATGGCCGCGCCCGACCCGGGCGAGAAGGAACGTCGGGAGGAGGCGAAGTTCGAACGGGCCGTGGAAGCGCCGAAGACGGCCGAGGCGCCCGCGCCCGCCCAGGCGCCGCCCGCGCGGGTGATCGGGAGTGGGACGACCGACGCCGCCGCGCGGCCGGAGCCGGTGGGCGTGATCGAGAGCGCGTCGGACCTCCGCGATTCGGACCTCCTCCACCTTACGGGCTCCGGGGTCTACAACCACCGCAGCGGCACCGGCCGCCGGGCGGCGATCGGCCGATACGGCGGGACCGAGGGGAGCGAGGCGGCCGTGGAACTCGGGCTCCGGTGGCTCGCCGCCCATCAGTCGGACGACGGCCGCTGGTCCGCCTCGCAGTTCAACAAGCAGTGCCCGAAAGGCGAGATGTGCGGGCGATCCCGCGGGCCCGAGGGGTATGACGCGGGCGTCACCGGGTTGGCGCTCCTGGCCTTCCTGGGCGCCGGTTACACCCACAAGCAGGGAGCCTACCGGGAGACGGTCGACCGCGCGATCCGCTGGCTCGTCACGCGGCAGGACCCGAAGGGATTCTTCTTCGACTCCACGACCGTCCGGAACCTGCCGGGGGGCATGTACGGTCACGGCGTGTGCACCTTCGCGCTGGGGGAAGCCTGCGCGATGACGGAGGACGCCTCTCTGAAGCCGGTCCTGGAGCGGGCCGTCAAGGCCACCGAGTCCTCCCAGCAGGCCCCCGGCGGGTGGTACTACACGACTGACCCGAACGATCGCGCCAGCGAGCTCACGCTCTCGGTCTGGCACATGATGGGCCTGCAGGCCGCGAAGAAATCCGGAGTGCCGGTCCCGGAACCGGCGGTGAAGAAGGCGATGGCCTACGTCCGCGATTCTACCGACCTCTCGGGAGGCGTCTACTACAGCCACCGCTCGAACATCACGCTCGGCGCGACCGGGGCGGGCCTCTTCGCACGCTGCATGTTCGGGATGACCGAGGGGAACTGGCTGGAGAAGGGCGTGGCCTATATCGACCAGCAGCCGGAGGTCCAGCCCTCGCTCCAGCGCGAGCAGAAGTGGGAATACATCTACTGCTGGTACTACCGGACCCTCGTGGGCTTCCAGCTCCAGGGCAGGCACTGGCGCGACTGGAACCGGAAGCTCCGGCCCTTCCTCGTCGCGACCCAGCGCTCCGCCGGCCACGGCGCGGGGGCATGGAACACGGTCGACTACGCCGACGCGGGGACGGTCTACTCCACGGCGATGTGCGTCCTTATGCTGGAGACTTACTACCGGTACCTGCCGATGGTCTCCGACCGGTCGGGGCTCGAGGGGGTCGTGGACGGCCTCGTCGACGAGCCCATGACCGGAGAGGAGCAGCGTCGCGCGGAGATGGCCAAGCCGCCGGCGCCCGAGGACGTGGCCACGAGGGCCGAGCGTGAGCTCCAGCAGGCGCGGGCGCGGGTGAAGAGCGGCACGCCGGAGGAGCGCTACATGGGGGCGCGCCGGCTCTCGGAGTTGGGAGACCGCGGGTCGGTCGCCGATCTGATCGCGGCGGCGGAGAAGGCGCCGGTCGCGCGCCTCCGGGCGGCGCACCTGCAGTTCGTGGGCAAGCTGAAGGCCGAGGAGGCGATCCCGTTCCTTATCCGCTCCCTGGACGATGCCGATGAGACCGTGCGCGCGGCCGCGGTCAGCGCGCTCCTCAACACCACGGGCGTCTACATCGCCGAGCCCGAGGGCTGGAAGAGATGGTACGCCGACCGGCAGGGGAGGAGGAAGTAGGCGGCCAAGTAGACCCACCTGGAAACGTTGAGATGAACCTCACGACAAAGTCACAAAGAACACCCAGGAGGCCAAGAGTCGTGAGGTAGAAACATCCGAAGCTTCATGTCCTTTGTGACTTTGTGGTGAACCTATCCTTACGGATTCGCCGGGACTGACCTAGGGACGGCTGCCCCGGGTCGGCGTGTTCTCCTGGATTTCCTTCATCACCTGCTTCATCCCGAGCGGGCAGAACTGGCGGTGCTTGATCCAGGTGTAGCAGAGGGTTTCCCCTCCGTGATTTCCGTGCTCGGAGCAGGCGAGGCCGGCGCCGTCCGAGCCCTTCATCCCTCCGAGCTCTCTCGAGCGCCAATGCGGCAACCCCTGTTCGAGGACCCAGCGGATCTTGGCCGTCTCGTTCGACCAGCTCACCATCGCAATGCAGTAGGGCTCGCCGTCGCTCCGTTTCGGGAGGCCGGACCACTTCCGGAGGATGTCGCACTTCTCCTGGGCATACGCCGGATCGTCGATGCGGCCCATGTCGAACTTGGTCGTCCCGGGTGCGGGCCCCTTCTCGGCCGGTGTCGCGACTGTCTGGCCCGTCCCCTTGCAGTGGAGGGGACATTGGGAGCACGCGCCGCCGGCGGCGTTTGAAGGAGCGGGGCGGGAGACGAGGATGTGGACGGGGAACCCCTCGATCTTCTCGCCGAGCAGCGCCCGGACCGCGTCGCGGGACAGGTCGTTCTCGACGCGGATGACGACCCGCTTTTCCCCGTTCACGGCGCCGACGGTCATCTCGATCATCCCCGGCACGGCCTTGAGCGCCTTCTCGTGCTTGAGGAGGACTTCCCAGGGGCCGACCGGTTTGTCCTGCGCAGAGGCGATCCCCGCGAGGAGCGCGAGTCCGAGGAGGGCGGAGGCGATCTTCATCGTCGGTTTCTCGTCGGGATCACTTCTGGCCGGGGTCCATCTCCTTGAGGATGTCGCCGGGGAGCTTGAGCGACGCCTTGCCGTGATCGAAGAGTTCGTAGACGGTCTCGAGCGAATACGTGCGGCGCAGGAGGCCGCTCACGGAGTTGTAGGAGTAGGCGACGCGGCGGCGGTCGGTCGCGCGGAGGACCCGCCCGTTGTCCTTCGCGCAGGTCACCTCGAGCGTTCCCTCCAGGGTGTCCCAGTAGAGGAAGTCGGGCTTGCCCATCCGGCCCTCGACGATCGCCTGGTCGATGATCGCGCCGACGATCGGCCGGATCTTCGCCGGGTCGAGGGCGAACTGGGAGACCGTGCAGGCCCGCCCGGGGAGGGGTTCGTCGCGGACCTGGGGGTCACCCCGGCTGGAGGCGAGGGCGATCTCGAGCTGGGCGTGGGGTGCCTGGGCATTCCGAAGCAGGGTCAGCAGCCTGTCCTCCCGGGTGCCCGGCTTCACGGGGCCGAGGTCGTCCCACGGCCGCGTGCCCCGGCGGGCGTGTGCCCCCGAGTTGTCGGCGCGCTTGACGACGGAGAATTCGTCGATCGCGGAGAAGAGGACTCCCTGGGGGAACCACGCGCCCTCGCGCAGTTGGCGCCCGGAGACGCGGAATCGGTAGCTCTCGTTGGGCAGCGCGCGGACGAGTTCCGCGGCGGAGGGGCCCGCGACGACGGGCTTCTCGGGCGGACGCGGGGCGGCCTTCGGGGCGGGGACTTCGAGAGTGGGGAAGAACCGCGGGTCGAGGGCGCTTCCTTCTTCGATCGAGTCACGGTCCGGCCGGAGGACGAGCGTCTCGCGGGCTCCGAGCGTCCTTCCTTCGCCGGCGGGGGAGCGGAACTCCGCGGGACCGTTGAGGGGCGTCGCGCGGAGCGCGCCGGGGTCGGCGGCGAGGAGGATCTGGCCGGACGAATCGGCGAGGCGCACGCCCAACTCACCGCTCGCGATGTGGAGGATGCGGGGGGAGGCCCCCAGATCGACGAGCGCGCGCCCGCTGTGGAGATCGATGCTGTAGCAGAGGAGCGTCTGGCTCCAGGAAACGGCGACCTGGCCCTCCTTGGCGAGATGGATGGTGGCGCCGTCGGGGAGCGTGAAGCTGCCGCCCTCCCGGGTCCGGAGGGTCTGGGAGGGGCGGACGGTGGTGGCACGGGCGAGCGCCTCGGAGGTCGCGTCGTAGGCGACCAGGACAGTCCCCGACGAAGGGGCGATCTCGATGGCCTCCGCCACCCCGCCGACGCTACGCTGGGCGAGGAACGGATTGGGCGGGGGAGGTGGCGCGGGAGTCTGCGGGCGGGCCTCGGCCACCGCGGGGGGCGGGGGAGGCGGCGGCGGATCCTCCTTGGCGAGTCCGGGCGGAGGCGGCAGGAATTCCCTGGGGGGAGGAGGTAGCTTCGGCGGCGGGGCTTTGGGCTTGAGACGGTCGGGCCATTCCGGAAGCGGTTTGCTTCTCTTCTCGCGATCCGAGGGAGGGGGCTGGACGGCCGTGTTCGGTTCCACGGTCGAAGGCGCCGAGCCCGGTTTCTTCATCGAGCGGAACGCGACCGTGATCGCGATGGCGATGGCGGCGGCGGCCGCGGTGCGGAGCGCGACGTGGGTCCACGGGAGACGGGGGCGCACGTGGAGCGGCGGGGGAGGGGGCTGGAGGCGCGCGGCGGGGAGCGTCTTCCCTTCCGCCAAGGCGAGGAGCGAGGCATGTCGCCGGCAGAGTTCGCATTCGGCGAGGTGCCGGATGTGGCGGCGCCACTGGGCCTCCGAGGCGGAGCCCGCGGCGAAGACTGCCCAGTCTTCCGGGCTCGGGCAACGATCCGATTCCATCCGTCCTCCATCACCTCGGACACGCGGGCGCGCTCTTTATTGAGCCGAATGGGGCCGCTTCATGAGGTCGCGGAGTCGGTCCCGGCCGCGGCTGATGAGGGAGCCGACCGTCTGGGTCGTGATGCCCAGCGCGGTCGCGATCTGGCGGTAGGGAAGGCCATCGAAGTAGAACATCCGGATCGCGGTGCGCTGGAGGGGGCCGATCTGGCCGAGGAGGATTCCGAGTCGCTCGATCTCCTCCCGCTCCTCGGGCGGGACGGCGGACTCGCGGGGATCCTCGATCTGGAGGGGGAGTTCGTCGAGGCTCCCTCCGCCGAAGCGGCCGCGGATTTTCTCGTCACGGATGGTGTTGAGGGCGTGGCGGATAGCGAGGGACTTGAGCCACGCCCCCAGCGGGCAGCGGGCCTGGAACGAGCGGAGTCGCCGGAAGTCGTCCTCGTAGAGGCGCATGTACAGGTCCTGGACGACGTTGGCGACGTCGTGCTCGGGGACGCTGAAGAGTGAGCGGAGGAAGGTGAAGCGGACGGCGCCCTCGATGACGGAGTGGTAGCGGCGGAACAGTTCGTCCCACGCTTCAGGGCGCCGTTCGAGGCAGCGCTGGAGGAGTTCTCGTTCCTCGTCGCTGGAGGAGGGATCCGGGGCGGTCACGATCCAAGTCTAACCGGGTCAGAGCCGGGTGAGTTTAAAATAAAGGATGGCAAGAGGGGTTCGAGCGGGCGGTTGGTCACGCCGCTTTCACCAACGGAGATGATTGGGCCCTTTTCTCTACGTGCTGTAGAGCCTGGGTGGTATCTCTCTTTCTGTCGATTCCTCACCTTACGGCGAGAAAGTCCTTAGAAAGGAGGTGATCCAGCCGCAGATTCCCCTACGGCTACCTTGTTACGACTTAGCCCTCCTCACACGTTTTACCTTGGGCCGCGTCCTCCTTGCGGTTGGGCAACGGACTTTAGGCACCCCGTGCTTGGGT
>CAZSCC010000096.1:0-2014 GCA_964604905.1 uncultured Planctomycetales bacterium
AACAAGCGCCGGCTTACGCGCCGGAGCTGGTGGAACAGAGGCGAGGCAACCGGGGCAGACATGACGGGCATCTCCATGAGGTCTGGAAACCCGAACTGAGGCGAACGGGGCACACAATGCCCCCCCATAGTATACCCGGAAACAGTGATAGGGGGCAACCACTTGTGTGGAACCACTTGTAGCCCCGGGCGGAATGGGCGCACCCCATTTAGCCGCCGAGCTTGCTCGGCGCGGGCGGAACCGTCCTGCCCGCGCCGAGCAAGCTCGGCGGCTAAGGACCGAGAACTTAATAAGTTCTCGGTTTTAGACGATTGGCACGGCGGTGTAATTCCACCTGGGCAACAAGGTATCAAAGACCAGGCGCATCGACTCCTTGAAGCCTTCGGCCACCTTCCGCCCCGTCTGGTAGACCTTGTCGATGACGTTGACCACTACCCGCAGCCCCGTGCGCGTCTGGGTCTTGGCCATCGCCGCGACGGGCACTGCCAGCGTCGTAAAGATTAACCCTTGGCAGGCACGTGTCACATGCGGAAACACGCGATGCTCAATGGGATTGTACTTCGAGCAGTACGGCGGGTAATGCGCCACCCGCAGGGCGATCCCCATGCGGTCGGCCAACTTTTGCAAGTCTTCCTTGAACAGGTAGTGCTGGGCGCTGTTGCTGCCACCCCCATCACACAAGATCAGGATCGACGTGGCGTCCGGGTAGAGGGCTCGGCCGACGGCACACCACCACTGATAGAGGCTGTCGCAGGCGAACTCACTGGTGTCGTGGCTGGTGCCCACGTTGAGGTAGGCCGCGTTCTGCTTGACGTCGTAGATCCCATGCGGGATGATCTTGCCGTCGGCGGCCGACGGGAAGTCGTGGTCAAAGGTCGTGACGAGCTGTTGGGTATACAAGTAGCCGTCGCGGTAGAAGTTCCCGAGCAGCTCTTTCTTCTTGGTGTCGATGCTGAGAATCGGGTTGGGGGAATCCAGGTATTCCTGCTTCAGCCGGGCGAGGTTCTGGAACTGGGCGTCGCGCTGCTGGTGTTGCCCCATGGTCTGGGACTTGCGGGCCTGGCGTCGGACATAATGGTGCTGGGTCAGCAGTTGACGGATGACCCGCACGCTGACGTACAGGCCGCGCTGGCGAAGGCGGTCGGCGATTTCCTTGGGCGTCAGGTTGGTCCAGCGGACCTCGGGGCGCATGGGGTCGCCGGCGGTGTAATCTTTCAGGATGTCGTGGAAGGCCGGTTCGAGGTCGGGGAAGAGATCGCGGCAGCGTCGGCGGCCACCCCTTTTTTTCGCACCCGCTGGGGGTGCTCGTCGGGGAGGTGGTCCAGTTCCTCCACGCCGCGGCGCACGGTCTTGGGATCGAGGGCAAAGAGTTGGGCGATGTACTCCTGTCCGCCCTGTCCGAGTTTGGCCACCTCGACGGCGGCGTAGCGTCGGCGGTCTTTCTCGGACAAGGAGTCGAAGAAGTTTTTCATCTGGTGTTCGACCGTGCTGGGATAGCGCATGCGACTGACTCCCGAGAAGGGACGGCGAGGACGAAACGCTGTTATAGCAAGAATCAGGCCAAATCGCCCATTCCGGGAAGTTGATTAGTTCTTGGTCCTAAGGCGCTCTGACAGGGCAGCGGGTAGAAGAAGAGGGAGGAAGCGAAGGCCGTCCTGTAATGGGGCGGATAGGGGTTGCAATATCACCCCACGCGCAAGCGGGCAGACTTCCCTTTGGTCTGGCGGCACGAGGAAGTTCGGTCAACTGCCGTAGGAGGCAATGCAGATGTCGGCAGCGGTGACGCTTGCTGGTGCGGCCTCCCCTGGAAACAGGACGCAGCCCCGAGTAAGTATCGTGCAGGTGGTTCTGCTCGTCGCGGAAACACCGCGTCTCGCGAGGGACGTTTGTCCAGGCTTGAGCCGTATGCAGTGAAAGTTGCACGTACGGTTCTGAGGGGAGGGGGTGCTGGCAACAGCACCTCCTTACCCGATCCACAAGGCACGCGGCTTCTCTTCACAAGGAGGCACTATGA
>CAZSCC010000097.1:0-1683 GCA_964604905.1 uncultured Planctomycetales bacterium
CCCTTCCTGCCACCCGGCGAGATACTTCTTCTGCTCGGCGGTCAGCTCGTCCATCGAGATGCCCATGGTCTTGAGCTTGAGGTGGGCGATCGCCTGCTCCATCTCCTTGGGCACGTCGAGCACGGCGACCCTGAGCTGCGACTTGTTCTTCACGCACCACTCGGTCATCAGAGCCTGGGTGGCGAAGCTCATGTCCATCACCGCGGCGGGGTGACCTTCCGCGGCGGCCAGGTTCACGAGCCGGCCCTCGCCGATCACGTAGATGGAGCGTCCGTCCTTCAGGATGAACGCGTCCACGTTCTCCCGGACGCCTTTCTTCTCCTCCTTGGAGAGCGCCCCCAGCGCCTCGAGGTCGATCTCGACGTTGAAGTGGCCCGAGTTGGCCACGATGGCCCCGTCCTTCATCACCAGGAAGTGCTCTTTCCGGATCACCGCCTTGTTGCCGGTGACGGTGCAGAAGATGTCGCCGATCTTCGCCGCCACGGCCATCGGGAGCACCGGGAACCCGTCCATCGTCGCCTCGAGCGCCCGGATCGGCTCCACCTCGGTCACGACCACGTGGGCCCCCAGCCCGCGCGCGCGGCTCGCCAGGCCCCGGCCGCACCAGCCGTACCCCGCCACGACGAACGTGCGACCCGCCAGAAGGACGTTCGTCGCCCGGATGATGCCGTCGAGCGTCGACTGCCCGGTGCCGTATCGGTTGTCGAACATGTACTTGGTTTGCGCGTCGTTCACCGAGACGACGGGAATCTTGAGCGCCCCATCCTTCGCCATCGCCCGGAGGCGGAGGACGCCCGTGGTGGTCTCTTCCATCGAGGCGAGCAGCCCTTTCATGAGCTCGGGCCGCTTCTGGTGGATGGACGTCACCAGGTCCGCCCCGTCGTCCAGCGTCAGCGTGGGCTTGAGGTCCAGCGCTTGGTTGATGTGCTTGTAGTACGTCGTCGAATCCTCACCGCGGATCGCGTAGGTCGCGATCCCGTAGTCCTTCACCAGCGACGCGGCGTTGTCGTCCTGGGTCGAAAGCGGGTTGGAGGCGCAGAGCGCCACTTCGGCCCCGCCGGCCGTGAAGACGCGCATCAGGTTGGACGTCTCGGTCGTCACATGGAGGCACGCGGCGATGCGCTGGCCCTTGAGGGGCTTCTCCTTCTCGAACCGGGCGCGGATCTCCCGGAGGACCGGCATCTGGGTGTCGGCCCACTCGATGCGGCACCGGCCCTTCGGCGCGAGCGACAGGTCCTTCACGTCACCGGGAGTCCCGGATTTCTGGGGCGCGGCAAGTTTCGTGGGCATGAGAGTTCCTTATTTCTTGACCGTCTTCCGGGCCTCCGTCTTCAGACCGGCGGCCTTCCGGAGCGCGTCGACCTTTTCCACCTTCTCCCAGGTGCACTCGGGCCGATCGACCCCCACGTGCCCGTAGCGCGCGGTGTTCTTGTAGATCGGGCGGCGCAGGTTGTAATACTTGATGAGGCCGGCCGGCGAGAAATCGAAGGTCTCCTCCACGATCTTCGTCAGCTTCGATTCGGAAACCTTCCCGGTGCCGAAGGTGTCGACGAAGACCGAGAGGGGCTTCGAGACGCCGATCGCATAGGAGAGCTGAATCTCGCAGCGGTCGGCCAGCCCCGCGGCCACGACGTTCTTCGCGGCGTGCCGCGCGGCGTAGCTGGCGCTGCGGTCGACCTTGGT
>CAZSCC010000098.1:0-3932 GCA_964604905.1 uncultured Planctomycetales bacterium
TAGGACGCGGTCGCCCGGTACATCGGGTGTATGAGGTCGAGCATCTTCATGATGCCCCAGGGACGCAGGTCAAAGTGGGCCTTGACCAGTTTTTCGAGACGCGCGTCGCTCAGGCGGCCGGTCCCAAAGGTCCGCACCGACACGGAAGTCGGCTTCGCCACGCCGATCGCGTAGGACAACTGGATCTCGCAGCGGTCGGCCAGGCCGGCCGCCACGACGTTCTTCGCCGCATGCCGCGCGGCGTACGAGGCGCTGCGGTCGACCTTGGTGGGGTCCTTGCCGCTGAAGGCGCCGCCGCCGTGGTGCCCCATCCCCCCGTACGTGTCGCAGATGATCTTCCGGCCGGTCACGCCGCAGTCGCCCTGTGGCCCGCCGATCACGAACCGGCCCGAGGGGTTGATGTGGAAGATGATGTTCTTGTCGATCAGGCCCGGCGGGAGCACCGGCCTGATCACCTTCTCGATCAGGTCCTTCTCGATCTGCTTCTGGCCCACGTTCGGGTTGTGCTGCATCGAAGCGACCACCGTGTGGATCCGCACGGGGCGGTATCCGTCGTACTCGATCGTCACCTGCGCCTTCCCATCCGGCCGCAGCCAGCTCACCTCTCCGCTCTGCCGCACCTCCGCCGCGCGCCAGCAGATCTTGCGCGCGAGGTCGATCGGGAGGGGCATGTAGAGCTCGGTCTCGTTGGAGGCGTAGCCGAACATGATGCCCTGGTCGCCGGCGCCGAGGTCCTTCCCCTTCCCCGAATCCTCGGTCACCGCCTTGTCGATGTCCGCCGACTGCTGGGAGATCGCGGTGAGGACGGCGCAGGTGTGGTAGTCGAATCCGATCTCGCTGGAATCGTAGCCGATCTCTTTGACCGTCTGGCGGACGATCTCGGGGGCCTCGATGTAGGTCTTGGTGGTGATCTCGCCCGCCACGAGGACCATGCCCGTCTTCACGAGCGTCTCGCACGCCACGCGGGCATAGGGGTCTTCCTTGATGATCGCGTCGAGGATGGCGTCAGAGATCTGGTCCGACATTTTGTCGGGGTGCCCCATGCACACCGCCTCGGAGGTGAAGAACCACTTTCCGTCTCTCGCCATTGCCTACGTCCCTTTCAATATCTTCGACTCGATCAGGTCCACGCTCGCATCGATCGCTCCCCGCCCCGCGCGGACGGCCTCGAGCGACTTCTCCCCGATCCTCCGGGCCCGGGCGGGATCCCCCAGCAACTCCCCCGCCGCGCGCGCCAGGTCGATCGGGTTGTCCAGCACCGCCATCCCCCCCGCCTCGACCAGGACCCGCGCGATCTCCTCGAAATTCGAGATGCTGGGCCCGCTCAGGATCGGCTTTCCCAGCGCCGCGGGCTCCAGCATGTTCTGGCCTCCGCGGGAGCAAAACGTGCCGCCGATGAAGACCGCCGTGGCCACCGAATAGACCCGGGCCAGCTCCCCCACCGTATCAAGGAGGACGACCCCGTCGGGAGGCCCGCCGGGACTAATTTGCGACCTCTTATAGCACCGCAGTCCCGCGGCTTCAACCACTTTCTCGACCTCCGGAACCCTCTCGAGGTGCCGGGGCGCCACTACCAGACGCAGGCCCGGCACGCGCTCCCGGAGGCGCTTATAGGTGTCCACGACGATCCGCTCCTCGGGATCGTGAGTGCTCCCCGCCACCAGGACCGGCGCGTCCCCCAGGCCCAGCAGCCCGCGCCATTCCCGCTCCGTCGCCCCCCCGTCGAACCCGAGGGCGGCGTCGTACTTGAGGTTTCCCGTGACGACCGGCGCAACCCCGAACTCCCTCATCCGCTCCGCCACCGCTTCGCTCTGCGCCCCGACCGCCCCGAGCGATCGGAAGACCGGACCGAAGAGCCCTTTCAGGCGGCGATAGCGGCGGAAGGAGCGCTCGCTCATCCGACCGTTCACGACGACGACGGGCACGCCCTCCTTCGCGCAGCGGCGCACGAAGTTGGGCCAGACCTCGAGCTCGACCAGGACGACGCCCGCCGGCCGGATCCGCCCGATCGCGCGCCGCACCGAGCCGCTGAAGTCGAGCGGGTAGTAGGAGACCCGCGCATCCGGAAAGGCCTTCTCCGCGTTCTCCCGTCCGGCCATCGTCAGGGTGGTCACGTGGAAGGAGAGGCCCGGATGGTCCTTCCGGAGCCTTTGGACCAGCGGCTTCGCGAGATTGACCTCCCCGACCGACGCGCAGTGGACCCAGAGCGTCGGGGATCGCTCCGAGGGTGCGACGCGCCCGAATCGCTCGCCCAGCCGGTGCCGGTACCGTCGGTCCGTGGCCAGCTTGAACAGCAGCCACGGCGACGCCAGCAGGCCGCCCGTCGCATAGGCGGCGTCTAGAAGGAGGCCCATCGCCTCCCGCTCCGGGTTCGTGATTCGCGACTCTTGATCCGCATTAGTTCGGCCAGTGGCACTTCTTGTACTTCTTCCCCGAGCTGCACCAGCACGGCTCGTTGCGTCCGGGCTTCTTCTGGACGCGGACCGGCTGGGGCTTCTCGTCCCCGCCGCCGCCTCCTCCCGCTTCGCCGTTCCCGTCCCTTCCCTCCATCGCGAACTGGCCCACCTCGTCCTTCCGGAACTCGGTGGCCTGCCACCGCCGGGCCAGCCGCGCCTCGTCCTCCGGCACCTCGGACATCCGGAAGACGAGCATCGAGACTTCGTCGTCGATCGCCTCCATCATCGTCTGGAAGAGCTCGGTGGCGTCGCGCTTGTACTCCAGCTTGGGATCCTGCTGCGCGAAGCTCCGCATCCCGACGATGTCGCGCAGCTGGTCCATGTTGTACAGCATGTCCTTCCACTTCTCGTCGATCTTGTTGAGCAGGACGAAGCGCTCCAGAGACCGGAGCGCCGCACCGCCCGCCTTCGCGACGGCGTCCCCCATCTCCCGCAACACCGACTCCGCCACGGCGTCGACCAGCTCCGCCTGCGAACGCTGCAGGAGCGATTCGGGGACACCCACGCCGAAGCGGTCCTTGACCTGCCGGGCGAACCCGGCGAAGCTCCGGACCAGCTCCCCATGTTCCGGCATGAACCGCTTGGCCAGGCGGACGATCTCCCGGCGCATCTCCGCCGCGCCGATCACCCGCTCCCGGGCCGCGTACGCCCCTCCGGCCTGCTCCCGGAGCTCCGTCGCGAGCTGCGCCGCGTCCTTCCGGTCCGCGCCCTCCAGGTTCGCGTCCGTACCGAACCGCGAGCGGAACCAGTCCCCCAGGCCCGAAACGTTCGCCTCCTCGCCTCGGGGAAGGAACCTCGCCACGGCGTCCTGGATCCGACGCTCCACCATCTCCATCACCGACTCGCGCATGTCGTCGCCGTCCAGAATGCGCTGGCGGAGCGTGTAGATGACCCGGCGCTGCTCGTTGCGGACCTGGTCGTACTCCACCAGGTTCTTCCGGATGTCGAAATTGTGGTTCTCGACGTTCTTCTGGGCCTTCCCGATCGACCGCGAGACGAGGCGCGACTCGATCTTCTCTCCCTCCTTGAGGCCCATCTTCACGAGGACGCTCTTCATCCACGGAGGCGCGAACTTACGGAAGAGGTCGTCCTCGAGCGAAAGGAAGAACTGGGACGAGCCGGGATCACCCTGCCGGCCCGCGCGGCCACGGAGTTGGTTGTCCACTCGGCGCGCCTCGTGCCGCTCGGTGCCCAGGATGTGCAGGCCTCCCACGCCCGCCACCGTCTCACCCAGCAGGATGTCCGTGCCGCGTCCGGCCATGTTGGTCGCGATCGTCACCGCCTCCTGCTGCCCCGCGCGGGCGATGATGTAGGCCTCTTTCTCGTGGTACTTGGCGTTCAGCACCTCGTGGGGGATCCCGCGCATCTTGAGGCGCTCGTGGACGTGCTCGGACTTCTCGATCGACGTCGTCCCCACCAGGATCGGCCGGCCCGTCGCGTGGAGGCGCACGATCTCCTCCTCGATCGCGTCGAACT
>CAZSCC010000099.1:0-4302 GCA_964604905.1 uncultured Planctomycetales bacterium
TCGCCCGGCTCATCCCCGATCCCTACTTCTACCTTCTCGCCACAAGCGATGCGGCGGAGAACGCGAAGCTCTACGAAGAGGCCGAGCGGAAGCGCGCGTCGGGCGATCCTTCTCCCATGCTCGCCGCGATTCGAGAACTCGCTGGCTCTTCGGGTCCCTCCGACCCCCGGAGGTCTGCCTAGATGGACATCGACGGCGGTATCACTCCGATCGACACTCTCTACGAGTGGACGGGGCTCGTTCTTGCCGAGCGCTTCGCGGACACGCTTCTTTGGAACCGGCTCTTCGTGGGCATCCTGATCGCCGGGGCGATCCTGCGGCTCTTCTACCTGTCGCAGAAGAAGGAGTCCTACTTCGACCTCGTGGCGTACCCGGTGTACCTCGCCTTCATGCTTTTCCTCATCTCTCCAGTGACCGTCACGGTGAGGCCGAAGAACACGGTCTACAACCGCCTGTGGGATCAAATCGACACCACGCAGATCGTCTGGGCTGGAAGGAAGAGCAGCCAAAGTACCGGCCAGGAGACGTTCCAGGTCCGCGTCCCCCGGATCATCGGGGTGTCGCACCGCCTGATGGACGGTCTCGTCCGCCAGTTCGTGGGCGGCCTCGAGAACGACGTGGGCTACACGCTTTTCCGCTGGCAGGCGGTCGTCGCGAGCCTGAAGCAGGCTTCGATCCTCGATCCCCAACTCTCCGAGCGCTTCCACACGTTCCTCCGCTATTGCTACTGGCCGGCCCAGGCGGCACGGGGGACTCCGATCGGCGGCGAAGACGGGGGCACTGATCGACCGCTCCCGCTCCGGGAGCCTAGCGACGCCCTCTACCAGGGGCTTGAGATGCCGATGGCGCAGGATTGGATTCCGTGCGCCGCGATGAAGGGCTCCCTCGCCACCGGTCTTCGCCAGCACGTCGTCTCGAACGACGTTCACGCCGAGGCACTTCGGGCGGGCGTGGGCCTGGTCGGTGGAAAGAACCCCGACCTCGTGGAGAGTTATCTGACGCGGCTCATCTACAACGAGACCTTCGGCGGAGGATCCAGAGGCGAGATGGCCCTCCTGAAGAACGCCGTGCCGGACTACTCGAGCTGGGACCAGCAGTACATGGGCACTGCGAAGTACGGTACGGTCGCGCAGGGGGTTTCCGGCCTCCTTGGGCTCGTTTCCTCCTTCTGGGAAGGGTCGAGCCATGAGACCCTGGGGCCGACGCTCTACTATCGGCTGACGCTCTTCGCCCCCTACTTGTATGGGCTCCTTCAGGCCGTGATCCTGATGGCGTTCCCCATCGCGGGGCTCTGGTCGCTTTGGCCGGGGTCCTGGACGGCGATCCTCAACTTTCTCAAGCTTTGGGCGTCGATCAAGATCTGGCCGATATTCTGGACTTTCCTTTCGTCCTTCAACATCTATCGTCTGAACCTTCCCCCCGACGATCCCCTGGGCGCCGAAGGCTCGGGCGGATCGGCCGCGATGTTCGCCTCCGTCGCCGCCATGTACGTGCTGGTGCCGGTGCTCTCCTTCATGATCCTGAATCTCGTCACGCAGGCGGGCATGCTCACGATCTCGGCCTTCACGGGGGCGGGGACCGGCGCGGGGCCCGCGATCGGCACCCTCGTCACGGGCGTCTCGGCGGCGGGCAGGGCGGGCGCGCTCGCGGGCCAGCTGGCCCAGGGCTCGCGCAGATGAACGGATTCTTGCAATTCTAGAACTCCCGGTCAAGAATACTCCGCCCCATGACGGCACCCATTATGGGATGCCATGGGGACTCGCGGCGACCGGGAAGAGGCAGGGGTGGAAGAGGAGCGACGCTTAGATGGCACAGCTTCCCGGAAGGCGGTTCCTGAAGTCGAACCAGGAGGGCGATGGCCCCGGCGTTCTGACCACGTTGCTCCGCGTCTACATCGAGGAGCGCGACCGGAACGCCCTGGATACCTTCTTCGAACTGCTCTACGACGAGCACTTCACCGACCTCGCGATCCAGGTGCACAGCTACGGCAAGGCGAGCGAGGTAACCGTCAAGGAGGTTATTGACGAGTCGCTTGCCGAACTCGTGGAAGACGTCGTCAAGGAGAAGTATCGCAAGGCCCCCGCGAGCGCGGCTGAGCACATCAAGTATCTCCTCCGCCGCCGATTCATTGACCGACGCAGGTATTGGGACCGGAACCACGAGGATATTTCTGGCCATCGAGAAAGCATCCCGGATCCCGGCATGGTTAGCCCTGTGGAACAGGTCCTGGCCCAGGAAAATGAGGGAATTGCAGACGCACGTTTCGAATGTGCGCTATCCAAGCTTTCTCCGCTGCACCAGGATCTCCTTCGCCTCAGGATCAAGGGCCTCCCCGGCGAGGAAATTGGCCGGAAGCTTGGGATGGTCGAGCAGAGTCTCTGGAAGGAAACCCATCGCGCGGTCAACCGACTGCTCTTTCACCTCTCCGAGGATGCTCCGACGATGGCTCACCGCTTGATGGACTTCAAGGACAGGGTCCTTGGGGCTCCGAGCAAGGTTGCGTGGCCATCCCTCGCAGAGATTCAGGCGGCCCTTCACCGCATCACCGAACGTGTCCGAACCGCAATCGACCGACTCCATTTCCAGGGAGTGAGTCGAGACTCTCTCGCCGCCGAGTTCGGGGCAGAGACGCTCGAGGTGCTGCTGCGCCGGGGCTACGACATCCTCGAGTCCCGCTTCAAGGTCTCCTTTCCGGAGGCCTTCGAACGGGCGATTTCGTGAACGATCCCACTTCCGCGCCGGAGGAGCATGCGCCGCAGACGGGGGGTGAAGGCCCTCCGCCGCCCGAGGCGCCTCGTCTCGCTCCCACTCCACCCGCACCGGCCACCACGACCGATTTCGGACGCTTCCCGGAAAAGGGCGAAACGGGCGAGATCACGACCTTCCTCGCCGGCGATGCGCCGCCTGCGGTTTCCAGCGCCGATGCGAAATCGCCTCTTCATACCCCTCCGCCCGGACCGAGGGACGGGGATTCAGGCCTCCCGACGAACATCGATCCTCAGATCCAGATCGAGCGGCGGCTGAGCGCGGGGGGCATGGGAGAAGTCTTCTTGGGTCTCCAGAAACATCTGGGTCGGTATGTCGCCGTGAAGCGCATCCGCGACTGGGGAGCGGACGCCGCGACCAAGGAGCGGTTCATCCACGAAGCAAAAGCCCAGTCCCGGCTCCAGCATCCCGGGATCGCCCAGGTCTACGACCTTCGCGAGGCCCAGGGCGAACTCTACCTCATCATGGAGTATGTCGAGGGGAGGACGCTCGAGGAGATCCTGGCCCAGGACGGGAAGCTCGCCCCCGACAAAGTCGCCGGGATGGGTGTCCAGCTCACCGATGCCCTCGAAGCCGCGGCCCATGAGGGCTACATCCATCGGGACCTGAAACCCGGCAACGTGATGCTGACGAACACGGGCAAGATCAAGATCATCGACTTCGGCCTGGCTCTGCTCATCCAGAACCTTCAGCAGATCCGCTTCACCGAGAAGGGCGAGGTCCTGGGCACTCCGGCTTTCATGTCCCCCGAGCAGCTCAACCAGGATGAGAACCTCGACGTTCGAAGCGACATCTGGTCGCTCGGGGTCCTCCTCTACACCCTCGCGACGGCCGAGACGCCCTTCACCGGCAAGGATTTCGTCTGCACGGTGAAGAACGTGATGATGACGGACCCCGTCCCGCTCCCCACGCTCGAACCGGGCTTCCCGCCGGGTCTCTGGCAGGCCATCACCCGCGCGCTTCGGAAGGACCGTGCTGAGCGATGGCAGGACTATGCCTCCTTCCGCGAGGCGCTCCTCCACTATGAGGATCCCGGAGCCGGGACGGTGCCTGGCCCTGTCCCGGCGATTGCCGGGACGGAGCCCGGCTCGTCCCCGATCTTGCGCCGATCGCGCAAGTGGGCGGCGGCGCTCGTCCTGGGCACGCTGGTCGTCGCGCTCGGCACCGCCGCGGCGGCCCGGTATTTCCCCTTCACCCCCAAGGACGCTCCCTTGAGTGCTGGGCCCGTCGCTCGGGAAGAATCCTTCCCTCGCCCTGCACCTCCTCCCAAGGCGGAGAGTGGACCGGAACCCGAAAAGGACTTGGCTCCTGCTCCGAAAGTGGTTCCTCCCTTGCCCGGCGAATACCTCGCCCCAGCGTCGCTTGCCAAGACTTCCGTCCGCGAGCCTGCTCCGGCCACGAAACCCCCGCCGCCACCCCTTCGCGAGAAACTGGTCGGATATGCCCTTTCGGAGGAGGAAGTCGCCTTCGTCGGGGAAGTCCTCGACCTCTTCTCGCAGCAGCGGCCTGCCCTCCTCGCCAAGGACTACCGGCCGA
>CAZSCC010000100.1:0-11090 GCA_964604905.1 uncultured Planctomycetales bacterium
CGCGCGGACGCGATCCGGGCGCTGGGCGAACTGGGGGCCACGGAGCACGGGCCCGCCCTCGTCCCCTTCCTCAAGGAGGCCTCTCCCGAGATCCGCTCCGCCGCGGCGTGGGCAATCGGGGCACTCCGGGTGCGCGAGGCCGCGGCCGACCTGCTCCCGCTCCTCAAGGACGAGACCGCCGACATCCGCGAGGCCGCGATCGACGCTCTGGGTAGGATCGGCGCGCGTGAAGCAGGCCCCGAATTAGTCCGGCTCCTGAATGGGGACGACGACTCCGAGTCGCGCTCTGCCTCCGTCGCGCTGGTGCGAATCCGGAGCCGGGACCTGATCCCCCTCGTGGTGCCCTCCCTCAAGAGCACTTCCGACCGCGTGCGCGATTCCGCGGCCTGGATGCTCGCATCGTATCAGGCGCGGGAAGCGATCCCTGAAGTCCTGAAGCTGCTGGAGCATAAAGACCTCGAGGTGCGGTCGGTGGCCACGAGGCTCCTGATGGATCTCGGCGCCCGCCGCGACGTCCCGCAGGTCGTCGCGCTGCTCTCCCACCGGGAAGTCCACGTCCGGCTGGAGGTGATCGGCCTGCTGCTCCGGATCGAAGGCGAACGTGCGTATCCCCATCTGCTCCCCCTGTTGAAGGACGCGGATGAGTCCGTGCGCCAGCGGGCGCTCCAAGTGCTGCCTCTCTGGAGGCCGGAGGCCCTTCCCTTGTTGAAGGATCCGTCCGCCGGCGTGCGGAAGGAGGTCCTTCGTTTGATGGAACGATCGGATCTCAAAGAGAAGGCGGCGTTGATCCTGCCTCTCCTCGGAGATCCGGACGAGGGCGTTTCCTTCGGGGCCATCCTGGCGCTGAACCGCATGTCCACGGCCTCCCTGGTCCCCGAACTCATCGGCCTCCTGCGGACGGGGACGAAGACCCAGCAGTATGGAGCCGCCCGGGTCCTCCTCATGTGGAACAGCCGGGAGGCCTTGCCCGACCTGCTCAAGCTCCTCGACGACGAGGATCCGGATCGGCGCCAGCTGGGGATCAGCGCCGCCGGGCAGTTCAAGGCCCTCGAGCGTGTTCCCACGCTGCTGAAACGGCTGGAACAGGCGGACCTCATGATCCAGGAGCAGGGCCTGATCCTCAGCGTCCTGGGAGGCCTCGGCGCGAAGGAGGCCATCCCGGCGCTGCTCCGAGCCCTGTCTAGTCCCAATGGCCTCATCGCCCTCCAGGCCTTGGCGGGCCTCGGGGCTCCCGAGGCGATCCCTTCGATCCTGCCGCTGCTGCACGACCCGGGCACCCGTGGAGCGGCCGCCCACGTGCTGTCGGTCCTCGAGGCGCGTGAGGCGATCCCCGAGCTTCTGCGGATCGACCCGAGCCTCGCGCGCTTCGCTCCCGAGGAAGTCTTGAAGGAAACGCGGAGGCTGCTGCGCGATCCAAGATCCTCGGAGCGGCGTCGGGGCCTGGACGCCCTCCGATCCCTGAGAGGGCGCGACGCCGCGGCCGAGATCTTGGGACTGCTGGACGATCCCAACCCCGAGCTCCGGCGGAAGTCGTTCGAGGCGCTCCAGGCTCTCGGCGTGCCCGAGGCCAACGCGGCGGCGATCCGCCTGCTCGGCGATCCCTACGAGGACACGCGGGCGAGAGCCGTTTCGTATCTCGGATTCACCCGCCCGAATCTTCCGGAACTCCGCGCCCTGCGCCGGGATCCTGCGCCCGTGGTGCGACGTGCCGTGGCGACCGAGCTCCGCAAGCGCGACGACATCCCGATGCTCCTGGCCTTCCTGGACGATCGGGACCCCGGGGTGCGGGAGGCGGCGGTCGAATCGCTGGCGGAACTCCGGGTGCGGGAGGCCATCCCCGTGGCGCTCCTCCTCCTGAAGAAACACGGCTCCGAGTCGGCCGCCGAGGCGCTGGCGCGGCTCGGCGCGCGCGAGGCGATCCCCGAGCTGACGGCCTTCTTCCACGATCCCGATTGCCCCCACGCGTGGAAGATCGGCGAGGCGCTGGCACGGCTGGGCTCCCGCGAAGGCGTCCCGCTCCTGATCCGCGCCGGTCGCAACGAGCTCACCTGCCTGAACGCCCTCCGGCGGCCTGAGACGTGGAAGCGGCTCGCGGAGAAGACGCCCTCCCGGGCCTTCCAAGGCACGAGGGGCGAAGCCCTCGCCTTCGTGGCCCGCGAGATCGGCCTGACCCTGGCGGCGAAGGGCGTCGACCCCTTCTTCCTGAACCTCCCCGAGGAAATCTCGGTCGACGAGAGGCTGCTCGACGTCCTCGAACGGATGCGTCCCGGCGTCCAGGAGATCATCCTCGAGTCCGACGCGATCCGCATCGCCGGCGAATCGGAGGCGCGGACCTTCTGGCGGGACTGGTGGGACGCCGAGGAAAAGAAGCGCTGACGGAGCCGGTGTCTATAATGGACCCTCGCATGGACACCGACTTCCGCAACGAGCCGATCACCGACTTCGCCGGCGACGCACCCGCACGGGAGGCCCAGCGGGCGGCCCTCGAGGCCTTCGCGCCGATCGACGCGCCCCTCGTGATCGCGGGCAAGCGGATCGCCACCCGCGAGAAGATCGTCTCCCACAACCCCTGCGCGCCCTCCCGCATCATCGGCCGCGCGTCGAAGGCGTCGAAGGTGCAGGCGGAGAAGGCGATCAGGGCAGCGCACGAGGCGTTCGCGTCGTGGTCCAGGGTCCCCGCGGGTCGGCGCGCCGACGTCCTCTTCCGCGCCGCGGGGCTCATGCGCGAGCGGCGGTGGGAACTCAATGCGATCCTAATCCTCGAGGTCGGCAAGTCGTGGACCGAGGCGGACGCCGACACGGCAGAGGCGATCGACTTCTGCGCCTTCTACGGGCACGAGATGCTCCGCTACGCGCAGGACCAGCCGCTCACGCCGATCCGGGGCGAGCGCAACCGGCTGACCTACCAGCCGCTCGGCGTCGGGGTCGTCATCTCGCCCTGGAACTTCCCCAACGCGATCCTGACGGGGATGACCGCGGCGGCGCTCGTGACGGGCAACACGGTGGTGATGAAGCCCGCGTCGGTCGCGCCCATCATCGGCTTCCGGGTCTTCGAGATCCTGGAGCTGGCGGGCCTTCCGGCGGGCGCGCTCAACTACCTCCCCTGCAGCGGCGGCGAGGTGGGCGACCTCCTGATCGACCACCCGCTCACGCGGTTCGTCTCGTTCACCGGCTCGCGCGAGGTGGGGGTGCGGATCAACGAGCGGGCGGCCAAGGTCCAGCGCGGCCAGAAGTGGATCAAGCGGGTGGTCGCCGAGATGGGCGGCAAGGACGCGATCGTGGTGGACGAGGATGCGGACCTCGAGGCGGCGGCGGCGGGGATCGTGCAGTCGGCGTTCGGCTACCAGGGGCAGAAGTGCTCCGCCTGTTCGCGGGCGGTCGTGGTGGAAGCGGTCTACGATCAGGTGCTCGATCTCGTGAAGCGGAAGACGGAGGCGCTGCGGGTGGGCGACGTGCGCGATCCCGCGGCGCAGGTGGGCGCGGTGGTCGACGACCGCCAGCTCTCGAAGGTCCTCTCCTACATCCGGGTCGGCCGGCGAGAGGGTCGGCTGATCGCGGGGGGCAAGCGGATCCCGGGCGAGGGCTATTTCGTGCAGCCGACGGTCATCGCCGACGTCGCTCCGAGTGCGCGGATCGCGCGGGAGGAGATCTTCGGCCCGGTGCTGGCGGTGATCCGCGCGAAGGACTACGACGACGCGATCCGGATCGCCAACGATTCCGAGTACGGCCTGACGGGGGCGTTCTACGGGAAGGCGCGGATCGAGCGGGCGCGGGAGGAGTTCCACGCGGGCAACCTCTACATCAACCGGAAGTGCACGGGGGCCCTCGTGGGGGTCCACCCCTTCGGCGGCTTCGACATGAGCGGCACGAACGCCAAGGCGGGCGGCCGCGACTACCTCCGGCTCTTCCTGGAGGCCAAGGTGGTGAGCGAGCGGCTCGGGTAGGGGATAAATCCACCAGGTGGTTTTATCCCAAGGGATAAAACCACCAGGTGGCTTTATCCCCTGAGCGGGCGGACCTCGAGGGGGCGGCCGGGAGCCGTGGGGGGCGGGGCCTCGCGGAACGGGCGGCCGCACCCGGTGCAGGGCTCGTCCAGCACGTCGCGCACCACGTGGAAGCGGCCGCCGCAGGGACAGGGGTCGAGCGTCGCCTCGAACGCCCCGTGCGCCTCCCGGGTGCCCTCGGGGGAGAGCCCCCCCGGCTCGCCCCGCCGGCGCGCCGTCTCGCGGACGGCCAGCACGAACGAGGCGTCCTCCCGCGCGTGGAACCAGCGCCAGTCGCCGCACCCGCCGCAGCGGGCGTTCCATACGAACTCGTTCCCGCAGCAGCCCTCGGGCAGGATCACGAGGTTCGCCCGCCCGCACTGCGGACAGGTCCGCTCCGTCCCGGTGCGCCGGATGGCAGTCATGGTCTCAGGGTAGTATAATCCCCCAGGTATGCTGAAGGTGGGGAAAGGACCGGCGGCTCTCGCCACGCCCCTCGCGCTCCCGCGCGACCTGGGGACGTACTTCCCCACCGTCGCCCGCCACCCCTTCCCCTTCCTCCTGGAAAGCGCGGGGAGCGGGCGATACAGCTTCCTGGGATCCAACCCCTACGCGGCCCTGATCGCCCGCGGCGACCATCTGGCCCTCTGGCGCGAGAATCGCGAGAAGACCTTTCGCGCCGACCCCTTCGACGTGATCGCCGAACTGCTCGACGAACGCAAGCACGAGAACGACCGCGACCTCCCCCTCCCGGGCGGGGCAGTCGGCGCGTTCGGCTACGACCTCGGCCAGCACCTCGAGAAGCTCCCCCACCGCGCCGAGGACGACCTCGACTTCCCCGACCTCGTGCTCGGATTCTACGACCGCCTGGTCTCCGTCGATCACCGGGAGCAGAAGGCCGCGATCGTCGAGCTGGCCGACCGCACGGCCCGGCGAGCGATCGAGCCGGGGACCTATGACGAGGCGTTCGGCGGCACGACCGCGGGGCTCGCGCGGGGCGCCAACTTCACGCGCGACCGCTATCTCGACGCCGTCCGGCGCGCCAAGGAGTACATCGCGGCGGGCGACGTCTACCAGGTCAACCTCTCGCAGCGGTTCCACGCGCGCAGCGACCAGCCGCCCTTCGAGGTCTACCGGGCGCTGCGGGAGGCCTCGCCGGCGCCCTACGCCGCGTTCCTCCAGTTCGGCCGCCGCGCGCTCCTCTCCGCCTCTCCCGAGCTCTTCCTCGAGCTGCGGGGGCGCGCGCTCTCGACCCGCCCCATCAAGGGCACGCGCCGGCGGAGCGCCGACGACGACGAGGACGAGCGGCTCCGCCAGGAGCTCCACGCGAGCCCCAAGGACGACGCCGAGCTCGCCATGATCGTCGACCTCGAGCGCAACGACCTGGGCCGCGTCTGCGAGTACGGGAGCGTGAAGGTCGTGGCGCCGAAGACGCTCGAGAGCCACCCGACCGTCCACCACCTGGTCGCGACGGTCGAGGGGAAGCTGCGGCGCGGGCTGGGCCCCGTCGACGTCCTCCGCGCGACCTTCCCGGGCGGCTCGGTCACCGGCGCGCCCAAGATCCGCGCGATGGAGATCATCGACGAGCTGGAGCCGACGCGCCGCGGGTTCTACACGGGCGCGATCGGCCACATCGGCTTCGACGGCTCGATGGGCCTCTCGATCGCGATCCGGACGATCCAGGCCGACGGCCCCGACTACTTCTTCCAGGCCGGCGGAGGGATCGTCTCCGACTCCGACCCGCTGGCCGAGTACGACGAGACGCTGGCCAAGGCCGCCGCGATGGCGCGCGCGCTCGGGGTGTCCGTCCCGTGACGACGCTCTGGCTGAACGGGGGCTTCCACACCGACGAGGCGCCGCTCATCCCCGCCACGGACCGCGGCTTCCTCCACGGGCGGGGCCTCTTCGAGACGCTGCGCGCCTACGGCGGCGTCCCCTTCCGCCTCAAGGACCACGTCGACCGCCTGGCCGCCTCGGCCGCGCACTTCAAGATCGCCTTCAAGCCTCCCCCGCTGGAGCCGGTGATCCGCGAGCTCTGCCTCCGCAACCAGTGCGAGGACGCCTCAGTGCGGATCACGGCCTCGGCCGACGGCCACCTGCTGGTCACGGCGAGGAAGCGCAAAGCGCTCCCCGACGCGTGGTACGAGAAGGGGGCCGAGGTGATGGTCGCGCCCTGGCGCCGCGACCCGCGCGCGCCGCTGGTCGGCCACAAGACGCTCAACTACTGGGAGGGTATCATCACGCACGAGGAAGCGGTCGAGCGCGGCTGCGCCGACGCGCTCTACGTGGGTCTGCGCGGAGAGCTGCTCGAGGGCTGCGTGACCAACGTCTTCCTCGTCGTGAAGGGAAAGCTGGTCACGCCCGCGCTCCCCGGGGTCCTCCCCGGCGTCACGCGCAAGGTGGTGATGGAGCTCGCGAAGGTGAAGGAGCGGCGGGTGCGCCTGAAGGAGCTCTGGAAGGCCGACGAGGCGTTCCTCACCAATTCGCTGATCGAGGTCCTGCCGATCACCCGGCCCGGCGTCCTCACGCGGCGCATCATGGAGGCGTACCGGACGGCGATCCGGGCCCGCTGATCACTCCAGGATCCGCAGTTCGTTCGACAGCTCGTTCTTGTCGTCCGGCCGGATCGGGGCGTGCTTCGCCAGGAGTTCGCCGCACTTCGCGATCGCGCCCAGGAACGCCTCGCGCCGCTTCCCCTCCCGCAGCGCCGCCATCATCCCCTCGCAGATCGACTTCCACTCGGCGGGATCGATCTTCGCGGAGAGCCCCCGGTCCGCGCGGACGCAGATCATCCGCTCGAAGAGCGAGACGTAGAGCACGATCCCCGTCCCCTCCCGCGTGCGGCCGGCGCGGAAGCGGAGGAACGCCTGCCCCGCCCGCTCCTCGACGCGCGCCCGCATGGAGGCCTTCGACGCGGCCAGCCGCTTGAGCGACGGGAAGCGCGCCGCCAGGCGGATGCCCACGATCCACCCGCCCGCCACGATCCCTAGGAGCGGAAGCAGGTTGACCGCGAGCTCCCAGCCCTCCTCCCAGTCGCCGCCCGCGGGACGGACGCCCTGCAGGGCCAGCCAGACGACGCTGACCGCGACCAGCGCGAGCCAGAGGCCGAACGTGTCCTCGGCCCGCTCGTAGCGGTCGCTCGAGGTCGCGACCACGGGGACGATCTCACCTCCCGTCTTCCGCTCCGCCTCGGCCACCGCCTTCGCGATCGCCGCACGGTCGTCGTTCGTGAACAAGTCCGAAGCTACCATTCGCCGCTCGCTCCTCCGCCGCCCGAGAACCCGCCGCCCGACGACGAACTGTCGCCGCCGCTGCCGCTGCTGCTGCTGCTGGAACTGTCGCTGCTCCATCCCGAGCTGGAGCTGGAACTGGGACCGCTGTCGTTGGAGTAGTAGTGGTGGGAGGTGGTATGGCCTCCCCCGAACCAGCCGCCGCCCCACGGCCGATCCCACGGGTTGTTGTAGTAGCCGTAGCCCGGGCCGCCGCCGAACCAGCTGCCCATCCCGGAGCCCAGACAGCCGCCTCCGAAGGCCGAGCAGCCCGGCGTCATCGCCCCGCCGCCACCCATCGGGCTTCCGCTCCACGAACTGGCGCCGCCCTTGATCACGGCGAAGATCACCACGAGGACCACCAGGGCGACCACGACGACGAGGACGATCATCCCCCAGTTCGTGCCCGAGTCGGGCAGCCCGTGGCTCCTCTGGAGCGGCTGGTAGGGGACGCGCCGCGGCTGGGCCGGCGCGGAGGAGTAGGCGGGATTCGATTTCGGCTGCGGCTTCGACGGCGCGGGGCCGTAGACCTGCGGCGGCGGGGCCGGCGCCCCCTTCAGGTCCGCGGTCGCGATCTCCCGGAGCCCGCGCACCCCCGCGTGGATCCCGCCGCTGAAATCCCCCCGCTTGAAGCGCGGGACGATCTCCTCGTTCATGATCTTCTGGGCCTCGGGGTCCTTGAGGTGGCCCCACGAGGCGCCGAGCTCGATCCGCGCTTTCTTGTCGCCGGTCGAGACCAGAAGGAGCATCCCGTAGTTCCAGTCCGGCCACCCGACCGCCCACTCCGCGAAGAGGTTCATCGCGTAGCGCTGGATGGGCCAGCCCGTCGCGCCGTAGTCGGCCATCGACTTGATCGTGACCACGACGATCGGCGCGCGCTTCGCGGCGAGCACCTCGCCGCAGACCTTCCGGATCTCGCTCGCGTCGCCGTCCTTGAGAAGCTTGGCTTCGTCGAGGATGAACTCCCCCTGCGCGGGCCTCGGCGGGTACTTGACCTGGGCGAAGGCCGTCAGCGAAAGGATGAGCGACAGGGCTGCGTTCATCGGCGTCTCCGAATGGTACCCCGGATGTCCCCCTCGGGCCAAGGATTCAGGCCTACCACGACCCGCTGGCCCCGCCGCCGCCGCCAGACCCTCCCCCGAACGATCCTCCCCCCCGGAACAGATTGTCCGTGACGTCCCAGGAACGATCGCGACCGAGCCAGCTTCCCAAAATGACCCCGAGGCATCCCAGCCCGAACGGCGCGCATCCCGTCGATCCTCCGCCCCGGACCGCATCCCCCGCCACGGCCAGGACGAGGAGGATCACGACGCTCCAGAAGATCCCCTTCGCCGAGAGCAGGCGGGTCATCCACGGGCCCCGGGGAAGCGGGAGGTCCAGCGCCAACGCGTGGAGTCCCCTCACGCCTTGCACGAGGCCCTTCCCGAAGTCCCCCTTCTTGAAGTCCGGGAGGATGAGCTCCCGCATGATCTGCTCGCACTCTCCGTCCTTGCGGTGGGCCCACGCCCCTCCCAGCTCGATCCGCGCCTTTCGATCGTCCCTCGAGACCAGGACCAGGATGCCGTAGTTCCACTCCTCCCATCCGATGCCCCACTTCGAGAAGAGCGTGCGGGCCGTCCACTCGATGGGCTCCGGGTGCCCGCCGAACTCGGGGAGCTTCTCGACAGTCACGAGGATGATCGGGACCTTCCGCTTCGACAGGGCCTCCGCGCACAGGAGCCGGATCGCCGCCCCGTCCGACTCCCCGATCATCTTCGCTCCGTCGACCAGGAACTGCCCCTCGAGAGGACGATCGGGAAGATCCTGCGACAGGGAGAGGAGGGCCAGGAACCACGTCACGAGCATCCGACGGGCTTTGTCCCGCGATGTTACAGGGCCAGGCGGTGGTGATAGCCCGGCATCCCGACCGCCCGGTTATCACAGGCGGTCGATGCGATCCGCCAGCGCGCGGACGTCCTCCTCGGTCGTGAGCGGGTTCATCATCACGAGCCGGAGCCAGGTCTCGCGGCGGACGGTCACGCGCGTGATGAAAAAGTCGCCCTCCCGGACGAGCCGCTCGCGGAGGCGGTCCTGCTCCGCGGAGTCCTTCCCGCGCCGGAAGAGCACGATGTTGGACTCGGGCGTCCCGAAGCACTCGAAGCCCGGACGCGCCGCGAGCAGCGCGTGGGCGCGGGCGGCGATCTCGTGGAGGCGCTCGACGTGCGCCGCCATCCCCGCCTCGCCGACCGTCGCCAGGTTGAAGAAGAGCTTGAGCGCGATCATCGCCTTCGTGCACTCGAACGTCTTCTTGGACAGGTCCTCTCCCGGCCGCTCCTCGCCGTAGAGATAGGGCGCGTGCTGCGCGTACGTCCCCGCGAGCGACGCCGCGTCGCGGAAGAGCGCTCCGCAGCAGAGCGCCGAGGTCCCGAGCATCTTATGGGTGTCCCACGCCAGCGAGTCGGCCCGCTCGATCCCGTCGGCCAGCGTCCGGAGGCGCGGCGAGACGAGCGCACCCGCCCCGTGGCAGCCGTCCACGTGGAGCCAGAGCCCCTCGTTCCAGCAGAACTCGCCGATCTCCCCGAGCGGATCGTACGCGCCGTTGGCGGTCGCGCCCGCGTTGGCGACCACGGCCAGGATCTCCTTCCCCGCGGCGGTCTGCTCCTGAAAGACGCGCTTCAGGGACTCGACGTGGATGCGGAGCCGATCGTCGACCGGCACCTTCACGACCGCGTTCGCGCCGAGCCCGAGGATCGCGGCCGCGCGCTCGACCGAATAGTGGGCGATCTCGGAGGCGAGGATCACGAACCCGGGAGGCATCCCCTCCGCCCAGCTCTCCGGGAGGAGTTTCGCCCGCGCCGCCAGGAGCCCGCTCAGGTTGCCGAGGCTTCCCCCGTGGACGAGGACGCCGTCGCCTTCGGGCCACCCGACCTTCCCCAGCATCCAGCGGACGACCCCCTTCTCGACCGCCGTCCCCGCGGGGCCCATCTCGTAGACGGCCATCCCGTTGTTGAGGAATCCCGAGAGCAGGTCCGCGAGCGACGAGGAGAGCATGGGGACCGCCACCTGGTGGGCCATGAAGCGCGGATGGTGCAGGCGCGTGCTGTGGGCGAGGAGGACCCGCGCGAGCCCAGCCAGGTCCGCGTTCCCGCGGGCGATCACGCCCTCGAAGTCGAGCTCGCGGAGGATCTGCTCGATCGGCGCCTGGACGAGCACCTTCCCGGAGGGGCGGACCTCCTCGGCCAGGAGGTCTCGGAACGCGTCGAGATTCCGCCTGAGGAACTGCGGGTCGTAGACCTGCTCGTTCATGGGGGGAATGGTACTCGGCGACGAAGCTCCGCGCTATACTCCCGAGAGAGGCTCGATCCTGCCGAAAGGGGCGGCCACCCTCGTCTGGGTGATGCTTGGACCCGTCGGATGCGGCTGGGCAGGACGCCGGGAACCCTGCCGCGAACTGGGGTGCCCCGCCTGCGACGGAACCGCACGCCAGGCGTGCGAACGCTGGGGACCCAGACGAGAATTGACCCCTACCGCTTCCGCCGCGCCGGCTGGAGCGAGCGGGCGTCGCGCTCGGCGAGCTCGACCTTCAGCTCCCGCTCCTTCTTCTCGCGCAGCACCTTGATCGAGACCTGCGTGCCGGGCGTCACTTCGGCCACCTTGAAGAACATGTCGCTCTGGCTGCGCACGGGCTTGCCGTCGAACTCGATGATCACGTCCTTGTCCTTCAGCCCGCCCTTCGCCGCGGGCGTTCCGGGCTCGACCGAGTAGACGAAGATCCCGCGCGGCTCCTTCAGGCCCACTTCCGACAGCAGCTCCTCCATCGACTTGATCCCGTACTCCTGGCTGAGCGCGTCGACGAGCT
>CAZSCC010000101.1:0-1912 GCA_964604905.1 uncultured Planctomycetales bacterium
GCCCTGACGCCGCGCTGCGCCCTTGGGGGGCTCCGCGCGGCTTGCCTTTCCCGCGCACGGCATCCCCGTTTTCCACCAAGGCGTTTTACCAAACGCGGAGCTTCTCATTCGATTCCGTTTCAAAGAGCGCGGGAGTCAACACCCGGCACAGCGGATAGGCTGCCATTTGGACACGGATCTATGTCGTTCGCTCGTGGACCTGTCCAGCCGGGGTGTACTTGGCCGACCGGAGGAGCCCGAGAGCTACGGGGGTTGGGGTGAAAAGGGAAAGGGAAAAGGGGGAAAGGGATAGGACCAAAGCTTTCTCGCGCGCGGGTGTTCCGTCGCCTGGGCTCCTCGTTCGGAGCCCCGACCCCTACCTACGGCGTCGGCCGGGCGCCGCCGGTCGAATCCGAGAACGTCCGCTCTCGGCCTCGCCCGTCGGCACCCCGCCCACGGCGTCGGATCACCCGTGCCCCGGGTTCCCAACCCCCGAGACATAGACCCGTCATCCGCCCAATTTTCAAAGAACACGGACCGCTCGTTCGCCCCGCGCGCGGGACGGACGAGCGGCCCGGCCCCGGCCCATCGAAGTGCCAGGGCCCGGGTGCCAGATCATCGTTCTGTCGTATCCCTCCAAATCCCAGCCTCCCGCTTGGCTTGAGCGACCATCTCTTGGAAACGCCTCCACGCCGCCCTGGAGTCGCCGAGCCGGACGAGTTCGTGGAGCCGGTTCTCGCTGAAGTAGCGGAGGTACTCAGGTTCCCGATGCTGGCGGAGGAAATCCTTGATCGGTTCGGGGAGGCGGAGGAGTTTCATGAACCGACCAACCCGTTTCTCCGGCTCGCCGAGGAGGAGCGAGAGCGCCCGGTGGCTCCGCGCCCGGCGCGCGCCCATCTCCCGCTCGTAGAACTCGGCCCGCTCAAGGGGCGTCGTCCGGTCCAGGTGGACGTGGTACTGCATCCAGACCCGCTTATCGACGCTCGAGAGGTGCTTGAGAAGGCCGGGCTTCTCTCCCAGGACAAAAGCCTTGCTCCGGTCGATCCAGCGCGTATAGTACCCCGTGGCGGCCCGGAGGCTGCGGCGCGGCGCATCGTGGTTCGCCGAGAGTAACAGGTGGGCCACCACCTCGACTCGCGCGATTGGGAGGCTGTGCGCGCTCGATGCAAGCGGCGGAAGTCCGGCGCCGGGTCACGGGTGGACCCGTCCCCGTGCGAGTCGAAATGGGGTGAGCGAGGCCGAGGGTATCGGGAGGTCGGCCGAGTCGAGGCTAGCGAAGAGCCAAGCGGGGAGACGATCTAAGACGGTGCCAAAGGAAGCCAACGTGCGGGGGTAGTTCAGTGGCAGAACACCAGCTTTCCAAGCTGGTTGTCGCGGGTTCGAATCCCGTCCCCCGCTCCAGCGACCGGGGCTCCAAGGAAGAGAAAAACAGCGAATTCGGCCCCGATTTTGTTGACATTGGCATGCCGATTGCTATAATTTTCGCTGATTAAGGGACCGGCTTTTACCTGCCCTGCGAATCCGTCCATCAAGCGAAATTATGTGGGAACGCGTGTCGAGGTGTCGTCGTTGCGCGGGCCCGGGACCGTATCGCTGGGGTAGCTCAGTGGTGGAGCACGTCCTTGGTAAGGACGAGGTCGCGGGTTCAAATCCCGTCCCCAGCTCCAGTGAGCGTGCCTTGGACTAGATCACCGACGGACCAGAGAAGAAACAGGAGGGAGACTCGACCATGGCGAAGGAAAAATTCAAGAGGACCAAGCCGCACGTCAACGTCGGAACCATCGGTCACATCGACCACGGCAAGACGACGCTCACCGCGGCGATCACGGCCGTGGCGGCGGCGGGGGGCCATGGCACCTTCAAGTCCTACGACGAAATCGCCAAGGCGTCGGAGAAGGACGGCCGCCGCGACCCCTCCAAGATCATCACGATC
>CAZSCC010000102.1:0-9513 GCA_964604905.1 uncultured Planctomycetales bacterium
GGCCGGCCATGAGCCGCCGCGCCCCTCCCGCGCCGCCCATCCAGCGGGCCAGGCGCGACAGGAAGAAGCCGGTGAAGAGCGACGCCAGCCCCGCGAAGAAGAACGGGAAGGCCGACAGCCAGGCGCCGGTCGTCATCGGCACCTTCCGCACTTCCACCAGGTAGGTGGGCAGCCACGTGATGTAGAACATCGCCCCGTAGGCGAGGAAGAAATACTGTCCGCAAAGCAGCCAGAGGCTCCGCGACGCGAGGAAGCGCCCCCACGGCACGCTCCCGCGGTCCTGCTCCAGCGCTTCCGCCTTGGGGAGGATCGCCCGCTCCGCGTCGTTCACCGAGGGATGCGCGTGCGGATCGTCCCGGTACCAGCGATGGAACGCGACCGCCCAGATGATGCCGAGCGCGCCGAACAGCACGAAGGTCCAGCGCCACGACATGTAGCCGAGGAGGAAGACGACCAGGATCGGCGTGAAGGCGCCGGCCCAGCGGGCGCTGAGCCAGAGGATGCCCTGGGCGCGCACACGCTCGTTCGCCGGAAGCCATGTGGTGAACGCCTTGGTGATGTTCGGGAAGCAGCCCGCCTCCCCCACCCCGAAGACCGCGCGCGTCACCAGGAGCGACGCCAGGTTCCACGTCCAGCCGGTGGCCGCGGTGAAGATCGACCAGCAGACCACGATCCGCATCAGGACCTTGCGCGCCCCGATCTTGTCCCCCAGCCAGCCCCAGGGGATCTCGAAGAGCCCGTACGTCCAGATGAAGACCGAGAAGACGTAGCCCATCTGGATCTTGGTGAGCCCGAACTCCTTCTGGATGAGCGGCGCGGCCTGCGCGATGCAGATCCGGTCGATGTAGGTGATGATCGCGAGCGTGACGGCGAACGCGACGACGCCGAACCGCGCGCGAGTGGGGGCCATCATTCCAGTACAAACTTAACGGCGTCCCCGTACACGTTGCGGCTCGCGTTGTTGGAAAGAACGACCTCGGCCTTTTCGCCCAACGCGAACGTCCCCAGCAGCCGCCAGGTGCCCGCGTCCCGGGCCAGGTCCACCCTCACGATCTGGTCGCCCACCGCGAACGGTGCGTCCGTCGCGTGCTCGCCGAGCGGGTCGCCCCCGATCCAGGCGTAGACCCGGTAGCGGCCGGGCTTCAGCTCGGCCGTCCAGATCGCCTTCCCGCGGCCCGACGGGTCGGGGAACGACCAGTGGGCGAGCGCGCCGTAGTCGCCCCCCTGCGGCTCGGTCCGCCAGTTGCCTTCCGTCCGGAACCCGCGCGGGTCCTCGTCGTCCACGATCACCGCTCCCGGCTCGACCGGCAGCGTCTTCGGGTCGACCGCCTTGAGCGTCGCCAGGAAGGCGACGAGGTCCCGAAGATCGCGCCGCGGCAGCTTCGCGTAGTCCTCCGGCATCGCCGACTTCCCCGCCTTCCGGGCCTGCACGTCCGCCTTGGCCACGGTCTCGAGGCGTCCCTCGGAATCCATGAGGACGAACTCGCGGTCGCCTTCGCGCTCCAGACGGCCCGACTTGACGTCGCCGCTCTTGAGCTGGACGAGGATCTGATCGTACCCCTTCGTGATCTCGGCATTGGGGTTGACGATCGACTCGAGGATCTTCTGAGGCGAGAGCCGGCCGGCCGCGAGCGTCAGGTTCGGCCCCACCGTCCCGCCGCCATTCTTCACTTTATGGCATTTCACGCATCCGGTGGACGGCGCGAAGAAGAGGTCGCGGCCCCGCGACGCCGTACCCCCCTCGAGCATCGCCGCCTCGGGCAGCTTCGCGCGCGGGAGCTTGCGCCGCTCCAGCGCCTCGTCCACCTCGAGCCGCATCCCCGCCGGGAGCGGGGCGTCGGCCAGCCTCTTGAGGATCTCGTCCGTGCCCGCCGCCGAGAGCGCATCGACCGCCGCCTGCCGCACCGGGAGCGGTCCCGCCTGGAGCGCGACGTTCGCGAGCAGCGCCGCCGCGTCGGGCAACTTCTCCGACGGCACGAGCCGGATCGCCTCCCGGCGGAGCGCGACCTCCGGGTCCTCGAGCGCCGCCCGGACCGCCTCCCTCCCCTTCCCCATCCCCGCGAGCGCGCGGAGCGCCTCCACCCGCACCGCCGCGGCGTGCCGGCCGTCGCGGACGAGGTCGGCGAGCATCGGCACCCCTTCGTCCCAGCGGTGGCGCGCCTGGGCGCGGATCGCCTCGAGCTGGACGGCCTCCGCCGGGTCCTTGAGCAGGGAGTCGATGATCCCCCGGATCGCCGCTCGGCCCGCGTTCCGGTCGGCGGGCACGTAAGGGCGATGGAGGCCGACCACGCGATCGCGCGCGGGCGGCGCGTCCCACTCGGAGAGCGCGCGGAGCGCCTCGGCGCGGAGCGGCGCGGGGAAGTCGTGGCGCCGCGCGAACCACGAGAGCTGCCCTGCCGTCCGCTCGGTGCCGACGCGCGCGCAGGCGTCGATCACCCGCGGGGCCAGGTGCGGCGCGACGCCCGTGTTGTCCATCAGGGCGGCGAGCGCCGCCATGGCGCCCGGGATCGGCACGTCGTGGATCGCCCGCGCCGCCTCGTAGACGAGCGAGGCGTCGCGGTCGGCGAGGAAGGCCTTGATCTCCGGCCGCGCGAGGCGGCGGAGCGCGAGGAGCGCGCCCATCCGGACCGCCGGCGACGGGTCGTTCACCAGCGTCTCCGCGCCGCCGATCGCTGCGAGCGCCATCACCCCCGCGTGGCGGAGGTAGGGGTCGCGGTCGGCGTTTGCGCGGAGGAGTTCGACGACGGGGCCGAAGTCCTCCTTCCGGGCGCAGCGCGCGGCCGCCATGCAGGCGTAGAACCGGACGCGCGGGCTCGGGTCGCCCAAGGCGGCGACGGCGCCCGGATGCCTGCGATCGCCCAGGACTTTGGCCGCCTGCGCGCGGACCTCGGAGTCGGCGTTCTGGAGGAAGCGCGCCACGGCCTCGAGGGCCTCGGAGGCCTTCGGGCCGATCTGGCCGAGCGCCCAGATCGCGTGGAGCCGCGCGAGCTGCGTGTCGGACTGCCCCACGATCTCCTCGAGGAGGCCGATGTGGGCGGCGCCGCGCGCGGCGAGGTCCCCCTGCGCGCGGAGGCGGACGCGCTGGTCGCGGTGGCCGAGGAGGCGGGCGATCTCCTCGGGCGTCCGCTTCCACATCCCCTCGGCGAGAAGCTTCCTGACCTCGAGGACGGCCGGGTCCTTCGCCAGCGAGGGGTCGCTCACGCGGTAGATCCGCCCGATTCCCTTCATCGCCCAGCCCTCACCCCAGTCGGAGACGTAGACGGCGCCATCGGGCCCGAACTCGACGTCGGTCGCCCAGGCGTTCCAGAGGAACTCCTTCACGTCGATCAGCTCGAAGGACGCGCCTTTGGGCTCGACGCCCCAGGAGATCACGCCGCCTGGGAAGTTGCAGGCGAGGAAGCGGTGGTCGTAGCGCGCGGGGAGGCCCGTCCCCGGATAGAACGCGAGGCCCGACGGTCCGTGGTCGAGGTTGGCAACGGGGGGGAGCCGGTAGGGGACGTCCGCACCCTTCTCCCAGATCTTTTCCTCCTCCCACGGGCCGCGCGTCGGGTGGAATTGGTAGCCGATCCTCCATCCGGCATCGAGCCCTTCGACCAGGTGGACGACGCGGGCCATGTCGTGCCAGTCGGAGTTGTTGTCCCACGTGAAGAGGTTGCCGTGCGCGTCGAACGCCAGCTCCTGCGGGTTGCGGAGGCCGGTGGCGAAGAGCTCGAGGTCGCTCCCGTCGGGGTTGCAGCGCAGCACGGCGCCCGAGTCGGGATTGGAGACCGTGCGCCCTCCCGTCTCGACGTGGAGGCCGCGGTCGCCGATCGAGAAGTAGAGCTTGCCGTCGGGCCCGAGGATGAGGCCGTGGAGGTCGTGCCCGATGTAGTTCATATGGACGCCGTACCCCGTGTGGAGGGCCTTGCGGTAGTCGGAGCGGCCGGTGGCGCGCGTGTCGCGGAGGAGCCAGAGGTTGGGGATGTTGGCGAAGTAGACGTCGTCCCCGTGGGTCAGGATGCCGGAGGCGATGCCGTCGGCCATCGTGGCGAACCCGTCGGCGAAGGTCCCGGCGCTGTCAGCGCGTCCGTCGCCGTCCCGGTCCTCGAGGAGGCGGACGCGTTCGGACTCAACCCCCAGCTTCTCGGCCTCGGCCCCCATCCACTTGCGGTACATGCGGATGCGGTCGTCCACGGTCCGGGCGGCCAGGTCGTCCTCGAGCCAGGGCATGTACCGGCGGATGTCGTAGACGGAGGTCCCGAGGCGGTGGGTTTCGACGACGAAGAAGCGGCCCCGGTCGTCGATGGTGAAGGCCACAGGGTTAACAAGCTGGGGCTCAGAGGCATAGAGCGTCGCCTGCAGGCCGGGGGCGAGCCGGAGCTTCCGGGCGGCCAGTTCGGGGTCCTCCTGTCCCGCCGCGGAGGCCGCCGCCAGGAGCCCAACGAAACAGACGGTGCGTTTCGTTGGGGTCACCTCGGCACCAGCTTTCCGTAAAGGGCCTTCTGGCGCTCCAGAGCCTCCCGGTAGCGGACGTGGCGGGCGGGGTCGGGCTCGTAGCTCCCGCAGTAGGCGGTCGGGAGGTCCTCGAGGCGGCGGATCCGGCCCAGCGCCTCGAGCGCCAGGAGGGTGACCCCCCTCGAGGAGGCCTCGGGTTCCAGGCAGCGGAGGATCGGCCGGCCGAGCGCATCGGCCAGGATCTGCGACCAGGCGGGCGACTTGAGGAGCGCGCCGCCCGTGGCCACCACTTCGCGGGCCGGCGGGAGCAGCTCGTGGATCAGCGCGAAGCGGAGCGCCACCGCCTCCATCCCCGCACGGAGGATCTCCACCGGCTTCGAATTCAAGCGCAGCCCCGTGACTGCCGCGCGCGCGTGGGCCGCCCAGCCGGTGCTCCGCTCCCCCGCCAGGAAGGGGAGGAACGTCAGGCCGTGCGCGTCGGGCTCCATCGCCGCCAGCTCGCGCTCGACCGCCTCCGGCTCGCCCAGCCGCAGCGTGTTCCGGCACCACTCGACCAGGTTGCCGCCGTCGTTGAGCGCGCCGCCCAGGACCACGCGGCGGCGATCGGCACGATAGCACCAGAGGCCGGGAGGGATCTCCACCCGCCCGGTCTCCCAGACGACCCGCATCGCGCCCGAGGTGCCGACCATGACGGCGATCCGGTCGGGCGTCGTGCAGCCGCTCCCCAGGTTGTTGCAGGCGCCGTCGCCCACGGGCGGCATCCACGGCAGGTCCCGGAGCGTGGGCCACCGCTGCGCGTAGGGTTCGCGCAGGCCGCGGAAGAAGTCGGTCGCGTCGCCGAGCGGCGACAGCTGCTCCTCGCGCACGCCCGCGGCGCGGAGCGCCTCCCCGTCGTAGCGGCACGCGTGGACGTCCAGCATCCCGGTGCCGGAGGCCATGGAGATCGTCGCCAGCGAGCGGCCGAAGAGGCGGAGGTACAGGAACTCCCCGAACGACATCCACCGGGCGGCCCGGTCCGCCCCCAGCCACAGGTACTTCGCGGGATGGAAGAGCGGATGGAGGAACGCCCCCGTCCGCGCGTGGTAGGCCTTCTCGTCGAGCCGCTCGCGGAGCTTCGCAACGGACGGCTCCGCCCGCGTGTCGCCCCAGGTGTAGACCGGCGTGACCGGAACGCCGGCTCCATCCACGCCCAGCAGGCTGTGCCAGAACGTGCAGCAGGCGACAGCGACGATCCCGCCCGGCGCGCGGGCGAGGAGATCGTCGACCGCCTCCGCCACCTGGCCGAAGAGGACCTCCGCGTCGAAGTCGGCCCCGCCGTCGGGCGTGGTCCGCACCGAGTACGACCGGCGCGCCTCCATCCCGGCGACGGGCCGCGCGTCCGTCCCGAAGAGGCCCGCCCGGACGGAGGAGGTGCCGACGTCGAGGGCGAGGACGAGATCAGGCGGCATAGATCACGTCGCCCCGCACGATCGTCTTCCGGACCTCCAGGCGCGGCTTCGTCTCCAGGAGCACGAGGTCGGCGTCCTTGCCGGGCTCGATCGACCCCTTGCGGTCGTCGACGCGGGCGATCGCGGCGGGGATCAGGCTGGCCCGACGGACCGCCGAGTCGAGCGACATCCCCATCGCCTCGACCGCGTTGCGGACCAGATCGATCATGCGGACGGTCGAGCTGGCGAACCCGGTATTCGCCACGTTGCGGGCGACGCCGTTCTCCACCACCGCCGGGGTGCCTCGCTTCGAACCGAACAGATAGGTCCCGTCGGGCATCCCGGCCCCGCGCATGGCGTCGGTCACGAAGCAGACGGTCCGCTCGGCCTTGGCCTTCATGGCGAGCAGCATGAGGTCGGGAGAGACGTGCTTGAGGTCGGCGATCAACTCGGTGGCCAGGCGATCGTCGAGCAGCGTCGCCTCGAGCATCCCCGGTACGCGGAAGGGGCCGTCGCGGACGATCGTCGACATCGCGCAGTAGAGGTGGGTGATGAGGGTCATCCCGTTCCCGATCGCGCGGCGGGTCTCCTCGAGCGTCGCGTCGCTGTGGCCGCCCGAGGGGATGATCCCGGCGCGGCTGATCTCGCGGATGAAGTCCTGCACGCCCGGGACCTCGGGAGCCAGGGTGATCCGCTTGATGATGTCCGCGCGGTCGAGGAAGCGGCGGTTTTCGTCGCGGCTGGGTTCGCGGACGAAGCCCGGGTCGTGGCAGCCGTGCTTCTTCGGCGCCATGTAGGGGCCTTCGACGTGGACGCCCAGGATCTCGACCCCGCCGATCCGCTGGTCGCGGCAGCGAGCGGCCATGTCGATGCAGGCGAAGACGGCCTCGGGCGACTCGGTGGCGGTCGAGGGGAGGTAGCCGGTCGTGCCTCCCGCGGCGTGGTACTCGCCGCTGATGCGGAAGGCCTCCTCGGTGGCGTCCATGAAGTCGGAGCCCATGCCGCCGTGGACGTGGAGGTCGATGAACCCGGGGACGGCGGTGAGCCCCTGTCCATCGATCCGCGTCGCGCCCTCGGGGAGCGGCGGCCCGTGCGGTCGGATCGCCTCGATCTTCCCGCCGGCGATGTGGATGTCGACTTCCGAGGCCGACGCGGCGGTCCGGACCCGGGTGATCACCGTCATGGGGGGCCATTGTACCGGGGTGGCGTAAATCTGCCTCGCAGATTTGCGCCACCCTATCCTTTGACCGGCGGCGGCTCCCCGTACTTTACTTGGCCCCCATGGAACAGCACGGGATCGAGCAGCGGACGATCTCCAGGGTCACCTGGCGGCTCATCCCGTTCATGATGCTCCGCACCCAGGTGGCCTTCATCGACCGCAGCACCCTCGGCGCGACGAAGCTCCAGATGACGCAGTTCGACAACCCGGTCTACGGGTTCGCCGCCGGGATCTTCTTCTTCGGATACTTCCTGTCGATCGGAAACCTGGGGGGACACTTCGGACCCGCGTCGATGGGTTGGCTGAGGGAGACTACGAAGTCCTGCACGACCGGGCTGCTCGTCCTGGCCGGCTGCTTCCTCGCCGGCGCGATCCTGGCGGTGGCCATCCGGATCCGGAAGACCGCCGAGGCTAGCCCGGCACCACCATCCGCAGCGCCGTCTGGTAGTTCATCGTCCGGCTGATCACGTCCTCGAGCCGGCCCGCCGCCTCCTGCCTGTAGCGGTTGGGCTCGGTGATCCAGAGCTGCGCGCGGTCGCGGCCGCGAGGAGAGGCGACGATGAAGCCCAGCGCCATCTCCATCGTCTCCTTCCCGAACGTTCCGATCGGCAGCGCGGCCAGGTACGCGCGGAGGTCGCGCACGAACTTGCCGTGCTGGGCGCGGACCTTGAGGAGCCGGTCGAAGAGCTCCATCGCGCCGTCGACAAACATCTGCTGTTCGCCGTTCTTCTTGAGGACGTCGAGCTTCTCGAGCGAGCTGCGGGTCGACTCCTGGTCGAGCATGACGAGGTAGAAGACCTCCCACACATCGATCGACTGGTTCGTCGCCTCGAAGATCCTGCGGCACTGGTCGACGCGCCGCACGTCCTCCAGGATCTCCGGATTGACCCCGCGCGGGAGGATGAGGGTGACGGGGGAGATGGACTCGGAGGGCCGGACGACCGGCTTGTGCTCGACGGGGGCGGGCTTGGGGGGCTCCACGGCCGCCGGCGGACGCGCGACGGGGGCGGCCTCCGCCGGCTGGGATTCCGGACCGGCAGGGAAGAGCGGCCCCTCCAGAGGCTGCGTGAGCTGCTGGAAGCGCGGCTGGAGCTGGGGGCGCTCCGACTTGTCGAGCGGGCTCGACGGCGGGGGCGGCACCGGCTTGAACTCGCGGAGCGCGCGGCGGTACCCCTCCACGATCCCGGAGATCGCCTTGATCTTCCCCGCCGCGTCCGCGAGCTGGCCGGGCGGGTCGGCGACCCACCGCGCCACCGCCTCGCGGCCTTTCTGGGAGATCATGATGAACGCGATCGTCAGCTCCATCGGCTCCCGCTCGCGCGGAGAGTCCTCCACTTTCTCCAGGAAGGTCCGCAGCGACTGGATCGATTCGCCCGAGCGATCGCGGATCTGGTCGAGCTTCTGGACGATCGTGCGGGCGATGCCAGCGGCCCGGTATGCGTCGCGGAGGCCGTCCCAGCGGTAGATCTCGCCGCGCACCATGGCGCGTTCGGACCGGATCAGCTGGACCATCTCCCAGAGTTCCGTGGGGCGCTGGAGGGCCTTGCAGAGCGACAGCCCGGCGATCGAGATCGAGAAGTCTTCGAAGATTTCGGGGTCGACGCCCTGGGGGAGATCGGACATGGTATGTGAATAATGGTTCGAGGGACCAAAATGTCAAGCATCTGGCACGAATCCCCCATGGGCCGGCAGATGTGCTAAGATTATCGCAGGGGCGGTACCGGACGGAGGCGGCACTCATGCTGCGGCACAAGCGCGTTCTCGTCCTGGTCCGGATGGTCTTCTTCATCCTGGTCGCCGCGATGGCGATCCCCCCCTTCATCCAAGGCAACCTCTCCCCCGTCCTCCCTATCATCCTGCTGGCCTACCTGATCACCAACCTCGCGATGGTGCTCGAGAAGGGCGCCGCCGTGCTCAACCAGCGGGTCCAGGCGTGCCTCCTCATCTTCGACATCTTCGTCCTCGTGGTCGCGCTCCATTACCTCGAGCAGTACCGCCAGGGGCTCTTCCTCGCCATGTTCCTGGTCGTGCTCCTCGCCTCGGCCGGCCAGCGGCTGACCGTCTCGATCGGCGGATTCATCGCGATCGCCGCCTTCTACACGTGGTACGCGCTCAACTCGGGAGCCGAGAAGGACCAGATCGCGACGATCCTGACGGGCCTCCCCGTCCTCCTCGTCGTGGCCATCTACGTCGGGTACGTGTCGGAGGCGGTCGCGCGGGAACGCCGGCAGCGCCTCGATGCGGAGGACCGGCTCCAGAAGGAGCTCCACGGGATGAGCCGCGTGCAGGCGCTCACCTTCAGCTTCATGCGGGAACAGGACCCCGCGCGGCTCCACCTCTCGATCGCGGAGACCGCCCGCTCGATGCTGGGCGCACCCTACGCCGCGATCTTCTCCCTTCCCAAGGACGGGACCGCCTTCAAGGCCGTGCTCG
>CAZSCC010000103.1:0-2040 GCA_964604905.1 uncultured Planctomycetales bacterium
TGACGCGCGCGCCCTTCTCGCCCACGCCCATGATCTGGCAGAAGGCGCGGAAGATGTCGCTTTCGGTGATGATGCCGACCACCCGATCGCCGTCCACGACGGGGATCCCCGAGATCTTCTTCTGAAGCATGATCTCGGCGGCGCGTTCGAGGGTGTCCCCCTGCTCGACCGTGACGGGCTTCTTCGTCATGATCTCGTCGACGCTCCGATCCTCGCCGCGGCGTTTCAGCTTGTCTTTTCCGAGCGCGGCGACGAGGTCGCTCCGGGTGACGATCCCCAGGAGCCGCCCGTCCTCGACGACGGGCAGGCGGCGGATCTGGCGCTTCTCCATGAAGCTGAGCGCGGAGCCGGCCGGGACCACCGGCGGGATCACGACGGCGGGGGCGGACATCCAGTTGCGGACGAACATGGTCTCCTCCGTTATCCGGGGCAGCAGTGCTTGACGATGCGGAGCAATTCCTTGGGAGAGGACGTCTTGGCCACCACGTCCTTCGCGCCGACGCTCCCGGCGCGGAAGAACATGTCCCAGTCGGCGTACGCGCTGAAGACGATGAGCGCCATGTTCGGGAAGCGCTTCCGGAGCCAGCGGACGAGCGCCGTGCCGCGGACGTCGGGCAGGCGGTAGTCGATCACGCCGATGTCGAAGCGGCCCTCGAGCGCCGCCCGCGCGCCCTTCTTCGCGTCCTCGACCGCGATCACGGCGTACCCGGCCTCTTCGAAGAGGTCGGTGCAGAGCTTCCGGACGTCCGGCTCGTCGTCGACGAGCAGAAGCCGGAGCGTCCGGACCTTCGGGGCGGCGGAGGCGGCTTCGATCATTTCGCCTCCACCGGCTTGCGGGCCATCCGGCGCAGGAGCACCGGGCAGGACGCGTGGCGGAGGATCTCCTCGCCGATGGAGCCCAGGAGGACTCGCGCGACGCCGCTGCGGCCGTGGGTCGTCATGCAGATGAGCCCCGCGTTGTTCTCCTTCGCGTGCTTGAGGATCTCGAACGCCGCGCGCCCTTCGAGCCCAACCGCGCGGGCGTCCACACCCTCCGCCAGGAGCCGGCCGGAGACGGCCTTGAGGTAAGGCAGGGGGTTCTCGGCAGGGAAGACGAGCGGGAATTCGCCCACGCCCCCCGCGGAGACCACCGGGAGGGCCACGCGGACGAGGTCGACCGTGGCCTTCAGGGCCCGGGCGATCCGGGCCGCTTCGGGCAGGATCTCCTCGGCGCGCTCGGAGCCGTCGAGCGCGACCACGATCCGGTCCCACTCGCCGACGGCGGCGCCGGGACGGCAGACCAGGAGCGGGACCTCCGCCTGGCGGAGGACCTCTTCGGTGACGCTGCCGACGAAGATCCGGGCGAGGCCGCCACGCCCGTGAGTGGACATGGCGATCAGGTCGACGCCGCGATCGCGGGCGAAGTCGAGGATCTCCGGCGCGGCCTCCTTGCCCTCGCGGAGGGCGATGGAGGCATCGACGCCCTTCGAGCGAAGGGCGTTGCAGGTGAAGTCGAGGTGGGTGCGCAGCTTGGGATTGAACTGCTCTTTATCCATGACGCCCAGGAGGAGCACCTCGGGCTGATGCATCTGGAGCAGGGGGCCGATCGCGTCGAGCGCGGAGTCGCCCTGGGGGGAGCCGTCCAGCGGGATCAGGATGCGGTCCATCGAGGTCTTCATACGTCGTCCTCCTTCGCGAAGAGGAGAGCAAGCGGAGTGCCAGCCCCGTCCTCCTCCACGTTCGCGCGCGCCGACGCGGAGATTTCCGCATCCGCGGGCACGATCCCGCGCGAGCGGTCGCGGGATCGAGGGCGGGCGGGTCATCCGCCTGTGGCATCCCGGTTGCTCCCCTTGGCGAGGGAGGTGACCCATGACACGTAAGATCCTGGCGACGCTGGATGGAAGCAGGACGTCGGAATCGATTCTTCCCACCCTGGAAGCGCTCCTCAGGAACGAGGACGCGGACGTGACGCTTGCGAGAGTGGCGCTCTCGGACGGCCTCAAGGAGAAGCAGGAGGTCCGGAGCTACCTGAAAGGCGTGGCGGCGGGCCTCGAAGCGAAG
>CAZSCC010000104.1:0-1605 GCA_964604905.1 uncultured Planctomycetales bacterium
GGCGCCGTTCGGGCCGAGGATCCCGATGCGGTCGCCGCGCTGGATTGTAGACGAAAAGCCCTTGACGATGAGTCGATCGCCCCAGGAGTAGGAGATGTCGACGGCGTCGATGACGAGGTGGCCGGTCCTCCCTGCGTCCTGCGCCACCAGACGGACCGAGCCGACCCGCTCACGCCGGGAACGTCGTTCAGCGCGAAGCGCCTGAAGCTCGCGGACGCGACCCATGTTCCGCCCGCGACGCGCCTTGACGCCCTTGCGGATCCAGACTTCCTCTTCGGCGAGCTTCCGATCAAACAGGCGATTTTGTGCCTCCTCGACCCGGAGGGAATCGTCCCGGCGCTCGACGTACGTCTTCCAGTCGCCTGGGTGACTCGACAGCTGGCCGCGGTCGATCTCGACAATGCGCGTGGCGACGCCGTCGAGGAAGCGACGGTCGTGGGTGATGAAGAGGAGCGCGCCTCGAAGCGAGCGCAGAAATCCCTCGAGCCACTCGATCGAGAGAAGATCGAGGTGGTTCGTCGGTTCGTCCAGGAGCAGGAGGTCGGGCGATTCGCTGAGCGCGCGCGCAAGGAGAACGCGGCGGCGGGTCCCGGCCGACAGACTTGCGACATCGGAGCCCGGATCGAGGAGAAGCCGCGAGATAACGGTCTCGATCCTACGCTCGACTTCCCAGCCGTTCATTCGCTCGAGCCTCTGGTGCGCATCGTCGAGTAAGTGCCGCTCGGCATCAGTTTGCGGCAGCCGCTCTGTGAAGCGCCGGCAGATCGCGGCTGCCGCGCCGACCGGACCGAGACCGTCCGCGACGACATCGAACACTGATCCCTGGAGGCCAGCGGGGACCGTCTGGACGAGATGTCCGACCCGGAGCCCGGGCGCCCGCGCGATCTCGCCCGAATCCGGCTGGAGCGCACCCTGGATGATGTTGAGAAGGGTCGACTTGCCGGCGCCATTTCGACCCACAATCCCGATGCGCTCACCCGACTCGACGGAGAGCGTGACTCGGTCGAGGAGCGGGGGGCCGCCGAAGCCGGCCGTGACATCGCGGAGGGTTAGGATCAGCATGGCGGGCTTTCTTTCCGGCTAGGCATGGGCAAGAAGTCGATCGCGAGCGGAAACCGGATATTCGTCCTCTATTGACAATACTCGAAAGCCTCACCGAGCCGAGGGCCTGGTCCCGTCTGATCAAGATACTCGATCGCGCCCCGGCGACGAGGTATTTTCCGCCAGAAGCCTTGTCTCCATTGGGCATCCGGCGACCCGGCCCCATGTCCCAGGCCAGTCAGCCTGAGGCAGGGCCACAACTTGCTCGTTCCATGATCGTTCCAGATGCTCTTCCCAAACTCTGCCGGATCCAAGATCGGTTCAAGTCTCGGTCATCGGGATCCGGGACGGGGACGGGGACGGAGTAAACTCTCCGCCGCGTCATGCCCCATTCGCTGAATGAGTTATGCGGTGTGGTGCGCTACATCGTGGGGGGTCTGAAGGAAGTTGCCAGGATCAGGCCAGGATGTCGTACAGGACTTTTCCGTGCACGTCTGTCAGGCGACGGTTGATGCCGTTGTGATAGAACGTGAGTTTCTCGTGATCCAGTCCGAGCAGATGCAA
>CAZSCC010000105.1:0-2435 GCA_964604905.1 uncultured Planctomycetales bacterium
GTTCGCCCCATTGGCGTGAACTCCCGAGGGGGTAGGGCGAGTCTGCTAGACTTGCCGCGAGGAGGGTAACGATGAGTGAACGAATGATCCTCTCAGATCCCAAGGTGATGATGGGCAAGCCGGTCGTTGCGGGAACCCGCATCACCGTGGACCTCATCCTCGAGAAGTTGGGTAGTGGCGAATCCATCGAGGCGGTACTGGAGTCCCACCCCCGCTTGACGCGCGAGGGGGTGCTGGCTGCGCTCCGATTTGCCGCTCAGGCGCTTCGGGCTGAAGTCGTGTACCCTGTCGGCGCGAAGTCCGCGTGAATCTAGTCGCCGATGAAGGCGTCGACCGCCCAGTGGTGGAGCGGCTCCGACAGGACGGTCATGACGTCGTCTATGTGGCCGAGCTGTCTCCCAGCATTGCAGATGAGGAAGTCCTGCAACAAGCCAACGCGCGGGGCGCCATTCTGCTGACCGCGGACAAGGACTTCGGCGAGCTGGTCTTCCGGCAGGGCCTCGTGCACCCCGGGGTGGTCTTGATACGCCTTGCGGGGTTGGCAAACGCAACGAAGGCAGAGATCGTCGCCGAGGTATGTCGCGGCCGCACAGCGGAACTGATCGGAGCGTTCAGCGTCGTCTCGCCGGGCCAAGTCCGTATTCGGCGACGCTCATGATCATCTGTGAGGGTCGAACGTCTGCGTGCAGCCGACGGCCTCCGGTCGCGGCTGATACCTGTGTTGGGCGGACAACGGAGCCATGCTCGCGCCGTGATAGGAACCGTGGCAATTACAGACGAGGGCTGGTACCGATTTCTCGCGGAACGTCCAGAAGTAACTGAGCTCAACTTTTGGACCCCCTCAGCGCGTCGCGCGTTTCGTGCCCCTCGTAACGCGGTCTGCGGGTTTGCATACTTCGCGCAGTTTTCGCGGCTTCCAGATTGGCTCGCGTGGGAGTCGTTCGGCTTCGGCAACGGATGCTCTTCCTTCCACGAAATGCGCTCTCGAATCGCGAGCATCCGGGCACGTATCCGATACGACGAGCGGACCGGATCTGACGAGATTGGTTGCATTCAGCTCGTCTCGCCCACCTTCTTCCCTCCTGGTGCGTGGATTCCCCAGCCAGCAGACTGGCAGCCACGGACACAGACACCCGTCAAGTACGATCTCGCAGCTGGCGAGGGACGACGCGTCTGGGAGTCCTGTCTGGCACAGGCCGCGGCCCTTCCCTTGACCATGCCAGCTACCGGATTCCCGTTGTCGGTGGAGCGTGGCCGGCGCTACGGAGGCCCGCGCCTCGTACAGCCGCGGCTTGGGCAGGCGACATTCCGCATAGCAGTTCTCGATGCGTACGGCCGGGCCTGCGCAGTAACGAGAGAACGCTCGCTGCCGGCGCTTGAGGCTTCCCATATCCGTGCGTACGCCCAGGACGGTCCCCACGACATTCGAAACGGGCTGTTGCTCCGGGCAGACCTCCACCGCTTGTTTGATACCGGGTACGTGACAGTGACGCCGCAGCTCCGGCTCGAAGTGGGCGCGCGCCTGCGCCAAGACTACAAGAATGGGAGAAGCTACTATCCTCTTCACGGAGCCGAGCTGCAGGTGCCAGGCGCGTCGTCCCATCGTCCAGAGAAGAAGTTTCTCGAATGGCACAACGAACACGTCTTCCGCGGCTAAGGCCGCCCAACGACATGTTGAGCGGACCGGCCCAGAGCGGCCGGCTGCCCACCATGACCGTTGGGCCGACGCGAAGGAGCGCTACAGTTGGTCAAGAAGGCGGTCATGCTCCGCGTGCGCGCCGATCCAGAACTAGACGATCTCCTCGTCCTCCAGGAGCCCGAGGGCTCGGTATCCTAGAGTCACGCGGACCGAGTAGATGGAGTCGCGATCGTGAACCTTCTTGAAGTGGAGGCTCGGATGCCGGGCGTCCTCGCGGAACATGCGATACGCCTTCCGAGCGAGCTCCCTGATCTCAGGTGGCAGGTCGCGATACGCCGTCCAGAAGCGCGGCGTCGCGCGAGATATCACAGCTTGTCGGGGTCGAGTTCTGAGGCTCTTCCGGCTGACCGCGCAGCCCGGGCTGCGGCGGCGAGCTTACTCAGAGCGTCCTGTGAGGCAGCGAACTGGCGCGCCCAGTGTTCGTCGTCCCGAAGCTCATCGAGTAGCCACGCGGCGATCCGATCCTGTTCGTTGGCCGGTAGCGTTGCAAGTTTTGCGATGGCGGCGTCCAGCGCTCGGGTCATGGCTTTTAGTATACAACTTGCTGCGATACGGCCCAACCCCGCAGTGCATCGAACCGGAGCTCGCGTTGCTCGCTCCGGCCGGTGACCGCGAGCGTTGCCCGCCGTCGAGTGAGGCTTGACCTCTTCCAGAGGAACCCCCTCACCCTACCCTCTCCCCCGAAGCGGGGGAGAGGGAGGGTAGCGCGTCAGGCGGGAAGGCTCCAGACGCGGCC
>CAZSCC010000106.1:0-6321 GCA_964604905.1 uncultured Planctomycetales bacterium
TCTCCGAGACCCTCCCCGACTCGCACTTCCCGAAGGGCTCCAACTGGCTCATGCTCGGACCCTCCGGACCGCGACGCCTGAGGCTCGCCGTCGAGCACCTCTGCCAGCATCGCGGCGGCATCTGCTTCTGCCTCGACCTCGATCCGCGCTGGGTGATCAAGCTCATCAAACGCGGGGCGATGGCCGAGCTGAAACTCTACGCCGATCACGTGATCGACCAGGCGATGACGATCCTCTCGGCGGGCCACGACATCAAGTGCATGTTCGTCACGCCGAAGCTGCTCGACGCGCTGGCGGCCAAGCTGGAAGCCGGGGGCTCCAGCATCGAGAAGGCCGGCATCACGGGCGTCTTCTGCGGCGGCACCGAGATGACCGCCCAGTGGGCCCGCTTCGCCGTCGAGGAGCTGCTCGGCCCCAAGGTCTACATGGCCGCCTGCTACGGCAACACCCTCATGGGCCTCGCCCGCGCGCGGACGCTCCGGCTCGAGGACCAGTACAAGATCATGTACTACGCCCCCCAGCCCCGAGCGGTCATCCAGCTCGTCGACCTGGACGACTCCGAGAAGCTGATCACGAAGCACGGCCAGACCGGCCGCGTCATGCTGACCACGCTCACCAAGGAATTCTTCGTCCCCCGCTTCTTCGAGCGCGACGAGGCGGAACTGGAACCGCCTTGCCCCGAGTTCCCCTGGGACGGCGTCAGCGGCGTGCGGCCCTACCGAGTCTTTGCGGCGACCACCACGGTCGGGGTGTATTAGTTTATAGAGTGAGCGGCCTGAGATCGCAACCCGCTGCCCCAGAAGAGTTTGCCCACTTCGGGCGATCCCCGGGGGCGGCCATGATACACTGGAAGCCATGATCCATTTTCCGATCCTCCGCTGGGGCGAGCCCTACAAGAGCCTCGAAGTCGACAAGGTCTACCACCACGCCACCGGCGAGCTGATGGCCGAGGTCAGCCAGGCCAACGGCGGCCTCATCGAGCGCGACATGCGCCAGGCGAAACGCGCGCGCGAGGTGCTGCGCGAGATCCCCTGCAAGGAACTGCTCGCCATGTGCCGCAAGGCGGGCGATCTCTTCATCAACGCGACCCTGCCGGCGGGCGACGGCACCCAGACGCCCGACGAGTTCGTCAAGTGCCAGTCCGCCACCACGGGACTCCCCGAGCACATGTCCCGCTTCAACATGGGGAAGCTGGCCTACGTGCTCCAGAACCTGGAGGCCATCCTCTCCTCGCTGACGCGCGGCCTGGACTTCGAGATCCTCTCGCGCGGCTACGGCATGGAAGGAAGCGTCATGCGCAGCTACCAGGCGCTGACGCCCGTCCTCGGCATGGTGCTGCCCTCCAACTCGCCCGGCGTGCACGGCCTCTGGCTCCCCATCATCCCGCTCCAGATCGGCCTCGTCCTGAAACCCGGCCCGCAGGAGCCCTGGACCCCCTGGCGCATGACCCAGGCCTTCTTCCAGGCGGGCATCCCCAAGCAGGCGATCTCCATCTACCCGGGAGCGGCCGAGGTCGGCGCCGCCGTGCTCGACCACTGCCCCAAGACGCTCATCTTCGGCTCGACCGCGACCGTCGAGCGCTACCACGGCAACCCCGCCGTCCAAGTGCACGGCCCCGGCTTCAGCAAGATCCTGCTCGGCGACGACGAAGTCGACAACTGGGAAAAGCACGTCGACCTCATGGCGACCAGCATCGCGATCAACAGCGGCCGCGGCTGCATCAACTGCTCGGGCGTCTGGGCCTCGCGCCACACGAAGGAGATCGCCGACGCGCTCGCGAAGAAGCTCGGCCCCATCAAGCCCCTGCCGCCCACCGACCCCCAGGCCGCCCTCGCCGCGTTCACCGTGAAGGGCCAGGCGGAGGGGATCGACAAGGACATCGAGGCCGCGCTCAAGGAGCCCGGCGTCGAGGAGGTCACCGCGAAGTACCGCGGCGGCGATCGCCTGGTCAAGATGGAGCGCTGCGATTACGTGCGCCCCACCATCGTCCACTGCGAGTCGCCCGACGCGGCCATGGCGAAGAAGGAGTACATGTTCCCCTTCGCCACCGTCGTCCAGTGCCCCCAGGATCAGATGCTCTCCAAGATCGGCTCGACGCTGGTGTGCTCGGCGATCACGAAGGACGCGAAGTTCAGCCGCGCCCTGCTCGACGCGCAGAACATCGACCGCCTCAACATCGGGGCCCTCCCGACCGTGCAGCTCAACTGGTTCCAGCCGCACGAGGGCAGCATCGTGGACTTCCTCTTCCGCGCCCGGGCCTATCAGACGACCGCCCCCCCGGAGATCGTGGAGAAGGCCCGGTGAACGCAGGGGTGGCCGTCATTCCCGTCACCTTCGATTTTCCCACCCGGACCCGACTGGTTTTCGGCGTCGACGCGGTGGACCGGCTGGGCGAACTCGCGCGGGAGCTCGGCGCCAAGAAGGTGCTCATCGTCACCGACCCCGGAATCGCAGCGGCGGGCCACGTCGACCGGGCGCGCCGGTCGCTCGATGCGGCGGGCCTGGAAGTGGCCGTCTTCGACCGCACGAAGGAGAACCCCGCCGAGAGCGACGTGGAGGAGTGCGCCGCCTTCGCGCGCGCGGCGGGGATCGACGCGCTGGTCGGCCTGGGCGGCGGGAGCAGCATGGACACGGCCAAGGGCTGCAACGTCCTGCTCACCCACGGCAAGCGGATGCGGGACTTCTGGGGCTACTCCAAGATCAAGAAGCCCCTCCTCCCCATGATCGCGGTCCCGACGACGGCGGGGACGGGGAGCGAGTTCCAGTCCTATGCGCTCATCTCCCACCAGGAGACGCACCAGAAGATGGCGTGCGGCGACCCGAAGATCGCGCCCGCGATCGCCGTGCTTGACCCGATGCTGACACTCTCCCAACCGCGCCACGTCACCGCCAATACCGGCATGGATGCGGTGGCCCACGCGGTGGAGACGGCGGTCACGAACAAGCGGAACGCGAACTCCTGGTCCTGCTCGCGGGAAGCCTTCCGTCTCCTCGTCTCGGGCCTGCCGCGCGTCCTGGAGAAGGCGGACGACCTCGAGGCGCGCGCGACGATGCAGCTGGGGGCCGCCTACGCGGGCATGGCGATCGAGCTGAGCATGCTCGGCGCGGCCCACTCCCTGGCCAATCCGCTGACGTCGCGATTCGGCGTCGTCCACGGCCAGGCGGTGTCGATGATGCTGCCCCACGTGGTCCGCTTCAACGCCCAGCAGCCCGCCGCGCGGGAGACCTACCGCGATCTGATGGCCCACGCGGGGCTGGCGGCGGCCGACGCCGACCCGTCGGCGGCCTCCGAGGCGCTGGCCGCGACGCTGGAGGACCTGCTCCGGGCGGCCGGGATGCCCGCGTCCCTGGAGTCCTTCGGCGTGAAGCCCGAGTCCATCCCGGAGCTCGCGGTCGAGGCCGCCGGCCAGTGGACCGCGAAGTTCAACCCGCGGCCCGTCACCGCGGCCGACCTCGAGGCGATCTACCGCGCCGCCCTGCCCTCCGCGAAGGCCCCGGCGCCGCGCCCCGCCGCGGCCCCTGCGGGGAAAGGCGCCGAGGGCGAGACGGAGGTCGGCAACTATTTCGTCTCGAACTACCCGCCCTACTCGTTCTGGAAGCCCGAGTTCGCCGCCGAGGCGCACGCGGCCCTGGCGCGGCCCCCGAAGCCCGAGACCCCCCTGGGCGTCTACCTCCACATCCCGTTCTGCCGCAAGCGCTGCCACTTCTGCTACTTCCGCGTCTACACGGACAAGAACGCGGAGGAGATCCAGCGGTATCTCGACGCCGCGATCCGCGAGCTCGCGCTCCTCGCCGACAAGCCGATCATCGGCGGGAGGAGCCCGAACTTCGTCTACTTCGGCGGCGGGACGCCGTCGTTCCTGTCGGTCCGCCAGCTCGCCACCCTCTCCGAGGGCATGAGGCGGATCCTCCCGTGGGACCGGGCCGAGGAGATCACCTTCGAGTGCGAGCCGGGCACGCTCACCGAGGAGAAGCTGCGCTTCCTCCGCGAGATGGGCGTCACCCGGCTCAGCCTGGGCGTCGAGCATTTCGACGAGGACATCCTGCGCCTCAACGGACGGGCGCACGGGTCGAAGGACATCGACCGCGCCTACGACCTCGCCCGCTCGATCGGGTTCCCCCAGATCAACATCGACCTGATCGCCGGGATGATGGGGGACACCGACGCAAAGTGGGAGGCCGCGGTGGCGCGGACCCTCGAGCTCCAGCCCGAGAGCGTCACGGTCTACCAGATGGAGATCCCCTACAACACCCCCCTCTACCAGGACATGATCCAGAAGGGCCTGGAAGTCGCCCCGGTGGCCAACTGGGTCACCAAGCGCCGCTGGACCGACTCCGCGTTCGCCAAGCTCGAGTCGCGCGGATACACCGTGGGGAGCGCCTACACCGCCGTCCGGGACCCCGCCCGGACGACGTTCGTCTACCGCGACCGGCTCTGGACCGGGGCGGACCTGCTGGGCCTGGGCGTCGCCTCGTTCGGCCACGCCGGCGGGACCCACTACCAGAACGAGCACCACTGGGACCCCTACATCGCCCGGCTGAACCGGGGAGAGCTCCCGATCTATCGCGCCCTCACGCCAACCTCCGAGGAGCGGCTGATCCGCGAGCTGATCCTCCAGTTCAAGCTCGGGCACGTGAGCCCCGCCTACTTCCGCCGGAAGTTCGGCGTCGAGATCCTCGAGCGGTTCACCGGCCCGCTCTCCACGCTCCGGACCTTGGGGTTCCTGGAGAACGGCGGCGACGAGCTCCGCCTCAACCGGAACGGACTGCTCCAGGTGGACCGCCTAGTCCACGAATTCTTCCTGCCGGAACATCGGGACGCGCGCTATGCCTGAGTCCTCCTGGGACGGGATCGTCATCGGCGGCGGCCCCGCGGGGTCCACCGCCGCGACCGTGCTCGCCATGCACGGCCGCCGCGTCCTCCTTCTCGAGAAGCAGAAGTTCCCCCGGTACCACATCGGGGAGTCGATGATGCCGTACTGCTGGTTCCCGCTGGAGCGGGTCGGCCTCGCCGAAAAGATGAAGGCCTCGCGCTTCCAGAAGAAGTACAGCGTCCAGTTCGTGACCCTCGACGGCCGCGCCCCCCACCCCTTCTACTTCTTCAAGCACTTCGACCACCCGGCGTCGCTCACCTGGCAGGTCCTCCGGAGCGAGTTCGACCAGATGCTCCTCGACAACGCCCGCGAGAAGGGCGTGGAGGTCCGGGAGGAGACGCGGGTCGCCGAGTTCGTAAGGGAGAAGGACGCCGTCGTGGGCGTCGACGCCGTTTCGAAGTCCGGCGAGGCGCTCCGCTTCCGCGCGCCGGTCACGATCGACGCCGGTGGCCGCGACGCCCTGAGCGTCAACCGCAGCCACTGGCGGATGCCCGACGACAAGCTCAAGCGGGTCGCGCTTTGGACCTACTACCAGGGAGCGACGCGCGACCCCGGCCAGGACGAGGGCGCCACGACCGTGGCCTTCCTCCCCCGGAAGGGATGGTTCTGGTACATCCCGCTGGCGGACGACATCGTAAGCGTGGGGATCGTCGCCGAGCCCGACTATCTCTTCCGGGAGACCCGCGACGCGGCCGCCATCTTCGACCGGGAAGTGAAGGTCAACGCCTGGATCGAGAGGCACGTCGCCTCCGGCCGGCGGGTCCAGGCCCCCGGCGCGCGGGCCGACGCCCCCCTCGTGCGCGAAGGGCCCTACTACCTCACGGACGAGTGGTCCTACCGGTCGAAGTACTGCAGCGCGGACGGCCTCGTGCTGGCCGGCGACGCGTTCGGCTTCCTCGACCCCGTCTTCTCCTCGGGCCTCTTCCTGGCGCTCCGGGGCGGCGAGCTGGCCGGGGACGCGGCCCACGCGGCGCTCGAGGCGGGAGACGTCTCGGCCCGTCGCTTTGCGGACTACGGGGCACAGATGTCGAAGGGATACGAGGCCATGCGCAACCTCGTCCACGCGTTCTACACCCACGAGTTCAGCATGCGCGAGCTGATCGGGAAGTACCCCGCCATGCGCGGGCCGGTCACCGACTGCCTGATCGGAAACCTGTTCGTCGACTTCACCGAGTTGTTCGCCCGGGTCGGGGAGTTCGCCCGGCTCCCCGAGACACCTCCCGTCAGCCGGCCCTTCGAAACGTAGACCCTCTACAAATATGGCCCACGAATTCAGGATGGTCCACCGCGTCGAGTTCGCGGACACCGACATGGCGGGGCTCGTCCACTTCGCCAGCTACTTCCGCTACATGGAGGCGACCGAGCACGCCTTCATCCGCTCGCTCGGCTTCTCGATCGTCATGTTTGATGATTTCAAGGTGGGCTGGCCACGCGTCCACGTGGAGTG
>CAZSCC010000107.1:0-7646 GCA_964604905.1 uncultured Planctomycetales bacterium
ATCCCCTGCCCCTCCATGTTCGACTGCCCCGCGAGGACGAAGACCTTCACCGGCCCGCGCGGCTCGCCGGGCCCTGCCGCCGCCAGGACCGCCGCCAGCAGCATCAGGATCTGCATGTCATTTCACCTTTCCCAGGAGCTCGACCATCGCCTGCCCCATGGCTTCACCCATCAGCCAGTAGGACTCGCCATTGCCGTTCCAGTGGATGCCTTGATTGTTCCCGCCGAATTGCTCCTGTGTCCGCCAGAAATCACGCGTCTCCACGGTGGCCACGGTGTCCTTGAATTCCGGCCGGCGGGGCACAGCAAATTGGGCGGCGATGACTTTCAGTTGATTCTCATAACCTTTGGGCGCAGTTCCAGTCTTCGCATCCTTGGGGTCCCGACCGCCGAAACCCGTCACGGCGATGACCGCTTTCATGCCGGGTGCCTTGAACTCCTGCCGCAGATCCTTGATGAGATTCGCGAGGTTCTGTTCATACTCCGCCGAGAACTCGGGAGTGCAGTCATGCTCCCCCTGGTTCCAGAAGAAGCCGGCAATTTCATAGCCGATTTCCTTCTGGTAACCCGGGATGATTTCCGGCAGATGCTCGATCGCCTCGTTGACGGCCTTGACCACCAGCGGGTATTTGTCGCCCAGCGCTCCACCCGAACTCGGTGGCCGGAAATTTACTGCCAGATTATTGGCGCCGAAAGCAACCTTCACCAATAGAACGGGTTCATCGTGGAAATTGCCCAGGACATGGCCGATTCCAAACTCTGAACCAAGCCCCCCATTGCGAAAGCCACCGTAGCCAGGCCCAAACCCGCCGTGTTTTCCGTGGTCCTTGTTTCCGTCATGCGGCCAGTCGCCCTGGGTGATGAAGACGTCATCGCACACCGTCCACCTACGAGTCTTTCTTTCATCCTCCTTGTAGAGAAACTTGTATTTCTCCACGTTCTGCGGCTCCATGATGAAGCGGACCAACGACGCCTTCTGATCGGCGGCCGGCGTTTTCAACGTCAGATCCCCCAAGTTTCCCCGTCCGGTCATGTTGGACTGGCCGGAGAGGAGGTAGATCTTGACGGGCTTCTTCATGTCAGCCGTCTTCGGGCTTGGCGTTTCCGCCGCCGAGACGGTGGCAATAGACGACAGGGCGAGCGCCAGGAGCGTGATGGAGGATAGAGCAAAAGCTCTGCGTGTGATGGGGTTCTGTTTCATTCTTGTTCCTTGTATTACCCGTCAGTTTATTCCCGGCCCCCGGGCGCGTGCTTACTTATTTCTTCAACAACTCCACCATGGCCCGACCCATCGCCTCGCCGACGTCCATATAGACTTCGGCGTTGCCGCCGTAGTGGCCGTTGCCGCTGCCGCCACGGGCCATGTCATGCGTGTAGATGGTCGCGACGTTGCCTTTGAACTCGGGATATTTGCCCGCGGTGCCGTCCACGGCGAGTTGTGCTTCGAGGATCTTGCCGCCGTTACCGCCGCTGCCTTTTACGGATTCACCCATCGTTCCGAGGACGAACTGCGCATTCGGTGCATTGAAGTCCTTGCGCAATGCCTTGATCAACTGGACCAGATTTGTTTCATAGTGAGCCGCCCAGACTGGATTGCCGGCGTCCTTTTCACCCTGCCAGTAAAAGAAGCCGGCAACCTCGTAACTCTTCGCCCCGGGGTAGTGCTTGTCGAGATCCGCAAGCACCTTCTTGGCATCCGCAGTGTCGTCGTCGTATTCTTTGCCGGCATACCAGCCTGCCGGATTATCACCCTTCAGGGTTACAGTTCCCGCTTTGATGACGGGCGGAGTGGGTTCAGCCCCTTTGGCCCATGAATCCGGGGCATCTCTATAACCGGCATACACTTTGTCCCCTTCTTCAAACCGCGCGCTTCCCGGAGGCAAAAGATGCCAGCCAAGGGCGCGGTTGCCGATGCAGCTCTTGAGAATCATCACGGGCGCATCGATCGCATTGCCGACGACATGTCCGATCCCGAACTCCACGCCAATGGTGGTTGACTTGAATATTTGCTCTGGTTGCGCGACGCCCAGCCACTCGTTATTCATCAACCCCTTTCCCTGCATCATCCGCACAAAGCGGACATCTTTGCGCACCGACCAGTTGCCGGCATCATCCACGAGATAGGGGTATTTCATCTTGGTCTTTACGGCATGCTCCAGGGACCCCTCAGGTTTGCCTTTGTCGCCAGCGTCAATCCTCCCCATGCCGACCATGTTGGATTGGCCCAGCAGGATGAACACCTGCACGGGCTTGGTCATGTCCGCCGGCTTGCCATCGGGCCTGGGCAACGGCGGTTTCGGGTCCTGTCGGCCGGCGGGAAACGGGGGTTCCGTCGACATCCTTGACGGGCGGGCGTCGGCGGCGGGGGGGACTACGACGGCCAGGATGAACGCCGCCAGAACCAGAGTCCGCATCGTGTTCGGCATGGGTGTGTTGCCTCTCAACAGACCTTTCCGTGGCCGTCCGTCCGGGCCCGCTCCGGGGAGATCACCGTCTCCTCCGTACTACGGTAGGCTCGCTCAAGATACGAATATGCGGCATATGACTACGGAAAAGTTCTCCCTTGTGATCCACGGGCGCACTGTCGGGCGGGACGTCCAAGGGGGCCGTGGGAACCCTCCTTCAGTGGGGGATCGGCCCGTAGGCGTCGAAGGTCAACCCCGGGGCCGGACGGTCCGACTCGTCGGTGAACCGTGCCGCGACGTGGAACGACCCCTTGGGAGGGGGTTTGCCGTTGTCCCAAATCTTGAAGAGCACGCGGTTCCATCCGGGAACCACGTCGACCATCGTCGTGCCGGTCCCGAAAGAGCCCTCCTCCTTGACCAGCTTGTCGTTGATGAAGAGCCTCATGTCGTCATCATGGTCATAGTGAAGCTTCAGCTTCATCGCGCGGGGCGCCCCGAGGTGGAGCATGGCGTAAGCGACCCCTTTCCCCACGATGCCGTGTTCATGGAAGTCGACCTTGGCCTTCCAGGATCCGTTGTCCTCGCTGGGGTTGACCTTCACGAGCTTCCACTTTGTCGGTCCGTTCCGGACCGACGTCTCGAACTCCAGCTTGATTTCGCCGTCCGGCGGGAGGGCCTCCCCGATGCTGGCGCCGGGGAAGAGGCCCAGGACCAGCCAGTCCTCCGGCTTTGGCTTACCTTGCGTGAAGGTGGACTTGTCGCTCTCTTCGAGCTTCTGGAGTTCCTCCTCGTCGAGGGGCGTTCTCCGGGTAGGGCTGATGATCACCGCCCCCACGGCCATTCCCTTGCTCTGGCCGATCAGGCGGATCTTCTTGAGCCCTCCGCTGCCGTACTTGGGCATCGGGAGCTCCGCCCACTCCCACCGTTCGGGCTTCTTCTCCTGCTTGGCGTGGTCGCGCCCGCCGTGGGTGGTCAGCGAGCTGCGGATCCCGTGGTTCCAGGGGGCCGCTGTCGTTCCGGAGGGGTCGCAGGCGAACTCCTTCCGGGACCTCAGGTCGACGTGCGTCAGATCGCTGGCCTGCAGGAACCATGTGAAGGTGGTGCTGCAGCAGCCCCCGAGGAGCACCCAGCCCTTGTACTCCTTCCCTGGTGAAACGTAGAACTCGAATTCGACGTTGTTCTGCAGCTCCGGGGTATTCGATTCCTTAGCCGAGGCCCACGCGCTCAATTCCATCGGCTTGCCCTTGAATGCCGCTTTCACCTTCATGGGCTTGAAGATCCCGTTTCCGGCCATGAAGACGGACGGCAGCAGAGTCTCGCCGGCGGCCTCCGTGCGGGCGGTGATTTCCGCACGGCTCCGTCTAACGAAGCCGGTGTCCGCGTGGACCTCCAGCAGCCTGCCGTAGCGCTCCATCGCGGCGTCCCGGGTCTTGATCGACGCGAACGCCGTCTCCGCCTCGTAGAACAGCTTCCGGGCGGCCCACTCCTCTCTCGACGCCCCCGGCCTCTTCCCTTTCGCCTTCTCCGCGTAGGCCCACACCTTTTCGGGAAGGACGTCGACGCTGTCCCCCAGCAGCTTTCTCCCCGCCTCCGCGTCTCCGTCGATGGCACAGGCAAGGGCCAGCAGGCGGGGTTCCTCACGCGGTTTCTTCCTAGCGTACAGGGTCGCCAGCGAGGCGGGCGCGATGTCCTCGTTTTCCACGAAGCGCGGTTCGCTCTGAAGTTCCAACCGTTGCGGCCCGGCTTTCAGCAAGGGTCCCCTGACCCGGGCGCGGCTTCCGTCTTCCTGGACGACGTCGAGGTCCACCACTTCCCCGCCCGTCAGCGAGGCCAGGACCTGGAGGAACTCCGGGGCCAGGGCTCGGAGCCGCTCCAGATCCTGGATCTCCCGGGCGTTGTCCTCCTTGAATTCCTTTCCCGCCGCCTGAAGATCCGCAATCGCGCGCGCGAAGTCACCCCGCGTGGCGAAGGCCATCGCCTTTTCCCAGGGAGCGAGGTAGGGAGAGGGAGCGGCCGGCGCCGGAGTCACGGGTTCCGCCTTCGGCGGCGGCGCCTCCAGGGCCATCCCTTCCAGCTCCTTCAAGAGCGACGTGAAGGAGGGCCCCCAACCAGCCACCTCGGCTTTCGCGGCACGGAGGCCGTCGGGGATCTTCGCGTTCGACTTCAGCTCGGCGTATCGACGTCCGGCGCGGGCGGCCACGTCTCGATCGAGGCCGCCGATGGCCCGGTCCCAGCCGGGCGCCGTGTGGCGCCCTCTCGCCCGGTCGAGGACTCTTTGCGCGAGGCCGATGTCGCCTTTCGCCAACGGCTCCGCGAGGTCGGCCCTGAGGGTGTCGAGGTCTTTCCCGAACCCGACCTCCTCCGGGGCCTTGGCGACGGGAGGCGTGGGAGCCTGGGCCGGAGCTGGAAGCGGAGGCTTCCCGCTTCCGCCGAGGACGGCGATCAGAACGATAGCCACGACGGCGACGGCTCCGCCCACTCCGGCGACGACAAGGCCCGGGCGGCTCGGCTCAGGCTTCACGACGGCGGCCCGGTGCGAGCTCGAAGAGGCCGGCGAGGCCGGAGCGGAGGGGCTCTTGCGAGAGCGGCCGAGGCATTCCCGCTCCGAGGTCTGGAGACAGGCCACGCAGACGGGGCCGTCGGAGAGTCGGATGGCCTTGCCCTGTTCGAACTCCGCGGCCAGCAGTCGCGACTGACAGCGCCCGCAGTAGACGATTTCGTTACCCATGACCGATGCTGTCGCTAGTCCCCTACCACATGTCCGAACTGCAGCTCTGGACCGATGGCGTCCCCCTTGGGGCTGAAGCCCACCGTGAGACCTCCCGTGCGCCCCAGGTACCAGATCCAGACGTCCTCGCGCACGACCCAGTTGCCCTTGGCGTCGACCAGGTGCTTGAAGCGGGGGGCGGAAGCGGGGTCCTTGAGCAGGGACTCCAGCGTCCCCGGCTTCTCCCCGCGGATCATCCCCTGCCCCTCCATGTTCGACTGCCCCGCGAGGACGAAGACCTTCACCGGCCCGCGCGGCTCGCCGGGCCCTGCCGCCGCCAGGACCGCCGCCAGCAGCATCAGGATCTGCATGTCCTTCCACCTCCAGCGTGGGTCTGCCGAGTTCGTCGCAGCGTAACGCAACCCTCCATCCCGGATCCTGGGAGGCGGACAGCCTCCCGTCCTCCCACCGGGGCGCCGCTCCGGGTCACGCAGTCGCTGCACTCCATGGTCCTTGTTTCGATCGTCGAAGGGCGGTGTGAAATCACTGTTGATCGATGACGATGGCCGGCCTGGACAAGACTTCGTTTGAGAGTCTACTGTAATGGTCCGACCGCCAAAAGTGCTTCAAGTGCTCGGCGGTTATCAGCTGCAGACCTGGAGTGGCAATCGCCGGATTGCAGAGGATGAAGAGATTGTCAGCGGCAATATAACCGGCGATGCCGAGGGTATGACCGGCCTCGCCGCCCGGGTAATCAGGACCGATGTATTTGAAATCAATGACCACGGGACGCCCGGAATCCAGTTCCGAACGAAGAAAGGCTGTGGCCTTTTCAAACCCGGCATCATCTGGCGTGAAGGTGACCAGCTTCCAGCGCAGGCCTATTTTCCCCGCTGCCTTCAGCAAGTCGCCCCAGCCCGTGCCGGTCCCGAGGGGAGAGGGACACAACCGCTTGAACTCCCATGCGCCGATCTTGGAGCCTTGAAAGCGAGCCAGCGTAGTGGACGCCGTGGCACCACAATTATTGTAGCCCTGATGGACGTGGGGAACATCGATCAGCGCAAATTGCCCGGGCTCTGACTTCCGCTGCCGGTAGTCGATGAGCTTCAACAGATCCGCCCCTTGCTGCGCGGCCATGCTATCCGATGGTTGCTCAGGGTGTCCGGTGGGGCCGACAGGCTTGAGACGCGACACTTTGGTCCAGTTGGCGCGGGCTTGTTGGATCTCACCGGCCTTGAAGTAAAGTTCACCCAATACGACGAGGCCCGAGGGGTCATTCAGTTCCGCGGCCCGTGTCGCGAGCTTGAGTGCTTCCTTCCGGTCCGGCGTGACACCGTCACCGGCGAGATAGACCATCGCCGCAGTCGAAGCGGCACGGCCACTGCCCATCGCGGCTGCCTTTTTCCAGATCTCCAACGCCTTGGGAATGTCCTGAGTCACTCCTTGGGCGCCGTAGTAACACTGGCCTAAATTCCAGCCCGCCGTCGCGGATTTTCCAGCAGCAGCCTGAAAGTAGGCGGTAGCAATCTCCGGACTGCGGCGGATCCCGTTCCCGCTCAGAAAAGCATGTCCCACGAAATCCATCGCCGCCGCATCACCGCGATCCGAGGCCTGATGAGCCCATCGCATCGCCTCGGTGTAATCCTGCTTGACGCCCCTGCCATCGCGGTAGCGCACAGCCAGTTCGACCTGCGCGCGGGCGTCGCCTTCCGTCGCTTGCGCGATCAGTGTCTTCATCAATGGCGCATCTTGTGCCTGCACGTGAGGGGCAGCCATGAGGACTTCCAGAAAGGGTGCGGCGATGGCAGCCGTGTTGCCGCCAACGTCCGAAGCGTGGGAGATGGCCGCGAAACCGGCGATAACGATCAGCCCAAGGATCTTATGCTCGCTCATTTCGCCTTTCCCAGGAGCTCGGCCATGGCCTTGCCCATGGCTTCACCGACATTCATGTAGGTTTCCGCGTTCCCGCCGTAGTGGCTGTTTCCGCTGCCGCCCAGAGACAAGGGGTTGGAGTAGACCGTGGCCACGTTGCCCTTGAACTCCGGATGCTTGCCGCTGGTGCCGTCCACGGCAAGCTGGGCCTCGAGCACCTTCCCCCCGTTGCCCCCGCTGCCCTTCACGGCTTCGCCCAGGGTGGCCAGGACGAACTTCGCGTTCGGGGCATTGAACTCTTTGCGCAACTGCTTGATGAATCGGACCAGGTTCTCCTCGTACTTGCTCGCATGCACGGGGTTTCCGCCGTCCTTCTCGCCCTGCCAGAAGAAAAAGCCTGCGACCTCGCACTTCGTCGCTCCCGGGTAATGCGTGCCGATGTCCGCAATCGCCTTCTTCGCATCCGCGGTGTCATCGTCATACTGCTTGCCCGCGTACCAGCCGATCGGCTTCGGCTCGGTGCCTTTCGCCCAGGAGTCCGGTGAATCCTAGTACCCCGCGTAGATCTTCCCATCCACCTCGAACCGCTCACTGCCCGGGGGCAGAAGGTCCCACCCCAGACTACGGTTGCCGATGCAGCACTTGAGGATCATGACCGGCGCA